>JBHHVX010000019.1:0-36815 GCA_046754505.1 Phycisphaerae bacterium | reverse complement strand
GTTTGGCGCCCACACGGTCACCCATCCCAACCTCGCCATTGTGGATCGGCGGCGGGCCGAGGCGGAGATCGGCCGGTCTGCCCGGCGGATCGAGGCCGAACTGAACGCCTCCGTGCGGCACTTCGCCTATCCGTTCGGCCGGCCGTGGAACCGGACCTCGGACACGGTGGCAATCGTTCGCCGGGCCGGGTTCGACTGTGCCGTGACGACGGACCGGGGCGTGTGTCGGGTCGGAGGCGATCCATACTGCTTGCCGCGAGTGGTCTGCGACGGCATCGCGGATGGCCGCGTGTTGGCCACGCGGTTGAGCGATTTGTGGGTCTGCGTTTCGACATAGGACATGGCGATGGAGCGGCGGATGCTGACGAAGGCGGAAGTCCGGCGACACTTTGACGCGTTCGCGGTCGGCGGACGATGGTCCACGCTCTACGACGAGGACGGCGACGCCGTTACGAATTACAGCTTTATCGTCCGCCGCAGGCGGGTGGAGACGCTGCTCGGACCGCTGGTCGGTGCAGGCTCGCGGGTGTTGGACATGGCGTGCGGCACGGGCGTCCTGGCGCCGTTCATCGCCGGCCGTGGGGCCTGCTATCACGGGATAGACCTCTCCGAGCCGATGATCGCGCAGGCGCGGCGGCGTTTCGCGCGGCAGAACGGCGGCGGCCTCAACGGCCGCCCGGCCGTCGAGTTCGCCGTGGGCGACGTGGCGCACATTGACGCTCCCGACGGCCATTTTGACGCGGTGCTCGCCCTCGGGTTGTTCGAATACCTCCAAGACGCCGACCGGGCGGCGGACGAGTTGGTCCGCGTCACGCGTCCGGGCGGATTGATCCTCGTCAGCGTTCCAACTGCCCGCTGTGCCGATGCGTGGGCCTGCCGGGTGTTTTCCCCGGTCGTGACCACGGCGATGCGGGCCGTCCGGCGGCTGGCAGGCAGGCGCACACGGGCGGATCGGTTCTCCAACCGCCGGTTCTCGGCCCGCGAACTCGACCGCCTGTTTCGTTCCCGTGCTTGTGAAAAGTCGGCGCAGGCGTTTTATAACGTCGAGGTGGCGTGCTATCCCTTCCGGCGTCTCTTTCCGGCGGCGTCATTGCGGTTGAAGCGGCGTGCCGAGCCGTCTGCCGACGGCCTGCTGCGTCCCTTCGCCACGGCGTACATCGGGTCCTACCGCCGGCGCGATGACGAGGGGACACAGATCACCCCATCAGGACCGCGACCGCGAGGAAACGGCGAACGCCGCGCCGCGGGTTGACAACGTCCATTCAGTCTGGTATAAGGCCACTGATCTCCCGGTCACCGGTTCGGCCAAGTCGCAGTGCCCGAGCCGAGGCGCGCGGTTCGTGGTGGTTCTGAGAGATCGGTTCGCACATGTCGACATCTGTCGGCGAATGAAACAGGGACGTGTTCGTCGGTATGGCCCGCACACCGCCACATGTCGATTGCCCTGATTGCCGCAGCACCGGTTTCATAAACAGACAATTCGCATGTCGTGCGGTCGCGCTGGTCGCCGTCGTGTTGGGACCACCGACCGTCACCGCCGCGCAAACGGCCGGGTCGTCGTCTCGTCCGGCCGGCGGCCCACCGCGCGTCATCCGTGTGGCGATCGACGAAGAATGCGCCCCGTTCGAGTTCGTGAATGCCCACGGCCGTGTCGACGGTTTCACACCGAATCTCCTCCGCGAGATCGGCAAGGCCGCGGGCGTGACCTTCGAGTTCGTGCCGATGCACGGGCCGGAGATCCGGACGCGGCTCGAGGGCGGCTCGATCGATCTCATCAACATCGTCTGCACGCCGCAGCGGGTCCATCAGTACGACATGTCTACGCCCCACAGCCAGATGGTTCAGGCCATCTTTCGACGTCGCGGTGATCGCGAAATCGTGAGTCTCGCGGCGCTGACCGGCCATACGGTCGGGCTTCAGGCCAGAAGCATCGCCATGGAGCGGCTGGCCGACCGTACGGATTTCGAGCGACGCATCGTCCACAGCCGCCTTGACGGCCTGCTGCTGCTGAACCTCGGCGAGATCGATGCCTTCGTCTGCGGGCAACAGGCTGGCGTCAGACTTGTCTCGGAATATGGGCTGTCCAACGTCGAATTGGCGGAGGGCGACCACTTCACCCAGGACTTCTGCTTCGCGGTTCGGAAGGGCGACCGCCGGCTGATGTCGACGCTCGAACGCCATCTCGCCGCGCTTCGCGAGTCCGGACGTCATCGCGAGCTGGTGGACACGTGGCTGACCGGCGGACAGATGCTTCCCGGCTGGCTGACGCGCCATCGTCGGATTCTGACCGTCGGCGGCCTGGTCGCGGCGAGCGTGTTGGTGCTGTTCCTGCTGTGGAACCTGACGCTGCGACGCATGGTCCGCCTCCGAACGACCGCGCTTCAGAAGAGCCAGCGCCGGTTTCAGGTCCTAGCACACATCGCGCCGGTGGGCGTGTTTCAGACGGACGCGGCGGGTGGCTGTCTCTACGTCAACCCCGGCTGGTGTGAGATCGCCGGCCTGACGTCGGACCAGGCCCGCGGCCGAGGCTGGGCTCGGGGGTTGCACCCGGCCGACCGCGATCGCGTCAGCCGGGAGTGGGATGAGGCGGCCGCGGCCGGGCGGATATTTCAGTCGGAATACCGCTTCCAGAACCGCAAACACGGCACGATCTGGGTATTCGGTCAGGCGGTCGCCGAGCGCGACGCTGATGGCGAAATCGTCGGGTACGTCGGGACCGTGACCAACATCACGGAACGCAAGCGGGCGGAACGGGGGTTGGAGGAACTGGTCGCCGGAACGGCTTCCGTCACGGGCGGCGACTTCTTCCCGGCGGTGGTGCGACACCTCGCCGCGGCGTTGGGCGTGCGTTATGCGTTCGTGACCGAGCTGATCGGCGACCGGCGGAGCCGCGTGCGGAGTCTGGCGTTCTGGTTGGGCAATCGATGGACGAATGACGTGGAGTATCATCTGGTAAAGACCCCGTGCGAGCACGTCATCAGAGACGGAATCTACTGCTGTCCGCAGCGCGTCCAGGAACGCTTTCCGGAAGATGGAGACCTGAAGGTCCTGGGGGCGGAAAGCTATCTCGGCGTGGCCTTGAAGGACACCTCCGGAAGCACGATCGGCCATTTGTGCGTGCTCCATGACCGTCCCCTGAGCCGCTCGGCGCGCGCCGAATCGATCATGAACGTCTTTGCCGCCCGCGCGGCGGCGGAATTGGAGCGAACGCGCGTCGAGCAAGCCCTGCGGGCTAGCGAGGCCCGACTGGCTCGGGCCCAGCGCGTGGCTCGTATGGGCTCGTGGGACTGGGATGTTACGGCGGACGAATTGCACTGGTCCGATGAAACGTTTCGCGTACTCGGGCTGGACGAGCGACGGGCAAAGGCGAGCTATGACACGTTCTTGCGGCTTGTGCATCCCGAGGATGAGGTGCGCGTCCGGCGGCACATGGCTGCGGCGATGCGAAACGAAACGTGCTCAGGACCGCTCGAATATCGCATCGTCCGCCCGGACGGCGACGTCCGTCATGTGCGCGAGCAGAAAGAGGTGACGCGCGATTCGTCCGGTCGTGCGCTCCGGATGATCGGAACCGTGATGGACATCACCGAGCGCAGGCGAGCCGAAGAATCCGCCCGCCAGGCCCGGGAGCAGTTGGCGCATGCCTCGCGTCTTCGAACGATCGGTGAGATGGCGTCGGTGCTGGCGCATGAGATCAACCAACCGCTGGCGGCGCTGTCGAACTTTGCACAGGGCTGTGTGCAACGTCTTCGTGCCGGTCGCTACAAGGAGGCCGACCTGCTCGACGCCATGGAGCAGATCACGACCCAGGCGCGGCGAGCGAGCGAGATCATCAGCCGGGTCCGCCGATTCGCGCGGGCGCAGGCACCGCGCCACCGCGCCGTCGACATCAACGACGTTGTCAAGGAGGCCGTGGGGCTGGCCGAAGTCGAGTTTCGGCGCGATGGCCCCTCCACGCACCTCGAACTCGCCGAGGACCTCCCACCGGTCGACGCCGACGGCATCGAACTCCAGCAGGTCATCGTCAACCTGGTCCACAACGGCTACGAGGCGTGCGGCAGTACGGATCGCGACGACCGGACGCTCATCATTCGAACGTCACGGGGGACGCGTGACCGGATCGAGGTGGCGGTCCGCGATTTCGGCAGCGGTCTGCCCGACGTCTCGCCGGATCGTGTGTTTGAGCCGTTTTTCACGACCAAGCAAGACGGAATGGGGATGGGCCTGTCGATCAGCCGATCGATCATCGAGGCATACGGGGGACAACTCGTCGCGATACCCAATCGGGATCGCGGGGCGACGTTTAAGTTCAGCCTGCCGGCAGGAGGAGGATTGCGCGATGGACAATGAGCCCCTCGTGTTTGTCGTGGATGATGATGCTGCCATGCGGAAGTCGCTCCGGTTCCTGATTGAGTCCGTCGGCCTAGCGGTCCGGACCTTCGACTCGGCACACAGTTTTTTGGACGGCTGCGACGAACAGCAACGCGGATGCCTCGTTCTCGACGTGCGGATGCCGGGGATGAGCGGACTCGAATTGCAGGACGTGCTGGCGCAGCGCAAGATCCAGTTTCCAATCATCATCATCACTGGTCACGGAGAGGTGCCGATGGCCGTCAAGGCCATCCAGGCAGGGGCGATGGACTTCATCGAGAAGCCTTTCAGCGATCAGGTGCTGCTCGATCGCATTCAGAAGGCCATCGCTCAGGACCGCGTGAACCGCGAGGAACGCACTCGCCGCGATGGGGCCGTGCGGCTGGCTGCCCGGCTCACGCCACGTGAACGCCAGGTCATGGCCCTCGTCGTCGCGGGGTTGCCCAACAAGCAGATCGCCGCCAAGCTCGGTCTCAGCCAGAAAACCATTGAGGTCCATCGGGCACACGTCATGTCCAAAATGGAGACCGAGTCTCTCCCCGACCTCGTCCGCGAGGCCCAACTCGCTGAAGTGGCGGCTACGGGAAAACCCTGACGTCAGATTGCAGTCTTGTAGGGTGGGCACGGCCCACCCTGCTCTGCTCACAGGCATCTCTGGCGTGCCGAAAGAAGGTGCATGACCGATTCGGCGGATGATTGCTCTGACGCCTCCGTAGCGTCAGGCCTCCGTGCCCAACGCCGGTGGACGAGAGGCTACTGGCCCCGGGTCACGTCGGCCACAGGGGGCTGACGCTACAGCCGCGCACCGAGTCCGCTTGGGTTGTCACGGACCACCAAAAGATGGTCGGTCCGGGACAAGACTGCCGATGGGCGATATACTACGGTTCCCGCTCGATGCGTGTGTCGCCATTCGACGGTGCAACCTGTTGAGAATAATAAGGTTGTAGTAGTGGACGGCCGTGTTTGCGGCCGCGCCGCACGCCGGTGCTCGCGTGCTCTGCCCGCAGGACACGGCGGAAATGTTCCGACACCGTATACAGTGGACACACCCGGTCGGCGGCGGCCGGTCGCCGAGCACACGCGGCAGGTGGTTTGGAGTCGGAGTTGGCGACGATGGCGGTGAGACCCGAGATTGGTGCAGGCGACGAAGACGGCGTGAACCCCGCGTCACCGCTGGCACGGGTGCGGAACATCGGCATCGCGGCCCACATTGACGCGGGCAAGACGACCATCACGGAGCGAATCCTCTTCTACGCGGGCCGTACCTACAAGATGGGCCAGGTCGATGATGGCACCACCGCGACCGACTTCGACGAGCAGGAGCAGAGCCGCGGCATCACCATCTTCAGCGCTGCCGTCACCTTCCCCTGGAGCGACACCACCATCAACCTGATCGACACGCCGGGGCACGTGGACTTTACGGCCGAGGTCGAGCGGAGTCTCCGGGTCCTGGACGGAGCCGTCGTCGTGTTCGATGCCAAGGAGGGCGTTGAACCGCAATCGGAGACGGTTTGGCGTCAGGCCCGGCGTTACCACGTGCCGGCCATCTTCTTTGTCAACAAAATGGATAAGACCGGGGCTGACTTCGAGACGGCCATCGGCTCAATGTCCGAGCGGCTCGACGCGAATCCCGTGCCGGTACAGGTCCCGATCGGAGCGGAGTCGCGGTTTCGCGGGCTGGTCGATCTGCTCTCGATGCGGGCGTATTACTACCGCACCGAGACGCTCGGCGCGGACGTGACCGAGGGGGCCATTCCCGCAGACATGGAGGAGGATGTTCGCCGATATCGCCACGCCCTCGACGAGAAGGTGGCCGAGTTGGACGACGTCCTGATGGAGCGG
Source organism: Phycisphaerae bacterium (assembly GCA_046754505.1). Taxonomy (GTDB): domain Bacteria; phylum Planctomycetota; class Phycisphaerae; order UBA1845; family UTPLA1; genus JAPULF01. Next base: position 30,602 of record JBHHVX010000019.1, on the reverse strand, counting down.
TTTCTGGACGACGCCCCGCTCGACGAGGCCGACATCCGGCGCGTCCTCCGCAAGGCGACCGTGTCGGGATCGGTCAATCCCGTCTTTTGTGGGTCGGCCTTACGCTACATCGGCGTGCAGAAGATACTGGACGGCGTGGTGGATTACCTCCCGTGCCCGCTGGAGCGACCTCCGGTCGAGGGCGTGCGGTCGCTCGACGACGACACGGTCGAGGTCCGGCGGCCCACGAAGGAGGCCCCGTTCGCGGCCCTCGTATTCAAGATCGTGGCGGAAAAACCGCTCGATCTGTACTATCTCCGCATCTACAGCGGCTCGCTGAAGAGCGGCAGCCGCGTGTTTAACGCCAGCACTGGAAAGAAGGAAAACATCAGCCGGATCGTCCGCATGTTCGCCAAGCGACGCGAGCAGATCAGCGAGGCCTTGCCCGGCGACATCGTGGCCTGCGTCGGGCTGAGGCACGCCCTGACCGGTCATACCCTTTGTGACCCGAAGCATCCGGTCGTCCTGGAGCGGATCCAGTTTCCTGCCCCGGTCATCAGTGTGTCGGTGGAGCCGCAGAACACCAAAGATCGGGACGCCCTGGTCCAAGCGCTGGGGCGGATGGAACGGCAGGACCCGACGTTCCGGTACGGCGTCGATCCTGAGACCGGGCAGACATTGATCAGCGGGATGGGAGAACTGCATCTCGAGGTGCTGATCTACAAACTCAAGAAAGACTTTCGTGTCCCGGTGCGCGTCGGGCGGCCACGCGTCGCCTATCGGGAGGCGATCACGCAGGCAGCAGAGGCCGAAGGCCGGTTTATCCGTCCGATGGCCGGGCAGGGCCCGCTGGCGATTGTCAGGCTGCGTATCGAGCCGTTTGAGCCGCCGTTCGAGGCCGGCGGGACTCGTAGTCCGGGAGAGTCGATCTCGTTCGTGGATGCAGCCGGCGGGGAGTGCCTGCGGCAATCGTTCGTCGAGGCCGTCGAGGCGGGGGTCCGGGATGCCCTGCAACAGGGCTGTGTTGCGGGATACGAGATACTCAACGTTCGCGTGACGCTGCTGGAAGCCCAGCTAGCCGACACGGATAGTACGGAACTGGCGTTCGAGGGTGCGGCTCGACTGGCGGTTCACGAGGCACTGAAGCGGGCCGGGCCGATCATGCTCGAGCCCCTCATGCGGGTCCAGGTCTTGACGCCGGAGGCCTATTTTGGGGCTGTGACGGGCGATCTGAGCAGCCGCCGAGGGATCATCCAGGACACCGAGGTCCGCGGGAAAACCCGCGTGATCCACGCGGATGTGCCTCTGGCGGAGCTGTTTCAATACACAACTGCCCTGCGGACGCTGACCCAGGGCCGAGCGAGCGAGTCGATGGAGCCGCTGGCCTATGCTCCGATGCCGGAGAAGCTCCAGCGGGCCTTCCTCGAGCGGCACGGGTACTGACCGTGCCGGTGACCACGCCCCGCTGCCCCATCGCCAGCGGGGGCGGCGCCATGAACTCCAGGTCGCCCCGATCGAATCGCAGGAGGGAGTTTCGGGCTTGAGTTCGCGCGGCCGGGGTCACCGAGAGGGTCACACGCTCGGGCGGCCTTCCTCGCCCGTTCCGGGGCCAGCGGCGCGATTTGCCTCCATCGCGAAAAAAACGCTGGGGCACGACTTGACACCCGATCGTGCGGCGGTATCATCGCCGGGCTGTCCGCTGATGGAGCCGGTGGCGCGTGCGGAACGCGTTGTCCGGTGTCTGAGGCAGTTGTGAGGAGACGCCGTGGCGCTGCAAAGGATCAGGATTCGGATGGAGGCGTACGACCATCAGCCGCTGGACAAGTCCGCGTGCGAGATCGTCGATCACGCGAAGCGCACCAGTGCGCGGGTTCGCGGTCCCATTCCGCTTCCGACACGGATCGAGCGTTACACGGTGTTGCGCAGCCCGCATATCGACAAGAAGGCGCGAGATCAGTTTGAGATGCGGACGCATAAGCGCCTGATCGATATCTTCGAGCCGACTGCACGGACGGTGGAGGCGTTGAATCGATTGGTGGTGCCGGCCGGCGTGTTTGTGAAGATCAAGGCGTGACGATGGTTTGACTCAGGTCTGCCGCGACGGGTGTGTCGCCCGGCGCTGGGTTCAGATTCCTGTTTCCTCTTTTTTCCTTAACACGACGCGTGAGCCTGATCGCGCGAAAGGGATCAATCCTGCATCCAGGTGGGATTACTGTGCTTTATGACGCCCGCAATACTTGGCAAGAAAATCGGAATGACCCGCGTCTTTGACGATCGCGGCGCGTCGGTTTCCGTGACCGTGATTCAGGCCGGCCCGTGCACCGTCCTGCAAGTCAAGACCTTGCAGTCGGACGGATACGAGGCGGTCCAGCTCGGCTTCGAAGAGGCCCGATCGGCTCGCGCCACGTTGCCCCAGATCGGCCACGCGCGCAAGGCCGGGGTCCGGCCCTGCCGGTTTGTTCGCGAGATTCGCCTCTCGTCGCCCGCCGAAGCGAAGCCTGGGGCGGTCGTCACCGTCGAGGCGTTCGAGCAGGAAGGCGTGGCGTTTGTGGATGTCGTGGGGACCACGATCGGAAAGGGCTATCAGGGCGTCATGAAGCGCTGGAACTTCAGAGGACAGCTCGCCAGTCACGGCGTCGAGCGGAAGCATCGTTCCCCCGGCAGCATCGGCGGCAGCGGCGACCTCGGCGAGGGCCGCGGCATCAAGCTCGGAAAGCGAATGTCGGGCCGTTGGGGCCACGAGCGAAGAACGATCCAGAGCCAGAAGTTGGTCGCGGTCGACAAGGACCGACACCTGCTTGTGATCAAGGGCGCGATCCCGGGGCCGAAGGGCGGCTACGTGGTGGTGTCCCGGGCCAGGAAGAAGGCATGACCTCAGAACGGGCCGTCTGCGAGAAATCGCGGCGGCCCGTCTTGTTGGGAACCAAGGGCGATGATCGAAATCCCGGTGGTAGACAGCGCGGGCAAGAAAGTCGGCTCCGAGCAACTCGATCCCAAGTTGCTCGGCGGAAGCGTGCGGTACGCCCTCCTGAAGCAGGCGGTCGTGGCCTATCGCGCCAATCGGCGTCAGGGGACCGTTGCGACGCGGAGCCGGGGCATGGTCCAGGGCTCGAGCCGCAAACTCTACCGCCAGAAGGGCACGGGGCGGGCGCGGGCCGGCAACGCCCGGACGCCGGTCCGCCGTGGCGGCGGCCACACCTTTGCGAAGGTGCAGCGCGACTTCTCGAAGGCCCTGCCGAGGCAGATGCGGCGCCTGGCGAGGAACTCGGCGATCCTGGCCAAGGCGATCTCCGGCTCGGCCTTGATCCTCAGTGACCTCGCTTTCGATGAACCCAAGACCCGAAAGCTCGCCGGAATCCTCAAGGCCGTCGACGCTGAGCGGGGAGCCCTCATGGCGCTGACCTCGATCGACCCCAATCTCTTGAAGTCCGGTCGGAACATTGCCGGCGTCGGTATCAAGTCGGTATGGGAAGTGAATGCGTACGAGATTTTGCGCCACCGAAAGCTGATCTTTACGCCGGAATCCTTTAAGGCCCTTGTCGATGACCCGATGACGGCCGGGAATCCGGAGGCGCGGCAGTAGCGAGTCAACCATGGACATCTACCACATTATCCGCCGACCCTTGGTCACCGAGCAGGGCACGCACCAAAGCAAGCAGTCGTACGCGGCGTCGCGAACGCGCCCCGGTCGCGGTGGTTCCTACAACTTCGAGGTCCACCCCGGCGCCAACAAGATCGAAATCCGAAATGCGATCGAGAAGATATACAACGTAAAGGTCGAGAAGGTTCGCACCAGCCTTCGCCAGGGCAAGCGGCGTCGGTATCGCTACAAGACCGGCGTGACGAGGTCGTGGAAAAAGGCGGTGGTTGTGCTGCACCCCGATTTCCATATTGATCTGTTCTGACGGGGCCGTTGATCGACCGTGTCGCCCTCGATGGGATGGGCGACGTAGTGGCAGAGGGAACGCAAGGCTATGGGCGTTAAGATCTATTCGCCGACCACCCCGGGTCGCCGACAAAGCAGCGTGAACGATTTCTCCGAGCTGACGGACAAGCGCCGCCGGCCGGTGAAGTCGTTGTGCCGCCCACTGCCCAAGACCGGCGGCCGCAATCACCACGGCGTAATTACATCGCGGTTCCGTGGCGGCGGGCACAAGCGGCTCTACCGCGTGATCGATTTCAAGCGTCGCAAGGACGGGGTTTCGGCCATTGTCGAGGCGATCGAGTATGATCCCAATCGCAATTGCTTCATCGCCCTGCTCAAGTACGGCGACGGCGAGTTGCGTTATATTCTGGCCCCCCACGGACTCAAGGCCGGGGACTCTGTCGAGAGTGGGCCGGGCGTCGAACCGAAGCTCGGCCACGCCATGCCGCTGCGAAACATCCCGGTCGGCATGGATGTTCACAACATCGAGATGATCGCCGGACAGGGCGGAAAGCTGGTTCGCGCGGCCGGCGGTTCGGCGCGGCTCGCGGCCCGCGAGGGCGACTGGGCCACGATCCTGCTGCCTTCCGGAGAAATGCGCCAGGTACGCGTCGAATGCCGCGCGACGATCGGTCAGTTGGGTAACATCGAGCACAAGAACATCAAGCTCGGCAAGGCCGGTCGAAAGCGGCATATGGGCCGCCGCCCCCATAACCGAGGGACATCCATGAACCCGGTGGCCCATCCGCTGGGAGGCGGCGAGGGCCGCAGTGGCGGCGGGCGGCACCCGTGCAGCCCGACCGGAAAGCCCGCGAAGGGCGGACGCACGCGGAACCCGCGGAAGAACTCAAACCGCCGGATTCTGCGTCGTCGTCGCAGCAAACGATACGGACAGGTTTCACTGAAGCGGCGCAGGTAAGCCTCCGCGACCGGATGGCATCAGGACAGACCGATGGCACGAAGCTTGAAAAAGGGACCGTTTGTTGATCCTCGCCTCTTCGAGAAGGTTCAGAGGGCGAAGCGTGACAACTCGTACGAGCCGATCAAGACCTGGGCGCGGCGATGTACGATTCCTCCCGAGTTTGTCGGCCAGACGTTCGACGTTCACAACGGCAAGGTCTTCATGAAGGTTCTGGTGACCGAGGACATGGTCGGCCACAAGCTGGGTGAGTTCTCGCCGACCCGGACGTTTCGTGGGCATGCCGGATCGAGGAAGCGGTAAAGCTGCATGGTGCAGGGCCTGTCGCCTCCCGGTGTGGAGACGACCGAGATTGGGAGCTTGAATCGATGGCCGACCGGATATGGAAATCGACCCATCGATACGCGCGCATCAGTTCGCGCAAGGCGCGGCTTGTGACGCAGTTGATTGCAGACAAACCCGTGAACGATGCCCTGGACTTGCTGCGCTTCACACGGAAGCGCGCCAGCGTGCTGGTGGACAAGGTGTTGCGTGCGGCCATGGCCGACGCCGACGAACAGGATGCCAACGTGCGAAACCTGTACATACATGCGGCGTGGGTCGATGAGGGACCGACCATCAAGCGCTTTCGGCCGAAGGACCGTGGCCGCGCTCACCCGATCATGAAACGCACGAGCCACATTGTCGTCGCCGTCGGCGAAGGCCGGAGAAAGTAGGACCCCATGGGACAGAAGGTCAATCCGCTTGGATTCCGCGTTGGAATCACCGAGGACTGGCGGTCGCGCTGGTTTGCCCCAAAGGCGGCGTATGGCGAGTTCCTCGTCGAGGACGAGAAGATTCGCCGCCTGATCCACAAGCGGCTCAATCGCACGCCGCCATTTGCCGGCTGTGCGAAGGTCGAAATCGAGCGGACGCGAAATGAAGTCAAGGTCCTCCTGTCGACCGCCCGCCCCGGCATGGTCATCGGCCCCAAAGGGGCCGAGGTCGACAAGCTCAAAGAGGCCATCGAGGACCTGATCGACCGCAAGGTCAACGTCAACATCAAGGAGATCAAGGCCCCCGACCTCGACGCCCAGCTCGTCGCCCTGAGCATCGCCGAACAGCTCAAGAAGCGTTCGAGTTTTCGCCGGGTTATGAAGATGCGGTGCGAGGCCGCCATGGCGGCCGGCGCCGAGGGAATCAAGATCATCTGCAAGGGCCGCCTCGGCGGGTCGGAGATGTCCCGCAGCGAGACGCAGAAGTTCGGATCGGTCCCGCTTCAGACCCTGCAGGCCCATGTAGACTATGGCTACGCCATCAGCAACACGAAGTCGGGCGTCATCGGCGTTCGGGTGTGGCTGCACAAGGGACGCTACGGTGCCGTCCAGGATGAGGAAACACCCGATCGCGCCCGTCGTCGAGGACGTCTGTAACAGCCGCGCGGCAGTATTCGGAGAGTGACAGATCATGGCCATGATGCCGGCGAGAGTGAAGTTCCGGAAGCACCACAAAGGTCGCATTCGCGGGAATGCCACGCGTGGCAACTTCGTGGCCTACGGAGACTTCGGCTTGCAGGTGCTGGAGCCGGGGCGGATCACGGCCCGACAGATTGAGGCGGGACGCATGGCCGCGACCCACTTCCTCCATCGCGAAGGGCGCGTTTTCATCCGGATATTCCCGCACAAGAGTGTATCCAGTAAACCGCTGGAAACACGGATGGGTAAAGGCAAGGGTGAGCCGGACCACTGGGTTGCCGTCGTGAAGCCCGGCGTGGTCTTGTACGAGATCGGCGGTGTCGAAGAGGAAGTGGCCCGAGCGGCCTTGGCCCGTGTGGCGCACAAGATGCCCTACCGCTGCCGGTTCATCCGACGGCGTGCCCGTTCCTAGCCGTTGGAAGAGTCCGCGGAGTGCCCGAACCGGATGTGTGTGATTAGGAAAACCATCGGAACCGACGGGCGACCGCTCGCCGCTCCACCATGCTCTGCCGGCCGTGGTTCCAGACGACCGGGCGGCGACGGTGTGCCCGCGAATCACTATGCCGCCGGCAGCGGAAGGGCCGTCAGATGAAGATATCCGACATGCGCGAGCTGAAGACCACAGAGATTCACGAGGAGCTGGACCGGCTGCGCCGGCACCTGTTCGATCTGCGAAGCCAGGCGGTGACGGAGAAGTTGGAGGATTCCTCGCAGCTCGGCAAAGTGAAGAAAGATATCGCCCGCGTTTTCACCGTGCTCCGAGAGCGCGGTGAGACCGACATCGAGCAAAAGCAGTACCACATCGAGTCGGTGGGGACGGCGGGCAAGGCGTAAGGACGGCATGAGCAGGACTGCCGGCCGCGACGGTCATCGCGGAGGCAACGGTGATGGAAGGCGGAATGCGGGATATGACGGCAGAAACGCAGCAGGCCGAATCGAAGGACACGCGGCGGTCGCGAAAGAAGATCGGCGTCGTGGAGTCGGATGGATGCAATAAGACCATCAAAGTCCGGATAGACCGACTGGTCAAGCATCCGAAGTACGGCAAGTACATGCGCCGGCGCGGTTCGTTGCAGGTTCACGACGAGAAAAACGAGGCCCACGTGGGCGACCGTGTCGAGATTGCGTTGTGCCGCCCGATCAGCAAGACCAAGTCGTGGCGGCTGACCCGTATCGTCCGAGCCGTCGGGGGCCGCGGCGGTTGACCGCGTCGATCGTGTTGCCGGTCCCGGGCGGATGCCGGGGGTCGCTAGAAACAGGACGTTAGAGCATGATCCAGTCTGAATCGGTCGTCGACATCACCGACAACACGGGCGCCAAGCGGGCCTTGGTCATCCGCGTTCTGGGCGGCTCGACGGCGGCCCACCGATACACGCGACGCACCGCCAGCGTGGGGGACATCGTCGTCTGCAGCGTCAAGAAAGCGTTGCCGAACAGCGACTTTTTCGCCGGCAACAACCGCAAGGACCGGGCGACGAGACGCAAGATCAAAGCGGTGATCGTTCGGACAAAGTACCCGGTGCGGCGGCCGGACGGCAGTTACGTCCGGTTTGATACGAATGCGGCCGTGGTCATCGATGACGACCGGAACCCCAAGGGCACGCGGATATTCGGAGCGGTGGCCCGCGAGCTTCGCGAAAAGGGCTTTATGAAGATCGTGTCGCTCGCGAGCGAGGTCGTCTAGGCGGGTGATCAAGATGGACCGTCCGGGCCGTTCCGCGAAAGCGGCGGTTTGGCGATGAGCACGGTCTGAAACGAGAGAAAGAGTCATGGCGGCAAAGGTACGAAAAGGCGACCGCGTCGAGGTGATCACCGGGGATCACAAGGGTGAACAGGGAAAGGTCCTGCGCGTGGACCCGGCGCGTCAGGTCGTCCTGATCGAGGGCGTAAACCTCGTCTATCGGCACCTGCGGCCGAGTCGAAACAATCCACAGGGCGGGCGAATCCGAAAAGAGGCGCCGGTCCATGTGTCGAATGTGCTGCCCGTCGATCCGAAGACCGGCCACGGCAGCCGCATCCATTTTGAAGTCGAGCGAGACAAGCAGGGTCAGACGCGCTCGAAACAACGCGTGACCCGAGGCGGGACGGTTCTCGGCGATGCCCGAGGCGCCGCCGGCGGAACGACGAAATAGGCAGAAGCTGTAAGGCCGTAACGGCCGGATGGAACGACGATGTCACGGTTACTGGACCGCTATCAGAAAGAGATACTGCCGGCGCTTCAATCAGAGTTGGGGCGGACGAATCGGCTGTCGCTGCCGCGCCTCGAGAAGATCGTGATCTCGATGGGGTTGGGCAAGGCGCTGGAGGAAAAGAAGCGGATGGAGACGGCGCGGAAAGAACTCGCCCTCATCGCCGGCCAGGCCCCGATTGTCTGCCGCGCTCGAAAGAGCGTATCGAACTTCAAGGTGCGGGCCGGTTACGCCACGGGCCTGAAGGTGACGCTCCGGAGCCGTCGGATGTACGAGTTTCTGGATCGGCTCATCTCCGTGACCATCCCCCGTGTCCGCGACTTTCGCGGCTTGAGCCCAAAGGGGTTCGACGGTCGTGGCAATTACAGCATGGGTCTCACGGAGCAGACCGTCTTTCCGGAAGTGGATCCGGACAAGGTCGAGTACCAGCAGGGCATGAACATTACCATGGTCACGACGGCTCACAGCGACGCGGAGAGCCGGCGACTGCTGACCCTGCTCGGCATGCCGTTCCAGAAGGACAAGGATCAGAAGGCGTCGTAGGAGCGATCAGGCCGATGGCAAGAAAGGGATTGCGGATCAAGGCGGCTCGAAAGCCCAAGTTCTCGGCTCGAGGCTATACCCGGTGTCAGGTGTGCGGCCGGGCCCGGTCGGTCTATCGCAAGTTCCGGCTCTGCCGGATTTGTTTTCGACAACTTGCCCTCGGCGCGAACCTGCCCGGCGTGAAAAAGGCGAGCTGGTAAAACGGAGGCGTAACGCAAGCCATGTGGAGTGACCCAATAGCCGATTTGCTGACGCGAATCCGGAATGCCGTGCGGATCGGCGCGAAGACCGTCATGATCCCCCGCAGCGGCGTCAAGCTGGCGATTTGTAAAGTCCTCAAAGAGGAGGGCTATGTCACCGACGTCGAGGAGATCGCGGACGCCAAACAGGGCCTCCTGCGTGTCACCTTGAAGTACGGTTCTCGCGGCGAGCGGGTCCTGACGCGTTTGAAACGAGAGAGCAGGACCGGCTGCCGCAAGTATGTGGGCGTTGAGGGAATCCCCTTGGTGCTCAACGGCCTCGGCGTCGCGATTCTGTCGACGAGCCGCGGGGTGCTGAGCAGTCGGACGTGTCGCAAGCAGCGGATCGGCGGTGAGTTGATCTGCACGGTGTATTAAGGGCCAGCGCGGCCGAGAGGTCGCCGGAGAATGGCGAGATGTCGCGTATCGGGAACAAACCGGTGTCCTTGCCGTCGGCCGTGAAGGTCTCGATGGACGACCGCCGGGTCAACGTGAGCGGTCCGAAAGGGGCCCTCACCTGGGATTATCCGGAAGGTGTCTCCGTGGTTCACGACAAGGATCACAATCGGATCACCGTCAGCCGCGCCTCCGACGCCGCGGAGCACAGGGCCTTGCACGGCATGACGCGGGCGCTGATCCACAACATGGTCGTTGGCGTGACCGAGGGGTTCGAGCGCAAGATGGAAATCTACGGCACCGGCTACAATTGTGCCAAATCGGGTGAGACGCTCGAGTTGAACGTGGGGTATTCCCACTCGGTCAAACTCAAGATTCCTGCCGGTGTGGATGTGAAGATCGAGGTCCCCGCGACGCGCGGTGACGAGACGCCCGCCAAGCTCACCGTCGCCGGGATCGACAAGCAGGTGGTGGGGCAGTTCGCGCGGAGCGTCAAGGACGCCCGAAAACCCGAGCCGTACAAGGGCAAGGGTATTCGCTTTGCAGGTGAGAAGATTCGGCGCAAGGCGGGCAAGGCGTTTGCCGGTGCAGGTGGCTGATTGAGAAGTGGGAGGTCGCCATGAGTAACCACGGCGTGAAACTGAAACGGCGCGATCAGCGGCGGAAGCGTGTGCGCGGAAAGATCTACGGCACGATGGAGCGGCCGCGCCTCTCCGTGTTTCGCAGCCTGAAGCACATTTATGCGCAGGTGATCGATGATTCGAGCGGGAAAACGCTCTGCCAAGCCAGCACAAAATCAAAGTCGCTGAGTGGCCAGATCAAGCACGGTGGCAACTGCGAGGCGGCTGCCCTGGTCGGACGCATCGTGGCCGAGCAGGCCCGTATGCAGAATGTTCGCAAGGTTACTTTTGACCGGGGTCCGTATCGATACCACGGCCGCATTCAGGCCTTGGCCGAGGCGGCCCGGAAGGTGGGTTTGGAGTTCTAGCAGGGTCCACTGTGCGGACCGAGATTGGGGGGGGCACGCTTTCCCCGATCCTTTTATGGGTGGGGGCCAGGCCGGCGGAGGTTGCCGGTGGCAATGGGATATGGCGGAAGCGCTGTTCGCGGAAGCGGCGCGGCCAGGAACAACGGGTGTAACGAATGGCGACAAGGCCGGCATCGCGGCGGAAGCCGTGGGAAAAAAATGAATCGCCCTACGACGAGAATGTCGTGAAGATTCATCGCTGCTCCAAGGTGGTCAAAGGTGGACGGCGGTTCAGTTTCGCGGCGCTGGTCGTCGTGGGCGATCGAAACGGCCGCGTCGGCGTCGGATACGGCAAGGCGAACGAAGTGCCGAACGCAGTCCAGAAGGGCCGCAAGCGAGCCACCGACGCCCTCAGGCCGATCCGCCTGACCGGGGCGACCATCCCCCATGAGGTCACCGGCCGGTTCGAGTCGAGTCGCGTCCGTCTCCTGCCGGCCCGCGCCGGGACGGGCGTCATTGCCGGAGCGAGTGTTCGCGCCGTGCTCGAGTTGGCCGGCGTTCACGACTGCCTCACCAAGGTATACGGCTCCACCACCCCCAAGAACCTGGTCAAGGCGACCTTGGCGGCCTTGGTGTCGCTCCGGGACCGAGAGGTCATCGAAAAACTCCGCGGCGTATCGCTGGTGGATTGAGAAAACCATGAATATCACGGACATCACGACCAAGGGCGGCAGGCATCGCAGGCGAAAGCGGGTCGGGCGCGGCGAGGGAAGCGGACACGGAAAGACCTGTGGCCGCGGCCACAAGGGTGCCGGAGCCCGTTCGGGCTATCGCGCCGCATCGCTTGCCGAGGGTGGCATGTTCCCGTTGTTTCGGCGGATTCCCAAGGTTGGGTTCAACAACGCCAACTTCCGAACGGTCTATCAGATCGTCAACGTCGAGGACCTGGCGACCCGCTTCGAAGACGGCCACGTCGTTACGGCCGCTGGCCTGCGCGAGGCCGGCTTGATCCGGCGAGCCGACAAGCCCGTAAAGATTCTCGGCGATGGTGAACTGAGCAAGAAGCTCACGGTCGAGGCTCACCGGTTCAGCGCCGAGGCTGCCAAGAAGATCGAGTCTGTCGGTGGTGTCGTCACCCGACTCGGACCGCAGCCCAAGAAGAAGTTCGTCAAGCGGCCCCGCTGGGCACGTGATCCGGAGCCTGCCGCGGGCAAGAAGAGTTCGAAGAAGGGCGGTGGTGCTCCGGAAGCCAAGGCCGCCAAGAAGACCAAGGGCGTGAAGAAGGCGAAGCCCGCCAAGCCCGAGGCAACGAGCAAGAAGAAGCCCCCGAATGAAGATGAAGGAAAAGCAGCGAAGTAGGGGCTGAGGCCGTGTCGGTGCCTGGCGTCCGGGCCGTGGATGGGGCGCGATGAGGCGGACATTCCGCATTGCGGAGTGCCCACCTGAGAATGTGTCATGATTCAGGCGTTCTTGAATATATTTCGGGTCAAAGAACTCCGGAACAAGGTTCTGTTCACGCTGGGTCTGCTGGCGGTGTACCGGATTGGCTTTCACGTGCCGTTGCCGGGCGTGAACCAGACCGCGCTCACCGAGCACTTCAAGTCCGGCGGCGGGCTGGGCGGCGGGCTGGAACAGTTGACCGAATACTTCTCGCTCTTTACCGGTGGCACCCTCCAACAGAGCACCATCTTCGGGTTGGGGATCATGCCATACATCTCGGCGTCGATCATCTTCCAGCTACTGGGAACCGTCGTGCCGTCGCTGGAACGGCTTCAGAAGGAGGGTGACGCCGGTCGGAAGAAGATACAAGAGTACACCCGTTACTCGACGGTTGCCATTTGCCTGATCCAGTCCATGTTCTGGCTGAAATACATAGCCGGCGCCGGCGGTGATTCATCCCTCATCTTCGAGCAATACAACAACTTCGGCCTCTATCCCGGCACGACGGCTGCATTCTGGATGATGGGCATCATCGGCATGACGGCCGGCACCGTCTTCCTGATGTGGCTTGGCGAACAAATCGACGAGTACGGAATCGGAAACGGCGTCAGCCTGATCATCATGGCCGGCATTCTCGCGCGGATGCCGAGCGCGGTCATCACGGTGGCACGAGGCACCTCGATTGACGTGACGAGCGACGCCCAGTTCGGCCCGGCCAAGATTCTCTTCATCCTCACGGCGTTTGTGGCCGTGGTGGCGGGGGCCATTCTGATTACCCAGGGACAGCGCCGTATCCCGATTCAACAGGCGAAGCAGACGCGCGGGCGCCGGGTCTACGGCGGCCAGCGCCAGTATTTGCCCCTTCGCGTCAATCACGGCGGTGTGATGCCCATCATCTTCGCCAGCAGCCTCCTGATTTTTCCGGGGATCGTGTTCAACTGGCTGTGGAAGCTGACAGGCTGGGGGTTTGTGCGGCTGATCGCCGACGAGTTCAGCCGTTCGAGTTTTCTCTATGCGGCGTGCTACATCGCGATGGTCTATTTCTTCGCGTATTTCTGGACCACCGTCCAGTTCCAGCCGAAGGAAATGGCCAATCAGCTTCGCGATTACGGAAGCTTCATACCCGGATTGCGACCCGGCAAGCGAACGGCGGACTATCTGGAAACGGTCATGACGCGGATTACCTACGTCGGGGCCGGCTTCCTGGCGGCGATCGCGGTGATTCCACAGGTGGTGTCGTCGGCGATGGACATCCCGTTCCGCGTGTCGGCGTTTCTCGGTGGAACCGGGCTGCTGATCGTCGTCAGTGTCGGCCTCGACATGATCCAGCGCATCGAGGCCAACCTGATCATGCGCAATTACGGCGGATTCCTCGGCGAGTCCGGTGGCGGGCGAATCAAGGGGGCCTACGCGTGAATCTCGTCTTGCTCGGTCCGCCCGGCGCCGGCAAGGGGACGCAAGCCGTCAAGCTTGCCCAGACGCTCAGCGTGGTCCATTTGTCGAGCGGCGACATCCTCCGGACCGAGCGGAAGAACCAGACGGACCTCGGGAGGCGAGCACAGGACTATATGGACAAGGGCGCGCTGGTGCCGGACGACGTGGTTCTCGCCATGATGATGAGCCACATCGACCGGCCCGAGGCCGCCACGGGCTTTGTCCTCGATGGCTTTCCGAGGACGGTCGTCCAGGCCAAGGGGTTGGATCAGCGGTTGGCGGCGGAAGAAAAACGGATCGACGCGGTTGTCAATATCGATGTGGACGACGCTGAAGTGACCAAGCGGCTGACCGGTCGCTGGTCATGCCCGAGCGACGGGCGTGTCTTCCACGAGACGTATTCCCCCCCCCGGGCGGCGGGCGTGTGCGATGTGTGTGAGACCACCCTGGTCCGCCGGAAAGACGACGAACCCACCGTGGTCGAGCAGAGGTTGCGAACCTACCACGAGCAGACGGAGCCGCTCGTGAGTTACTACCGCGAGCGCGGTGCGTTGAAGACTGTGGACGGAAGCGGGAGCGTGGAGGCCGTCACAGAGTCGATTCGAAAGGTGTGCCGGCCCGCATGAGAGAAAGAGTCGCATACTCAGTCCCGCATCGGTTCCGGGTGGGTCAGCAGATGATCGTTCTCAAGAGCCCGCGCGAGATCGAATTGATGCGGACGGCCGGTCGGGTTGTTTACGACGTGTTGGACCGCATGCGGAAGATGACGCGGCCCGGCATCACTACAGCCGATTTGAATGAAGTCGCCGAGCGGATGATCGCCGACGCCGGTGGAGAGCCGCTCTTCAAGGGGGTTCGGACGAGCGGTGTGAAGTTCCCCTTTCCGTCGGTGATCTGCGCGAGCGTGAACAGCGTCGTGGTTCACGGGATTGCAGACGGCCGCGTGCTGGAGGAGGGCGACATCCTCAGCGTGGATTGCGGTGTTCGGTTGAAGGGCTATTGCGGGGACTCGGCGACGACGGTCGCGGTCGGACGCATCTCGACCGAGGCCCAGCGGTTGTTGGACGTGACGTCGAAATCGCTCGATCTGGCGATTTCAGAGATGCGGCCCGGTCGTCGGTGGTGTGAAGTGGCGACCCTCCTTCAGTCGTATGTGGAGTCGGCGGGGTTCTCCGTGGTCCGCGAGTTTGTGGGTCATGGGATCGGACAGCAAATGCATGAGGAACCGAAAGTTCCGAACTATACTGACCGCCGGCAGAAAAAGAACGATTTCCGCCTTGAGCCAGGGATGGTCATCGCCGTCGAGCCGATGGTGAACCAAGGCTCCGCGGCGGTGAAAGTGGGCGACGCCTCAGGTTGGCCGCAGGTAACGCGGGACGGCCGCCTGTCGGCGCATTTTGAGCACACGATAGCCGTCACGCAGGACGGAGTCGATGTCCTGACCGACGGCCACAGCGCCGGTCCGTCCGGAGGAGCAGTCAAATGAAGGTTCGAAGCAGCGTCCGTCGTATTTGTGAGCACTGCAAGATTGTGAAGCGGCGTGGGGTGATTCGCGTGATTTGTTCGGTGAATCCACGCCACAAGCAGCGGCAGGGATAGATCGCCGGCACGGGCCGTGTCGGTCCCCGGGAGTGTTGGAATGCCCCGTATCATTGGTGTTGACGTACCGAACGACAAGCGTGTGGTCATTGCGCTGACCTATATCTATGGGGTCGGCCCGCACCACAGCCGCGAGATACTGAAAGAAGCGGGCATCGATCACGATGTCCGCGCCAAGAATCTCACCGACGATGAGATCAGCCGCATTGCGACCATCCTGGGCCGGGGCTATGTCGTCGAGGGACAGCTCCGTCGGCAGGTCGCCCAGAACATCGCGCGGCTCCGGGATATTCAGAGCTACCGCGGCCTGCGCCATCGGCGGGGGTTGCCGGTGCGCGGCCAGCGGACGCGGACCAATGCCCGAACCCGAAAAGGCAAGAAGAAGACCGTCGCGGGTAAGAAGGGTGTGAAGGATCTGAGAAGCTAGCGAGGCCGTTCGTCAAGGGTTTCGAGTGGTCTACGGCGCCATCAGGCGCGCCGTGCGGAGACACGCAATCGTGGCAAAGTCAGGAAAACGAAAGATCAAACGCAACGTCGCCCGCGCCATGGCCCACGTCAAGGCGACGTTTAACAACACCATGATCACGATCACCGACCTGAATGGCGAGACGTTGTGCTGGAAGTCGGCCGGAACGGTCGGGTTCAAGGGCACGCGAAAGAGCACACCGTTTGCGGCACAGCGGGCTGGCGAGATGTGTGCCCAGGCCGCCAAGAAGTTCGGTGTGCGAGAGGTCGAGGTTCGGGTGAAGGGTCCGGGAAGCGGTCGGGAATCGGCCGTCTCCGGCTTGCAGGCAGCCGGGCTGCGGGTGCTGTCGATCGAAGATGTGACGCCGTTGCCGCACAACGGGTGCCGGCCGGCGAGGAAGCGGCGAGTCTAGCGGGAAGAGGGTCGGTATGTCCAGAGATTTGGGACCAGTTTGTCGTAAGTGCCGGCGTGAAGGCGTCAAGCTGATGCTGAAGGGCTTGCGCTGCGAGGGCGCGAAATGCCCGATGGAAAGACAAACCCGAAACCTGGCGCCGGGATCGTCCAAGAGGTTCCGGCGGCCGCGCGGCACCGAGTATGGCAAGCGGCTTCGGGAGAAGCAGAAGGTCAAGAGGTATTACGGCCTGTTCGAGAAGCAGTTTCGCCTCTACTTCGCCCGCGCCCAACGGTCACGCCAGAACACCGGTGAGGCACTGCTCTCTCTCTTGGAGCGACGGCTCGACAACGTGGTCTGCAAGCTTGGATTCGCTGCGTCACGGAAGTCGGCCCGCGTCGAGATTACCCACAATCACTTCACCGTGAACGGGAAGCGCGTGAACCGGCCCAGCTACCTCGTGAAGAAGGGAGACCGGCTCGGTGTTCGATCGCGCGAAGGGAGCGAGAAGATGATTCGCGGCCAATTGGAGGCCGATCCCGGCCGGCCGGTGCAGGCCTGGCTGAAACTCGAGGG
Source organism: Phycisphaerae bacterium (assembly GCA_046754505.1). Taxonomy (GTDB): domain Bacteria; phylum Planctomycetota; class Phycisphaerae; order UBA1845; family UTPLA1; genus JAPULF01. The sequence goes on along the minus strand of JBHHVX010000019.1, from coordinate 14,085 downwards.
CGGACAGCTTGCCGGCGAGGTGCTCGCGCTGCCGACGCGCGACGACGTTCAGATCCCGGTGGAAGAACAGTTGGTTGTTGAGTTCTGCAGTCGCTGACTTTCGTGGAACCAAAACGGTGCCCCGTGCTTGCGTCGATCGCGCCCGGGGCGAAACATCTGGCACGGATTGATAGCGCCTGCCAGGGGAGGACAATGCGATGCGAATTCGGTGGCGCGGTCTGGAGTTGCCCTCTCGCGTTCAGCGCGATGAAACCGTCAGCACACACAAGTATGGATGTTTCCTGGTCGAACCCTTTGAAAGGGGCTTCGGCACGACGGTCGGAAATGGTCTGCGCCGAATCCTGCTGTCGAGCCTCGAAGGCGCCGCGGTCACCCACGTCCGCATCCAAGGCGCCGACCACGAGTTCACGACGATTCCGAACGTCCTCGAGGACGTCACGGAGATCATCTTGAACGTCAAGGGCCTGATCATCCGCTGCAAGTCTGACGAACCGAAGACGATGCGGGTTTGCGTCAAGGGCCGGAAAGGCGAGATGGTCGAGGTTCGCGCCAGCGAGATCGAGGCCGACCCGGCGATCACGATCATCAACCCCGGACACCTCTTCGCGACCCTCACCGATGAAGTCGAGTTTGACATGGAGATGACCGTCGGGACCGGTCGAAGCTACAAGACCGCCGACGAGCACAAGTCTCCCGACGAGGAGCAGGTCATCGGCGTCATTCCGGTCGATTCGGTCTTTTCACCGGTCGTCCGCGTCCGCTATCGTGTCCAGGACACGCGCGTCGGGCAGCGCACGAACTATGACCGACTCGTGCTGGAAATCTGGACCAACGGAACCATCACGCCCGAGATGGCGCTCGTCGAGGCGGCCAAGATTCTCCGTAAGCACCTCAATCCGTTTGTCCAGTATTTCGAGTTGGGGGGTGGCCTTGCCGTCGGTGCCGCGCCTTTCGAGGACGGAGTCGTCGGTCCGGCAGATGAGAGTATGCTCTCGATCCCGATTTCTGATTTGGAGCTGTCGGTCCGAGCCGCCAATTGCCTCGAATCCGCAAAGATTCACACGGTCGGCGATCTGATTCGCTGTACCGAGCCTCACTTGTTGGAACTGCGCAGCTTCGGCAAGACGTCGCTGCGTGAGGTCAAACGCAAGCTGGCGGATCTTGGAATCTCGCTCGGCGTCGCGGTCGACACGGCGCCGGAACCGACGGTCGACACTCCGCCGGCGTCCGATCAGCCACCGGTCGCCGAGGTCGCGCCGCCGTCACCGGACGAGACGGAAGCGAGCGGCGCCTCTGTCGGAACGATTATGCCCGTGGGCTTCCCCACCCCGCCGCCGCCGCCGACGGCGACACCAGACGCCGCCCCGAGCAGCAACTGAGGACCGATCGCGGGGAGCTTGTGAGACGAGAAAACGGCCCGGAGAGGATACGGTGCGGTGAGTCCGGCGACCCGGCGCCCCGGCCCGCCGGACCTTCGGTACGGATGGCAGGTGAGTTATGAGACATCGAGTCGCAGGACGACATTTATCACGTACGTCGGCGCATCACCTCGCGATGCGGCGGAACATGGCCCAGAGCCTGTTCCAATACGGCGAGATCAGGACGACCCTGACCAAGGCGAAGGAGTTGCGTCCCTTCGCCGAGCGGATGATCACGCTCGCCCGGAAGGGAACGCTGCAAAGCCGGCAACGCCTCATCGCCGCATTGGGAGATCGCGCGGTGATCGACCGCGAGCAGCAGGAGAAATATGACCAGATGTCTGACGCCCAGCGGCAGAAGGTGCTGAGGGCGCGCTCGGGCCGGCGTCATCGCGCGGGCGTTGTGCCTGCGGCCTACAACAAGAAAAAGATTCCATTTGTTGCTCAGTCCGTCATCCACAAGCTGATCAGCGATGTCGCGCCGCGGTATGCGGATCGGCCCGGCGGCTATACGCGGATTATCCGGCTCGGCACACGGCGAATTGGCGACAACAGCGATCTGGCGATCCTCCAACTGGTCGGGGACGAAGAAGGGCCAGCGACGAGCGAGCGACGCAAGACGATGAGCCGTCGCAAGGAGATCGCCGTCAACCGGAGACGCCGGCTCGAAGCCAAACGCCCCCGGAGAGAGTCCCGGACCGGCGCCAAAAAGGCCGACGCGAAGAGACCGGACGCCGAGCCGCAGTCCGCCCCGGCCGAGTCCGAAACCAAAGCTCCACCCGACACCGGCGCCGGGGAGTCATCGGAATAGAACGGTCCGGTTCGTGGGCGGCGCAGCGCCGGAGCGATTGGCCAGGCCCGGCGGCTGTGCGATGAAGCCACGCCACCGGTCAGGCGGGGTTCCCGGATGACGTCATCGAAGTGCGTGTTCTGCGGGATTGCCGAGGGATCGATTCCTTCCCTGCGTGTGTTGGAAACACCGGAAGCGGTGGCCTTCTTGGATGTCGGCCCCTTGGCGCCGGGTCATTGCCTGCTCGTTCCCCGGCACCATTGCCGGAGCATTCTCGATGTGCCCGCCGACGTGCTGGCGTCCTTGGCGGCGCAACTGCCAAAGCTGGCGATGGCTGTCCTTGAGGCCACCGGCGCGACCGGCCTAAACATCCTTCAGAACACCGGCGAATCCAGCGGCCAAGCCGTCTTTCATCTGCATTTTCACCTCATCCCGCGAGTGGATGGCGACCGACTCGGCTATCGGTGGAACGCCGGGGCCTATGAGCCTGGTGAAGCCGAAGCTATCCAGGCCCGCGTTCTCGGCGAGCTGAAGACATGATCGTCCGCCCGACCGATTGCTGCGTCGTGGCGGCATGTCGTCAAGACCACCAGTCAGGATCCAACGACCAGACTCGACAGGACGGCGTCCGGCCGACGCTCGGAGCAGCGAACCGCACGGGCGACCCATGGAGGAAGCGTATGCGGGGTTATTGTGGCGTGTGCTGTGTCGTTGTCGTGTCTCTCGCCGGTCCGCAGCAGCCGGTGCCGGCGGCCGCCGCCCCGGAGGCGACCCAGGGACCGACTTCCTACCAATTCGAGACTTCCGACCTGCGATTCGGCGATCTGCTGACGCTCCGCGACGGATCGCGCCACGTTGGCAAGGTCATGGAGTGGGCGGACCACATTCTGCTCTTCGAGCAGGACGGTCGGGCGTCCATCTGGCCCGTGGACGCGGTCGACACCTTCCAGACGCGCCGGACGCAGCGGCACCTTCGGCGACCGGCGCTGCCGGATCTGACGGTCGGCTACGTCGAACGTCTGCCGCGCGATCCGAGCTGGCACGGCCGCGTGCGGAGCACCGGCGGCCTGCCGCACCTGACGGTCGATCCAGACGCGCGGCCGTGGCGGCCGAAGGCTGGCGCGTCGGTCACGTTCCGCGTGCACCTGTTGAATGCCGGCGGAGTCGCATCGGCGCCGGCCTCCTGTCGCGTCGCGATCGATGACGAGACCGTCGCCACCGTGGACGTGCCGGCCCTCGCTTCGGGCGAGACGCACGTCTTCAATACGAAATGGCCGTGGCGCGACGGCCCGCAGACCCTGCATGTCGACATCGAGCCGGCCACGGCCTCGCACGAGATCGTCCGCTGGAATAACCGCTTTGCCGAGCCGGTGCGGGGCCTCGGCGTCACGGCGATCGTTGCCCGGAATCGCTATGAGGCTTTCCGCGGGCTGCGAAACGTGGTCGACTCATTCTGCTTCGAGGACTGGCTTCAGTATCAGCTTCGCAACCTGAACGCCCTGATGGCCGCGTCGGTCTATCCCTCCACGCCCAACGGCATTCTCGAACGCCTGCGGTGCGACCGGATTCTCGTGGTCGACGACCCGGAAATCACACCCTGGCCGACCGACTATGCCGCCCTGCTGCTCTTCGAGCCGTTGCGGCCGGGCGAGGAACTGGTCGACATGGCGACGCATGTCGACTGGCCGGCGCTCCAGACAATCGGCCGCGACCTCGGCCTGATCGATCTGACGACGACGGACACGACGCTCGAACAATGTCTCGTCCGCGACGCCAACGGAATGTACGTTCAGCGGCGGCACCTGTTTCCACGACCGCGATCGATGATGTACGCCGCCGGCGGTTTCCCGTTCAGCGAGCAATCGGCGGGATTCCTGAACCAGACGCTCGGGCGACCGCGCGGCTTCCGCGGCGACTATCTCTATCAGGTGCCGGAGACGGTCGTCGTCGAGGTCCGTGCCAACGACGGCTCGGCGCTCGAGGGCGTCGAGGTCGAGGTCTTCCAGTTGATGGCCGAGGGCGAGTATGCCGGCACGATCGTCGGAGCGGGGCCGTCGGATCCACTGTTGGCTGCCACGACCGATGCCGCCGGTCGGGTCGTGTTGCCTAACCGCGACGCGCCGTCCAACAAGACACCCGGCGGCTATGAGTTGCGGCCCAATCCCTTCGGCAAGATCGCCGTCGACGGCTCGAACGGGCTGCTGCTCCTGCGGCTTCGGCAGAACGGTGCCGAAGAGTATCACTTCCTCCGGCTCTTCGATTGCAGCGTGGCCTATCTCCGCGGAGCACACCGCGAATATGTCCATAAGCTCTGGACGCGTTTCGGCGATCCCGAGGCGCTGCCCGCGCCGCCCTACACGGCCGTCCTCCCGCGCGAGCCGACCGGAAGCGACGGTCCGCCGCGGTTGTATGTGACGTGGCTGGCCGCGCCGGGGGCGCCCGCCGAGAGACTCGACGAGTTCCGCGTCTACCGCCGGACGAGCTTCGGAGGTAACGACGCCAAGCCGTGGTTGCTGCACCGGGTCGTGCGGCGCGAAGGGCGGCGCTGGGTCCTCCAGGCTGACGTCGACTGCTTCCAGGAAACGCACGACGACGGTCCCTACTCGTTGGATACCTTTTTCGCCGTGTCGGTGGTCGACACGCAGGGTCACGAGAGTGGCTTGTCTCCGGTGGCGGCGACGGTAGCCTATGAGAAAGACAGCGTGAAGTTCGCCATCAACCCCGACCATCAGGCGTTCATCACGATCGCCGGCCCCGGCCCGGCCCAAATGCTTCACTACAATGGTATGGTCGGAACGCAACCTTACGGCGTCCGATTCCGGCGGTTTCCCGGCTATCGGCCGGCATTCGGCGGCATCGCGATCGGCTCAGACCGCCGTCTAATCATCACCGATCCGAAGAACCACATCCTGGCGTTCTACGACCGCGGCGATCTGGTCGACATCGTGCCGAAACAGTCGGCGTGGCCCGGCCTGCCGAGTTCGGCCGAGGGCCATTTCAACGATCCCGCCGACGTTGCCGTTGACGACCAGGGTCGGTTGTATGTGGCGGATCGCGGCAACCACCGCGTGCAGATACTGGGCACGGGGGCGGCGTTTACGGGCTTGCTCGATCCGGACTTCCATTTCGATCACCCGGGGTCCGTCGGCTTCGCCAACGGTCACCTGTGCGTCACCGATCACGACGGCACGCGGCTTCGTGTCTATGACGTCTCGGGGGACGCCGCCCGCTTCGTCCGAGAACTCCCGCCCCTCGTCGACGCCGACCGCGGCCTCGTCGACCGCAGCGGTCGGGTCTATGTGGGCGGACGCGACGCGGATGGGAAATGGGCCATCCTGATCTATGAGCCGGATGGCAAGAACGCGAAGTTCGCCGAGGCGATCCACAAGGCCGAGGGTGAGATCGGAGACATCAATCGCCCGCGGGGTCTGTACCTCTTCGTCCACGGCGAGGACCAGTACGGCTACTTCGTCAACCGGTTGCCGTTTAACGTCCGGCGGGTAAAATTCAAGTAGACGAGCCGGAGAGTTCTGACGTTGGCAGCGGCGGTCGCGCTAAACCCCTATAATTGATGGATGTTAAATATTTCCTTGTGTACACCATTGCGGCGGCAGCCGTCGTGCGGCACCGTCACGCTGATCCTGTTGTCGGCCCTCGCGGCGACCGCTCAGGCGCAAGGACCAACGCGCGTTGAGGTTCGGCCGGTCGTCGACCGTGACGTCGCCCCGACGATCGAGCTCGTCGGGACCCTCGGCCCGCGTCTGCGGACCAACATCGCAGCGGAAGTGGCCGGTCTGGTGGCGGACCTGGGCGTCGACATCGGTGACCGCGTCGCCGCCGGGCAGCCGCTGTGCAAGCTGCGGGACCACGCCCGGCGCAGCGCCCATGATGAGGCGGTGGCGACCCAACACCGGCTGGAAGCCGTGCTGGCTGAGCGTCAGGCCGACCTCGAAAAAGCTGCCTTCGAAAAGAGACGCACCGCCGGACTGTGGGACAAACAACAGTGTACCGAGAAGGAGTTCCTCGTCACGCAGGCCGATTTCAGGATCGCCACCAGCCGCGTCGAACAGGCCCGCCACGACATCGACGCCCAGAAGACGGTTGTCGCGCAACTGGCGGATGACCTCGCGCGGACCGAGATCCGCGCCCCCTGTGACGGATTCATCGTTCAAAAACTGACCGAGATCGGGTCCTGGGTCGATCGCGGCGGCCAGATCGTCGAATTGATCGATCTCTCGCACGTCCGAGTCCGCGTCTCCGTTCCCGAGGCCACCATCGCGTTCTGCCGCCCGAAGTCGCCCGTGACGGTGACGGCCGAGGCGGTTGGCAAACAATACGCCGCCGCCATCAGCCGCGTCATCCCGGACGCCGACCAACAGGCCCGAACGTTCCCCGTCGAGATCGACATCGAGAATCCCAAGGGCAAGCTCAAGGCGGGGATGTTTGTCCGCGTTGCCGTGCCGTCCGGCCCCAGACAGCGGGCTGTCGTGGTTCCCAAGGATGCGGTCGTGTTGCGCGGGCCGACGCGGACGATCTTCGTGGTGCGGTCGACGAAGGCAGGCTCGGTCGCCGAACCGGTGCCAGTCAAGATCGTCGCGGAGTTGTTGGACGAGGTGGCGGTGGCGGCGAAGGGGCTGCGGTCCGGTGACCGGGTCATCGTTCGGGGCAATGAGTACATGTTCGGCCCCGGGCCGGTGATCGTGTCGCGGACCCTCGGAGGCGCCGCGTCGCGGCCGGTGCAAGAGGCGGAAGCGTCGGCACGGGGCGAGCCGGAGGCGGCGGGCCAATAGGTTTCATCCATGCGTTTTGTCGACCTGTTCATCAACAACCCGGTCAAGGTTGCGGTCGGGGTCATCCTCCTGGTGCTGTTCGGTCTGCTGACGATCGTGCCGCCGGAGATCGTCCCGTCGCCGATCCGCGCCCCGGTGCAGCTCACGCCCAACGTCGACGAGCCGGTCGTGTCGGTGAGCACCACGTGGGAGGCGGCCAGTCCCGAGGAGGTTGAGCGGGAGATCATCGAACCCCAGGAGGAGATGCTCAAGAGCCTGTCCAACCTCCGCAAGATGACCAGTTCATCCAACGAAGGCGGCGGGACGGTTCAACTCGAGTTTGAGGTTGGCACGGATGTCGACATCGCGAAGCAGGACGTGTCCGACGCCCTCCGTCGCGTCAAATACCAGATCCCTCTGAACGAGTTTGACAACCCGACGGTCCGGAGCGGCCGGCCCTTCGGCGAAGAGGCCATTGCTTGGATGATCCTGTCGGGCGATGACGTGGGCGTCCGCGTGCCCGAAATGTTTACATTTGTAAACGATGAGGTCAAGCCGATCCTCGAGCGGGTCGACGGCCTCTCGTCGGTGCGGATTTTTGGCGGCCGCGAGCGGGAAATCCGCGTCGTCGTCGATGCCGCAAGGCTGGCCCGCGCGGGCATCACCTTTCGCGAGCTGGAAAGCGCCATCCGGTCACAGAACACGAATGTCTCCGCCGGCAACAGCGCCCAGGGCAAGCGCGACATCGTTCTCCGCACCCAGGGGCGGTTCAAATCGCTGGACGACATTCGCCGCACCGTGATTCGATCCGGGCCGGCCGGGCCGATCCGTATCCGAGACGTGGCCGACGTCCGTGACACCTTCAAGAAGCGTTACGGTTTCGTGCGGAGCAAGGGCCGCGACGTGATCGCCATGCCGGCCTATCGCGAAAGCGGCTCCAACGTCATCAAGGTCATGGAGGGCCTCCGCGCGGCGATTGCCAAGGTCAATGCCGAGGTCCTCGCCCACCGCGGCATGACGCTCGAATTGACGCAGGTCTATGACGAAACCACCTACATCTCCTCCGCGATCAACCTTGTGCGCAGCAACATCATCTTCGGCGGGGCCTTGGCGATCGCCGTCCTGCTCTTGTTTTTGCGAAGCCTGACCGGCACGACGGTAGTGGCGATCGCCATTCCGATCTCGGTCATCGGCACCCTGCTCGTCATCCCGCTGGCGAACCGCAACATCAACGTGGTCATGCTGGCCGGCCTGGCGTTTGCCGTCGGCATGGTCGTCGACAACGCCATCGTCGTGCTTGAGAACATCTTTCGCCATCGCGAGATGGGGAAGTCGCGCCAGCAGGCCGCCTCCGACGGCGCCCGTGAGGTCTGGGGCGCCGTGCTCGCCAACTCGCTGACGACCATGATCGTCTTTTTGCCGATCCTGTTCGTGCCGGGCGAGGCGGGCCAGTTGTTCCGCGACATCGCCATCGCCATCAGCGGGGCCGTGGGCCTGTCCCTCGTAGTGTCGGTCACGGTGATTCCCACGCTCGCCGCGCGAATCCTCGCGGCCCGCGAGCAGGCCGCCGAGGGCGGGAGCCGATATGCCTCGGTCGTGGCCGGTGTCGTCCGTGTCATCAATCGACGCATCTCGACGCGTCTGCTCGTCGTGGGAGGTTTCACGCTCGCCTCGGTGTTGCTGAGCTTCAAGCTGGCGCCGGAGCCGAGCTACCTGCCGTCCGGCAATCGCAACCTGATCTTTGGTTTTCTGGTGACGCCACCGGGATACAACACCGTCGAGTTTGAGCGAATCGCCAAACGCCTCGAGAACGGCGATCCGGGCGGCGGCCCGATGGGCATCCGGGCCTTTTGGGAGGCCCGCCAAGGCACGCCGGAGTATGCGAAGCTCGTGTCGGATTGGTCCGACATGGTCGAGCAGCGTGTCGTGCCGCCGAAGGAGGCGCGCGTCCAGACCCTCGAGGCCACCGCGAGTGATCCGCATGCGACGCACCCAGAGCGGCGCAACGCCCGACGCCGCGCCCGCGAGCTTCGCCGGGAAATCGCCGAATGGCGTGTGCCGCCCCCGCCGATCGACAACTTCTTCTTCGTCGCCTTCAGTGGCAACTGCTTCATGGGTTGTTCAAGCCAGAACACCGAAGTCGTCAAGCCCCTCGAAAAGGTGCTGAACTCGACCGGCTTTAGCGTCCCGGATTCGTTCGCGATCTTCTTTCAGACCTCGATCTTCCGCGTCGGCTCCGGCAACTCCGTCGATATCGAGGTTCGCGGCCGCAACCTCGACGAGGTCGTCGCCGCCGGCCGGAACATCATGACGGCGTGCATACGCGAGTTTGGCGGTCGCCCGGAGACGAGCCCCAGAAACTTCGCCCTCGAACGTCGCGAGGACCGGTTCATTCCCGATCGCGTCAAGGCCGGCGACTTGGGTCTGAATGTTGCCGACATCGGCGCCATCGTCCGGGCGTGCGGAGACGGCCGGATCGTCGGCCAGTATCGTGAGGGCGGCAAGAGCATCGACCTGACCGTCAAGGTTGCCGGCACCGAGTCCCCCGAGACCGCACGCAGCGCCACCGACAGGGTCGCCAGTGTCCCGATCTATACGCCTGCCGGGCAGGTCGTCCCCCTCTCGGCGGTGTGTCGCGTTGAACGAACGACCGCGCCTCAACAGATCAGTCACATTGAGACGCAGAGGGCCGTCAAGCTGACCATCCGGCCGCCCGAGGGCCTCCCATTGCCGCGGGTGGTAGAAGTCCTCCAAAACGAGGTGATCCGACCGATGCGCGCCGGCGGATATGGCGAGCAGAAGCTGAAGATCGCACCGGACGTCCTCGTCAGTCTCGCGGGCAACGCCGACAAGCTCAAGACGACATGGGACTCGTTCAAGTGGCTGCTGGCCCTGTCGCTTCTGATTGTCTATCTTCTGATGGCGGGACTGTTCGAATCCTTCGCCTACCCGTTCGTGATCATCTTTACCGTTCCGTTCGCGGTGGTCGGCGGGTTTGTCGGCCTGGCGGTGGTTCACGAGTGGACGTGGCTCGATCCGACCATGGCGATTCAGCATCTCGACATGCTGACGATCCTCGGTTTCGTCATCCTGCTCGGCCTCGTCGTAAACAACGGCATCCTGATCGTCCACCAGGCGCTCAATTTCATTCGCTACGGCGACGCGCCTCAGGAGGCCATCGTCCGAGCCGTGCGGACCCGCATTCGCCCGATCTTCATGACCGTCTTGACGACGTTCTTCGGCCAGTTGCTCCTGGTGATCCGGCCCGGAGCGGGGGCCGAGCTGTACCGCGGGCTTGGGGCGGTGGTCCTCGGCGGACTGCTCGTGTCCACCGTGTTGACGCTGGTCGTCATTCCTGCGGTGTTGTCCCTGTTTCTCGGAGCGCGAGCGCGATTCAGACGCCGGATCGTCGGTTCCCGGCTCGAACGATGGCCGGCGCACCCTGCGGAGCCGGGCGTTGAGACGCCGACGCCGGAATACCCGGCGCCGGTCGAAGTGTGACGGGAAACGTATTCCGCGTGTCGACAGACCGACACGCCATCACGCTGGATTGAGCACCCATCATGCACATCATTCGTTACCAGGATGCGTCCGGCGGCGTCCGGTGGGGCCGATCGGTTGATGAAGATCACGCCCTGCCGCTCACCGGCGACCTGTTTGCCGAACACACATTCGCCGCCAAGCCGGTCCCGATGGTCCGCCGCCTGGCCCCGGTCGATCCGCCCAACGTCTTCGCCATCGGCTTGAACTACGCCGATCACGCCCGCGAGGGCGGCGCCCGCAAGCTGCCCAAAGAGCCGCTCGTCTTTCTGAAGGCCACCACCACCGTCATCGGTCCCGAGGACGCAATCGTCTTGCCGCGCTCTGCTCCGGACGAAGTGGACTACGAGGCCGAACTTGCCGTGGTGATCGGTCGGCGGGCGCACCATGTCAGCGCCGCCAACGCCCTGTCGTACGTGCTCGGTTTCACCTGCGCCAACGACGTATCAGCGCGCGACTGTCAGAAGGTCCGTGACAAACAGTGGGCGCGGGCCAAGAGCTTTGATAGCTTTTGCCCGCTCGGTCCCGCGATCGTGACGCCCGATGAGGTGGACTGCGACCGCCTCGCCCTCCGCTCCGTCTTGAACGGACAGGTCATGCAGGACGGGACGACGGCCGACATGATCTTCCCCGTCCGCGAGTTGGTCAGCTTCCTGTCACACCAGTTCACCCTGCTGCCGGGGACGGTGTTGCTGACCGGGACGCCCGCCGGCGTGGGTTTTGCCCGGACCCCGCCGGTCTATCTCCGGCCCGGTGATCGGATCGAGATCGCCATCGAAGGCATCGGGCGGCTGGGCAACCCGGTCGTCGGCGAATCGTAGCCCGGCCCTCGCGTCTTTTACCGCCCCTCGATCGCCGTCACCTTTCGCTCGCCGGGGCCGGCGTACTCGCTCAGCGGGCGGATGATCTTCTTGTCGTCATATTGTTCCATGATGTGGGCGCACCAGCCCGTGATCCGGCTGCACACGAAGATCGGTGTATAAAACGGAATCGGGACGCCCAACTGATAATAGGCATGCGCGGCGGGGTAGTCGGTGTTGGGATGAATGTTCTTTTCCTTGAGCATGAGCGTCTGCAGCCGGTCGGCCATGTCGATCCACTTGGACTGCCCCGTCTTTTTCGACAGCTCCACGGACCACTCCCGGAGGATGCCGGCCCGGTGGTCGCCCTGTTTATAGACGCGATGGCCGAATCCCATGATCAGCTTCTTGCTTTCGGGATGGGCTTTGTTGTGTTCCTGGATGTCGCGGAACCACGGCTCAACGTTTTCCGGGCTGCCGATCTCCAGGAACATCCGCATGGCCGCCTCGTTGGCGCCGCCGTGGAGCGGCCCCTTCAGCGCGCCGATCGCGCCGGACACCGCCGAGTGCATGTCTGATCGCGTCGAAGCGATCGTCCGGGCGGTGAAGGTGGACGCGTTGAATTCGTGTTCGGCGTAGAGGATCAGCGTCCCGTCCATGACGCGCCCGGCCAGCTCGTCGGGCCGCTTGCCAAGGATCATCGTGAGGAGGTTGGCACCGTGCGACGCCTCGGGGTCTGGCTCGACGGCCGCCACTCCGTTCGCCTTCTGTGCCCACAGTCCGACGGCCGCCGCCAATTGGCCGATCAGGCGTTCCGATTTTCGCATATTGGCGGGTCGCGTCAGATCCTGCGCGTCCCGGTCATAGTGCCCCAGCAGCGAGGCGACGCTCCTCAGCACGTCCATCGGCGGCGTGTCGTCCGGCATCGCCCGGACGGCGCTGACGACCGGGTCGGGCAGCGTCATCGCCGTCTGCACGCGTGTGCGGAACTCGGCAAGCTGCCCCCGCGTCGGCAGTTCGCCGTGCACCAGCAGGTGCGCGGTTTCGTCAAACGTCGTGTGCTTCGCCAGGTCGTCGATCGCGTAGCCGCGATAACGAAGGCTCGTCTGCGTAACCTCTCCAATCGCGGTCTTGCCCGCGATCACGCCCGCCAGCCCGGGCCTGAAGCTTGCCTGGCTCATGGGATCACTCCTGCGTGTGTGTTGAAAACCTGGTTCATGCGACGGTGGCGACGTACCCCGCGCCGGCCGATCGCGATAAGACTATGAATGTCTTTCTGTTGGCTCGGCCGTCGCCGCGCGATCGATCGCGCCGAGGCCGTCGTAATCGAGAAGTTCATACAACCGTTGCCGCGTCTGCATGCGCTCGACCCACTGCTTCTGATCGCCGTCGCGCTTCAGGTCCGCGAGCATCGCGCCGATCGCGCCGAACGCCGTCCGAAGGGCCGTCTGCGGATAGATCACCATTCGGTAGCCCATCCGCGTCAGTTCCTCAAGCGTAAACAGCGGCGTCTTGCCGAACTCGGTCATGTTGGCCAGGAGCGGTGCGTGGACCTTTTTCGCAAAGGCCGCCAGCTCCTCGGCGCACGTCATCGCTTCCGGGAAGATCGCGTCTGCCCCCGCGTCCAGATAGCACGCCGCACGTTCCACCGCGTCGTCAAACGACGTCACGCCCCGGGCATCGGTTCGGGCGATGATCATAAAGTCCGGATCGCTCCGCGCGGCGCAGGCCGCGCGGAGCTTTTCCGCCATCGCCTGTGTCGAAATCAGCGACTTGCCATCGAGGTGGCCGCATTTCTTCGGCAGCACCTGGTCCTCAAAATGGACCGCCGCCACTCCCGCCCGCTCCAACTCCGTCACCGTTCGGGCCGCGTTGATGGCCTCGCCGAAGCCGGTGTCGCCGTCGACGATGACCGGCACGGTGACCGCCGAGCAAATCCGCCGAGCGTGTTCGACCGCCTCGCTCATCGTGGTCAGCCCCACATCCGGCAGACCGAAGACGGCGTTCGACAGCCCGGCACCCGAGACGTAGACCGCCTCGAAACCGGCCTTTTCGATCGCTCGGGCGGTCAGGGCGTTGAAGGCCCCCGGGATCTGCACTGTCCCAGCCGCAATCCGCTGTCGAAGTATTTGGCACTCGGAAGGCATCTCGCAGTCATTATCGGCGACGGCCGATGCGGCGGCAACTGCTATCGCTAAGCCTATGTAATTGCTGTAGTTACAGCCTATTGCGGCGGTTTGGCAAAGGTCCATACGGGCAATTCCTAGTACTGGCAGGGCCGATTCTCCTCTTGACAACGATCCACAGGCTCCGATATCAGCAGGGGGAGGAGATCGCACGGGCGGGCCACTGGCGTGGAGGCCGACCGATGGCTGGACATGCTCCCAGACTGTTGCATGACGACGCCCTGAACGGGCGCGCTCACTGGCTCGACACCCTCTCTGATCTGCGTATTTCGCTCTACATGCTGATCCTGGCGGCGGTGGCCGCCGCGCTGGTCCTCGCGCTCGATCGACGATTCTTCGGTTAGTCTCCGTCCTGCCCAGGATGGCGAATCCGCTTCCTTGAAAACGACAGCCTCCCGCTGGAACGAGAATCCCTTCTCGTTCCCCTCTCCCACCGGAATCCTTTCCCGTGCCCCGATAGCAGTCCCTATTGGACCGTCACATGGGAAGGATTCCCATTCGGTCGGGATCGAGAAGGGATTCTCGATCCAGCGGCGAAGGGATTCTCGATCCAGCGGCGAAGGGATTCTCGATCCAGCGGCG
>JBHHVX010000018.1:0-37951 GCA_046754505.1 Phycisphaerae bacterium | reverse complement strand
TGAGGACTTGACGTCATCCCCACCTTCCTCCGGTTTAACACCGGCAGTCTCGCTAAAGTGCCCGCCATTACGCGCTGGCAACTAACGACAAGGGTTTCGCTCGTTAGGGGACTTAACCCTACATCTCACGACACGAGCTGACGACAGCCATGCAGCACCTATCGCCGTTCCAGGGCAAGCCCTGTCACTCCGCTTTCACGGAGCTAATCCGACGTAGTTCAACCCGGGTAAGGTTCTTCGCGTTGCCTCGAATTAAGCCACATGCTCCACCGCTTGTGTGAGCCCCCGTCAATTCCTTTGAGTTTTAGCCTTGCGGCCGTACTCCCCAGGCGGCGCACTTATCACTTTTGTTCCGGCCCACCAGTCGTCAGAGACCGATGAACCTTGTGCGCATCGTTTACGGCGTAGACTACCGGGGTATCTAATCCCGTTTGCTACCTACGCTTTCGCGTCTCAGCGTCAGGACGGGCCCAGTGCCCCGCTTTCGCCACAGGCGTTCCTCTAGATATCTACGCATTTCACCGCTCCACCTAGAGTTCCAGGCACCCCTACCCGCCTCAAGTCCCGCAGTATACCTTGCCATTCCCCGGTTGAGCCGGGGGATTTCACAAAGTACTTGCGAGGCCGCCTACACGCGCTTTAAGCCCAGTGATTCCGAACAACGCTTGCCTCTCCCGTCTTACCGCGGCTGCTGGCACGGAATTAGCCGAGGCTTTTTCTGGGATAGATCAACGCAGAGCGGTATTGTCGCCCCTTGTTTTCACGACCCTAAAAGGAGTTTACATCCCGAGGGACTTCGTCCTCCACGCGGCATTGCTCCGTCAGGCTTTCGCCCATTGCGGAATATTCGTTACTGCAGCCACCCGTAGGTGTCCGGGCAGTGTCTCAGTCCCGATGTGGCCGTCCAACCTCTCAGTCCGGCTACCCGTCGTCGCCTTGGTGAGCCATTACCTCACCAACAAGCTGATAGGAAATAGGCCGCTCCCAGTCCGGCAGGCCCGAAGGTCCCCACCTTTGATTCCCGAGTGTTGCCACCCAAGAACGTCATCTGGTATTACCGTCACTTTCGCAAAGGGAGCAAGCTCCCGACGCTATCCCAGTGACCAGGGTACGTTACCTATTCATTACTCACCCGTTCGCCACTATCCATCAAACCGAAATCCGATGGACCGTTCGACTTGCATGTCTTAGCCATGCCGCCAGCGTTCGTTCTGAGCCAGGATCAAACTCTTCGATTTTCATTCGTTCAACACAGGGCGGAAAACCGCCCCATGAATCGACCGAATTGACTGGCATGCCTCGGAAAGTCCCGAAACACGCCGACTCAAACGCTCGTCTGCAAACGAGAATGTTTGAATGCACCGACCAGTCATGGCCGGCACACACACCCACGAACCAGTCGACCGGCTGATGCCAATATAGACTGGACGTGAAGATAAGGCCTTGCGGGCGATTGCAGTCGGCCCCGCAGACCCCACATTCTCGCGGCGTTCTCTGTTCACTTTTCAAAGAGCACTCGGGGGGAAAGCGCCACGGGACGATCCCCGCAGCCTTCCCAACCGAGCGATGCAGTCTAGCACGCTCGTGAGCCGTGTCAACCCCGAAAACCTTTTTTTTCGAGGGGGGGCGAACGGAGAGTACAACGGCCGCGGGCGTCCGCAGATCGGCATGGAAACCGCCCTGGCGCCCGCTTGGGCGTGTCGGCGGCGAGCCTTCCTGAAAGCCCGCTCCGCCACTCGCGAGGTCGCTGCACCGCCCGGCTGCCGGCAGGGGATCTCGCACCTTCGGTCGAGGGTGATCGGCGCGACAGCTCAGCCCGTACCGGAGAAGCTGCGACGCGGGGCAATCCAGCCCAGAAGACGCGATGGAGGGTGCCCCGGCGATCAGCGGCAGACGGTCCAGCCAGGCGGGTTGCCGGATGCCAAAACCACCATTGCCGCAATGATAAAGCGTTTTATCTCGATATCAAGGTCAACTGGTGCTGCCCACGAGAGCACGCAGCTCAGCGGCCCAGTTGCAGCGCCCCGCTCAGGGTGCCAACAGCCACCACGTCGCCTTCGGCAAGTGTGGGGAATGCAGCCGGCAAGGCCTGGGCACCGAAGACCTCGTTCGGTTGGGAGGAAAACTGGACTTTTCCGATCCCAAACTGATTGAGCGTGACCGAGGCCACTGAGGCGTCGTTGACCTTCACATCGAGCACCGCCCCGGGCTGACCGGCGAAGACCTTGACCTCAAATCTTGTCCGATTCGTCCCGGTCTCGTACTCGACCATGGTGCGTTCGATGGCCGTTCCCGTCAGGTAAGCCCTCAGTTCGACCTTTCCCGCGTCAAAACCCAGCGGTCCCAGGAGGTCCGGAAGGGTACCGTGGGTGCCACAGCCCGACAGCAGTCCGCCAACGCCGACCAACAGTGCCAATAATCGACTCGTTCTAGTCATCGTAATATCTCTCCCATTCCTGTCTTCCTGAGGTGCGTGCTGACTCGCCCCGAGCGTGCACGGCATGGCGCCTCATCCATTCAGCACTATAAGTGTAGCCTATTCGACGGCGAATCGGCAACGCGAGAACCGCCGACCGGAGACGCGACGGATCATTCGCCCACCGAGCGGGACGGAGTTGCCTCTCCGGGGTCTGCGTGACTATCCTACGGCAATGCTGCCCGCAGCGTTGCAGTGCCGGCGCGGTCGCGGGACAGCGGGTCGATTTGAGGCAGATTGCAAACACCGAAGGAGACAAAGAATCATGTCCAGTCTGGTTACCCAGGAAGCCCCGGATTTTGCCGCCCAGGCCGTCATGCCCGACAACAGCTTCGGCGAACTTAAGCTGGCATCCTGTCGCGGCAAGTACGTCGTTCTGTTCTTCTATCCGCTCGATTTCACGTTCGTGTGCCCGTCAGAGATCATCGCCTTCGACAAGAAGCTATCGGCGTTCAAGGAACGCAATTGCGAGGTGATTTCGGTATCCGTGGATTCGCATTTTACGCACCTGGCGTGGAAGAACACGCCGCGCGACAAGGGCGGAATCGGTAACGTGCAGTTCCCGATGGTCGCCGATATTGACAAGAGCATTGCCCGGTCTTACGGCGTGCTGCATGGCGACTCGGTATCGTTGCGAGGGCTGTTCCTGATCGACAAAGACGGAATCGTCCGCCACGCCCTGGTCAACGACCTGCCACTGGGGCGCAACGTCGATGAGGCGGTGCGGATGCTGGACGCGCTGCAGTTCTTCGAGACGCACGGCGAGGTGTGCCCCGCAAACTGGAAACCCGGCGAGGATGCCATGAAGCCGACGGCAGAGGGCGTGGCGGGATACCTGGCAAAGCACGGGTGATCGGGATTCCTCCGGCTCGTCCGATCGGTGGGCGCGGCGCATGACTCGCGGAAGTCCGCTGTCGAGGCCGGCTCGCAGAGGGCTTGAGTCGGCAGCCGTTTTCCCAGGTCGTCATGAACTTAGCGAGGTGGCGATCTGATCGAGTTGTTGCTTCACTTCGTCGTTGATTTCATCCGGTTGCATGATGGCGGCTATTTGGTAGTAGTCGGTCTTCGGAACGTCCATGTCCGCAGCCCTGAAGAACTGGGGCAGGAGTTCCTTGCTGGCGGCGGTCGCATTCAGGTAATCGTGGCTTCCGAGCGGGTCTCTCAGCACAGCGGGCGGGAGTTCGCTCTTCAGAAACTCCCTGCCCTGTCGGGCCGCTGCCGACGCGTAGAGTTCGAGGCCTGTTTCGGTCACGAATCTACACAGAACATCCGGAACAACCAGGTAGTTCGCGATCTCATAGCGCGTCCAACGAACGATCTCCAGCCCCTCCGCGAGGAGTTCGCGGTCGGGCAGGTTTCGATCGTCTCCGTCCAGGAGCAGGATGCCTCTTACATGTGGGCGCAGCGCGCGCAGAGCGAAGTGATGAGCCTTGGCCTCCTTCGGATGTCGCCCAACATTATTGTGCCAGATCGGCCTCTCGAGAAACTTCAGGACGGGATGCTTGAGCACTCGCGCCCATTCCCGCAGGAGTTGGAGATCGCTTCTGCCCTCCGTGTAGAGAATCCCGCTCTCCTTCTCAACCAATAGGAGATCGAGCGCCGTCAGTCGCTTCAAGGCCTCGCGGATCCGATCTCGCTCGGCCGGCTTCTCAAGCAAATGGGGCGGTCCGTAAAACGACATGACGTGCGTGACGTCTGTGGCTTCCAGCAGCACCTCGGAGTGCGTGGCGATGATCAATTGGCATTTCCGCTCGCGAGCGATCTGCTTCAACCGATCATACATCTGTCCCTGGAGAAGAACATGCTGATGCGCGTCGGGTTCATCGAGCAGCAAGACCGAAGCCGGTCGAGCATAGAAGAAGCCCAGGAGCATCAGGACTTGGTGAAAACCACTCCCTGCGCAGGCGATGTCGAGTCGGAGCTTTCCTCGCTGACCCGGCCGTGGCTTGTCGCCAGGGGCGTATTCACAGAGAATGTAAGGACGCCCCTCGTAGCTCGGCGCGAATAACGTGTATCCGAACAGCTCGCGAATGTTGTTGCAAAGCGCCTGCCAGTCGTCGGGAGACTCCTTCCCGTACACGTCCAACAACAGGTTCCGCAGGATGTCTCCAGGTTTGCCCTGGCCGATGAGCAAGTCCTGGTAGGGCCGGTCGTAGCGGGTTTCCTCGGCACCGATGCCGGAAAACGGCGGTACATGGACGACCTGGACGGCCTTGGCGACTTCGGCGACGGCGGCATACGGATCGGGCACCGCCGGGATGGCGTAAAGCGTTTCGGGGTTCTCATAGCGGAGTTCGAAGGGGAGTTGCCAATCTTGCGCGCCGTGTTCACCCTGGACGTCGATTCGCAGGAGCTTGTGCGTACCCGGCTTGGTCTTCGGGTCACCTTCGCTCTGGCGATAGAGAAGATGACGGTTGTGCCAGAGGAGATCGAGTCCTCGCAGTGGAATCGCGGTGAAGTCCTTGCGAGAGATTCTTACCCCTGGTCTCGATTTCGGCTTCTTCGGGCGGGTCCGGGGTGGCTCACGCCCTGGCTCGTCTGCGGAGGCTGAGTCGCTTTCGCGATTCGGCGGCGGGATCAGTTCTGAACGCTCGTTCGTCACACCTGCATTCCCTGGTCCCGGACTCTTGGCTCCGGTAGGACCCACGCCCTTTTCGACTCGCCATCGTTGGATCGCCAGATTCCAGACAGCCAGGGCCTGTAGCAGGGTGGATTTGCCGGAGTTATTCGGCCCCGCAAGGACGATCGTGTCCGAGAGGTCGAATTTCTCGTCTTCAAACCGCTTGAGGTACCGAAGTGACACACGCCGAATCATCGCGGCGCTATTCTAGCAGGAGTTCCAGGATCTGCACCGCATTCAGGGCCGCGCCCTTGCGGAGCTGGTCGCCACAGACGAACAGTTCGAGTCCGCGGCCGTCGGGTTGGCTGAGGTCCTGTCGAATGCGACCGACGAGGCAATCGTCACCGCCTGCGGCCTCGATCGGCATGGGGAAATGGTTGAGGCTCCGCTCATCCACGACCGTGAGGCCCGGCGCGGCGGAGAGGAGGTCCCGGGCCTCGTCTTCGGAGACGGCGTCCACGAAGGTCAGGTTGATCGATTCGCTGTGTGCCCGCAGGACGGGAACCCGGACGCACGTTGCCGTGATCGCCAGGTCCGGAGCGTCGAAGATCTTTCGGGTCTCGTGGACCATCTTGATCTCCTCGGCGTTGTAGCCGCAGTCGTCGATCCGCGAGTTGTGGCTGAACAGGTTGAACGCGCATTGCCACGGTAGCACCCTTGGCATGACGGGTTTGCCATCAAGGATGTCGCGGGTCTGAGTCTCCAGTTCGACCATGGCCTGCCGGCCGGCCCCGCTCGCGGCCTGATAGGTGCTGACCACGATCCGCCGAACCGGGTGTACGCAGTGCAGCGGCCAGACGGCCATGTTCATGATGATCGTCGAACAGTTCGGGTTGGCGATGATGGGGGCGTCGCCGATGGTCCGAGCGTTGATCTCCGGGACCACGAGCGGGACGTCCGGCTCCATCCGGAACGCGGAGCTGTTGTCGATCACCCGAGCCCCGGCCCGCGTCGCGGCGGCGGCCCATCTCCGGCTCGCATTGGCCCCGGCGCTGAAGAGGGCGAGGTCGATCCCATCGAAGCTGTGGTCGCTCACCTCCTCCACGGTGATGTCTTTGCCGCGAAACGGCAGCTTCATCCCGGCCGAACGCTGAGAGGCCAGCAGGCGAAGATTGTCGATCGGGGTGTCGCGTTGTTCGAGGATGGCGAGGAACTCCTGCCCCACGGCCCCGGTCGCGCCCAGGATAGCGATGTTCGGCGTCATAACGGGTACAGCCTCACCAGCCTTCCACGATGCGGTGGGCAGCATACTCGGCCGAGGCCGCGCGGGCGAGGGCGTCGTCGCGGTTGCGTGACGAAGCCGGCGCCCGCCGGAGATGGAGAGTCGTATGGTCTGCTGTGCGGGCCGCTGAGTTGCAGCGTCGCCTCCCCCGTGGACGGCGTTGGTGAACGACGGGAGCCCCTTGGGCGGGTCACGTCGGCCACAGGGGCCGACGCAACACTCGCTCAACGAGTCCGCCTGAACCGTCCCGGACCCGGCCCACCAAACGCGCTGTAACGGCCGTTGACACGGTCGGTGGAGTTGCTAGACTGCGTGGCTCGCCGGGCTGAGATGCTCAGCGTGGCAAGGAGGGTGGCGGAATGGTTCTGCCGCTTTTTTTTGCGTGACTTCGTACCTTTTGGCACAAAGTCCGATGAAGGGTTTGCCGCCGTCGCAGAATGACGACGAAGACGCGAAGGCGCGAATGCAATGGATGCGTGTCGGCGCATCGGCATTCAACCTCGTCGCGATGATCCTTGTGCTTGGCTATGTCGGCCATCGGCTCGACCTGCGATTGGGCTGGTCGCCGTGGGGCACGCTCGGTGGACTGCTGCTCGGGATGATCGGCGGATTGTGGACGGTCATCAAAGAGTCGGAAAAAATCAATCGGTGACGAGCCGTTGAAGCTGTATCTAGTCAGTATTCTTTTTCTGTGCGGTGCGATCCTGGTCGCTGGGGCGATTGGGTTCCAGCCCACGCGTAGCCACTGGGGCGCCGATGGCGTTCGCGGCATGGTCGCGATCGGTTTGATTTGCCTCGGCGCGGCCGTCGTGGGCGCGGCGCCGATCGGAATCGTCGCGCCGCGATGGCCGAGCTACATCGGCCAGGCCGCCCTTGCCGGCACGACGATCCGCCTGATGCTGACCGCCGGGGCCGGCTATGCCTACCAGCAACTCGCCAGCCCTCACCTCGGTTCGTATCTGCTTTGGGCCGGCGTGTTTTACCTGCTGCTGCTCGCTGTTGAGACCTGCTTCAGCGTGATGGCCGTCCGGCGGTTCTATCCCGTACCGGGCAAGGCGGCGGGAGGGGGGGGGCTGACGTGAATCTGCTCTTGCTCGCGTCGCACGACCCGGAAAGCCACGTTCTGCCGCACCGGTTCACGGAGAAGCTGTTCAGCGTCCCGGCCGACTGGGATCTCGTCATCTTCAAGATTCCCACGACGGACTTCTACTTCACCAACCACCACCTGATGACCTTGGTGGCGGCGGCCATCATGCTCGTGCTCTTTCCCGTCCTGAGTCGTCGCTATGCGGCCATGGCGAGCCGAGCGCCGGAAGATCGGGTCCCTCGCGGCTTCGGGAATCTGATCGAAGCGGTCATGCAGTTCATTCGAAATGATGTTGCGCGACCCGTCCTGGGCGACAAGACCGACCGGTTCATGCCGTTCCTGTGGACCATGTTTTTCTTCATCTGGATATGCAACCTGCTGGGCCTGGTTCCTCTCGATTCGATCGTGTCGCTCGCTTCGCACAAGAAACTGGAGCACGTCGGCGGCACGGCCACGGGCAACATCATGATCACCGCGGGTTTGGCCGTGTGCAGTTTTGTGATGATCCACTACTCCGGCACCAAGCAGGTCGCCATCGAGCTGATGGCCGGCATCTACGGCCATCACGGCGGCGGGGAGTCGCACGAGGGCGGATCCGCCGGGCACCATGCCGGCGGCACGTCACCGGCGGCGGCGATCCTGCAGGCGCCTTTTCTCTATGTCTGGAATTTCGCGCCCCATGTATTCGCGCCCGAAAAGACCGACGGAGTCGGTGCGCTGTTTCTTTGGGTCGCTGACATCGGGATGTGGGCGCTCCTGTTGGCTCTTGAGTGCATCGGGGCGGTCATCAAGCCGTTCGCGCTTGCCATCCGATTGTTCGCTAACATGATCGCCGGCCACATCGTGCTGGCTTCCATCCTGGCGTTGATCTTCACGTTTACCGGCAGCGTCGCCGGCAACTGGGCCATCAGCGCCATCAGCACCCTCGGCTGCGCCGCCCTCAGCCTGCTCGAGTTGTTCGTCGCCTGCCTGCAGGCCTATATCTTCGTGTTTCTGACAACGTTGTTCATCGGCGCGTCGATCGCGCCCGAGCACTAAGCCCCTGAGATCCGTATGGCATCGCCGGGATTTGATACCGGCGTCAAACAGACTGGTTGGGGTCGCCGGCACCCTGGTCGCTTGAAATCAAGCCCGGCACGAACATACATACGGCGCGGCGCACCGCCGCGCCACGGGAGAACTGGATCATGATCGACGTACTTGCAGAGACGACGCTGATGGGCACCAACGGGCTGATCGCCCTCGGCGCAGGCCTCGGCGCCGGAATCACCACGCTCGGCGCCGCCAAAGGCATCGGCCACCTTGCCGGTGAAGCGGTCAGCGGCATCGCCCGACAACCCGAGGCCGGCGGCCGCATCTTTACCTCCCTCATCATCGCTGCGGCGTTGATCGAGGGGTTCACTTTCTTCGCGCTGGTCGTCTGTAACGGTTTGGCCGGCAAGATCGGTTAGTCTCTCAGCTTTCGGAGCAGGTGGTGAACGTGACGCGTGTATTTCGAGGCAGGGTAGTCACTCAACTGGCGGTCATGGCCGGCGCCGTGCTGCTGCTCGCTCCGGACCTGTGGGCCTTGGGCGCCGAGCACGTCGCCGAGCACGGAACGGCGGACAAGCCGGCGCTCCTCGACTGGGACCTCGGGTCGGCGTTTTGGTCGATCGTCGTCTTTGTCGTTCTGTTGACGGTTCTGCGTTTTGCGGCATGGAAACCGATTCTGGAGGCGCTTCAAAAGCGCGAGGCCTTCATCCGAGACTCGCTGGAATCGGCCAAGCGGGACCGCGACGAATCCGAGCGGATCCTGAAGGAATACTCGAGCAAGATCGACATGGCTCGCGAGGAAGCCACCGCCATCGTTGAAGAGGGTCGGCGCGACGCCGAGGAGGTCCGAAAGCGGATTCACGCTCAGGCAAAGTCCGAGGCTGACGCCATGATCGAGCGGGCAAAGAATGAGATCGGCCTCGCCCGCGATGCAGCGCTCAAGGAAGTCTACGATCGGACCGTGGTGCTCGCCACGTCCGTGGCGGGCAAGATCGTCCACAAAGAGCTGACGCCGGCCGATCATCGGTCGCTGGTCGAGGAATCGTTGGCGGAGATGGCGCGGATGAAGGGATAGCGAATTGCGATCAGCGAATTACAAATCTGGGCGTGTCGATGGCGAATGATTTTGACATCACCCGAGCCGCAGCGTCCGTGTATGCGGAAAGCCTGTTGGAGTTGGCCGAGGAGGCCGGACAGGCGGATTCGGTCGGCGAGGAGCTGGCCGACCTGCGGCGCCTGTGGGACGCGGACGCGGCCTTTGCCCGATTGATGGCCTCCGCGGCAATCGATGACGATGCCCGTGCCATGAGCATCCGAAAGGTCTTCGGCGAAGGTCACGTCAGCGCCTTGGTGTTCAAGTTCCTGATGGTGCTGAACCACAAGCGTCGATCGATGATCCTGCCGGCGGTGTGCGATGCCTACAAGCATCTTCTCGATGCGAACCGCGGCCGCGGCGAGGTGTTTGTTTCGTCAGCGGTGCCTTTGGAGGACGCCCATCGAGCCAGCCTCAAGGCCCAGGTTCAGCGTCTGACCGGTCTGGAACTGACGCTTGTCGAGCAGGTGGATCCGAACCTCCTCGGCGGGTTGCGCATCCAGGTGTCCGACCGGGTTTACGACGCGTCGGTGCGCCGACGGCTGGGTAATCTGCGTTCCGAACTCCTGTCGGCGGTCGAGAAACACCTGCTCGGTGGGACGTCCAGGTTTGTGACGGAAGGGTAGTTGATGAAGATTCAGGTTGATGAGATCACGTCGGTCATCAAGGAAGAGATCGCCCACTACACCGAGGCGCTCGAGGTGTCCGAGGTCGGTCGGGTGCTGTCGATCGGGGACGGCGTGACGCGTCTATACGGCCTGGCCGATGCGATGGCCGGCGAGATGGTCGAGTTCGAAAACGGCGCCATCGGTCAGGTGATGAACCTCGAGGAGAATTCCGTAGGGGCCGTCGTCCTGGGCCAATACCTGGGAATCAAGGAAGGGGACACGGTCAAGTCCACCGGCCGGCTGCTGAGCGTGCCGGTCGGCGAGGCCATGGTCGGCCGTGTGGTTGATCCGCTGGGGCGGCCGCTCGACGGCAAGGGCGCGATCGCGACCGACCAGCGTTGGCCGCTCGAGTACAAGGCGCCCGGCATCGCCGAGCGCCAGCCGGTGAACCAGCCGCTGCAGACGGGCATCAAGGCGATCGACAGCATGATCCCCATCGGCCGGGGTCAGCGCGAGCTTATCATCGGCGACCGCAAGACCGGCAAGACGGCGGTAGCGATCGATACCATCCTGAACCAGCGCGACACGGGCGTGATCTGCGTCTATGTGGCGATCGGTCAGAAAGAGTCGACGGTCGCCAGCCTCGTCGAGACCCTCCACAGCCACAATGCGATGGATTATACGATCGTCGTGTCGGCCGGCAGCAGCGACCCGGCGCCCTTGCAATACATCGCACCGTATTCCGGGTGCGCGATGGCCGAGTATTTCATGTACCAACAGGGTCGTCATACGCTCTGTGTCTATGACGACCTGTCGAAACAGGCGCAGGCCTATCGGCAGTTGTCGCTCCTCCTGCGGCGGCCGCCGGGACGCGAGGCCTACCCGGGGGACGTGTTCTATCTCCACAGTCGTCTCCTCGAACGGTCGTGCAAGCTGGCCGAACGGCGGGCCATCGTCCCGAAGGGCAAGCCGTTTGCCGCGGGCGGCGTCAACGGCAAGACCTACGTCGGAGTGCCGGGCAAGGAAGAGGCCGACACGGACCTGAAGACGCTGGACGGGCACGCAGTGGCGGTGGATCCGACGTCGGGAGGGTCGCTGACGGCCCTGCCGGTGATTGAGACGTTGGAAGGCGAGGTCTCGGCCTACATCCCGACCAACGTGATTTCGATTACCGACGGCCAGATTTACCTCGAGCCCGACCTGTTTTTTGCCGGGGTCCGGCCCGCGATCAACGTTGGCATCAGCGTCAGCCGCGTCGGCGGCAATGCGCAGATCAAGGCGATGAAGAAGATCGCCGGTTCGTTGCGACTGGACCTGGCATCCTATCGCGAGCTGGAGGCCTTCGCCCAACTCGGCACCGACCTGGACACAGCCAGCCAGAGGCAGCTTGACCGCGGAGCCCGGATGGTCGAGTTGCTGAAGCAGGGTCAGTACAAGCCCTACCACGTGACCAATCAGGTGATCAGCATCTTCGCCGGCGCGAAGGGCTATCTGGACGACCTTCCGTTGTCTCGCGTGACAGACTTCGAGGAGAAGCTGCATACACACTTCCAAGATGAGTACCCCGAGGTCTGGCAGGGGCTGACAGACAATCAGAAGCTGGACGATGAGATCGCTGCGAAGCTGGACGACATCATCAGCAAGTTCAAGACACGATTCGGCGAAGGAAAGTAGACGCTGACGGACGACCGTGTTGTCCGGTTCGTCCGACTGAGGCATGACATTCGATGGCCAAGCCCCGACAAATCGTCAAGCGGCGAAAAGCCGTCACCAACATTCGCAAGATCACGAAGACGATGCAGTTGATCGCGACCGCGCGATTCCAGCAGGCGTACAACCGTGCCACAGCCGGCCGGCCGTACACGGACAAGATCACGCAACTTGTCGGAGAGTTGTCCGCCGCGGCCGAGGGCCAGATCGACCACGCGCTGATGAACGAGAATCCCGATGCGGAGAAGGATGCCCTGATCGTCATCACGTCGAACAGGGGTCTGTGCGCGGGCTACAACTCGGGCGTGCTGTCCACGGCTCTTCGGCATCTCAAGGAGCGTTCCGATCGCGTCCACGAGACCACGGTCGTCGGAAAGAAGGGCATCGCGTACTTCAAGTTTCTGCGCCGCACGGTGGATCACGCGATCACCTCGATCGACGACCGGCCGCGATTCGAGCAGATCGAACCACTCGCCGCCGAGTTGATGCAGCGTTTCGAAGACAAGGTGTTCGGCGGTGTCTTTGTGGCCTACACGCGGTTCATCTCGACCGGTCGCCAGAAAACCGAGATCATTCGCTTGCTGCCGCTCAGCCGGCCGACGGCTGCCGAGGATCCCGCCGTTTCCACGGACTCGGGCGCCGGCGCCGGCGGCGGCGCCATCGCCCAGTACGATTTTTCCCCGCCGCCGCGTCAGCTTCTGGATGTCCTGCTTCCGCAGACGGTCAAGGTGCGCCTGTATCAGTGCTTCACCGATGCGGCGGTGAGCGAGCAGGTGGCTCGGATGGTGGCGATGAAGGCCGCGACCGATGCGGCGGGTGACATGATCAAGTCGCTTACGCAGCAATACAACCGGGCTCGCCAGTCGCTGATCACGATGGAGTTATTGGATATTGTCGGAGGGGTCGAAGGGCTGGCATAATGGCGAATCGGCGGTGGTGTGCCGCGAGGAGTTCTTTCGCTATTCGCCATTCGCTATTCTGCCAACAACGGAGAGTGCATGATGATTGCAGAAGCCCGTGGCACGGGCAAAGTCACGCAGGTCATCGGGTCCACACTCGATGCCGAGTTTTCTGAGGATACGCTGCCCAGACTGTATAACGCCTTGAAGGTGGATATTCGGCGACAGGTCGGGACCGAGACCGTCACCGAAACGCTCCACTGCGAAGTCGCCAGTCACCTCGGTGGCGGTCGTATCCGGGCCGTGGCGCTAGGCAGCACGGACGGGCTTCGGCGTGGCACCGAGATCGTCGACACGGGCAGCCCGGTCACCGTTCCGGTGGGCGAGCAGACGCTCGGCCGAGTGTTCAACCTGATAGGCGAGACGATCGACGGGCGGGGCGAGGTGGCGGCGGCAGAGCGCCGGCCGATTCATCACGAGGCGGTGAACTTTGACGAGTTGACGCCGAAGACCGAGCAGCTTGTCACCGGGATCAAGGTGATCGACCTCTTGGCGCCGTTTGTCCGCGGCGGCAAGACCGGGCTGTTCGGTGGAGCAGGCCTGGGCAAGACCGTCATCATCCAGGAAATGATCGCCCGAATCGCACGCGAGCACAGCGGCTTCTCGGTGTTTGCGGGCGTCGGAGAGCGAACACGCGAAGGCAACGACCTCTGGCTCGAAATGCAGGACGCGGAGTTCAAGACGTCGGAAGGACAAGTTAAGAAGGTCATCGAACACACGGCGATGGTGTTCGGGCAGATGAACGAGCCGCCGGGGGCGCGGCTGCGGGTGGCGCTCAGCGCGCTGACAATGGCCGAATACTTCCGTGACGAGTCGGGTGCGGACACGATGCTGTTTATTGACAACATCTTCCGTTTCAGCCAGGCGGGTTCGGAGGTCTCGGCGCTGCTCGGACGGATGCCGAGCGCGGTCGGATATCAGCCGACCCTGGGTACGGAAATGGGCGAGCTTCAGGAGCGGATCACGTCCACCTCCAAGGGTGCCGTGACCAGTGTTCAGGCGGTGTACGTTCCGGCGGACGACCTGACCGACCCGGCACCGGCGACGGCGTTTACCCACCTCGACGCCTTCATCGTGCTGGCGCGAAACATCTCCGAGAAGGGCATCTATCCGGCCATCGATCCACTCTCGTCATCAAGCCGCATCCTTGATGCGCAATACGTTGGCCAGAGGCACTACGACTGCGCGGAGCGGGTTCAGAAGATCCTCCAGCGATATCGCGATCTTCAGGACATCATTGCCATTCTTGGTGTCGACGAACTCAGCGAAGAGGACAAACTCGCCGTCTCTCGCGCCCGCAAGATCGAGCGGTTCCTCAGCCAGCCGTTTTATGTCGCCGAGGTCTTTACCGGCTTCCCCGGAAACTACACCCAGCTCGAGGATACCATCCGCAGCTTCGAGGAAATCTGCGACGGCAAGCACGATGATCTGCCGGAACAGGCGTTTATGTACGTCGGGTCCGTCGAAGAGGCCATCGAGAAGGCCAGGAAACTGCGGGCGAGTTGACCTCGGCCTCGTTTCGTCCAGAATTCCACGGACCTGCCCGCGAGCACCTCAACCGGGGGGCGGGGCCGGACGGCGACCGGCGTGTATCTGTTGCGTCACGTCCTACTCTCGCCGTGTGGTCCGGTGCTATAGTGTTGCGCCGAGCGGTTTGATGCTCGGGAAGAAGTAGAGTGCGAGCGAGATGAACCACGCGAAACTTGGCATCCTTGTGGGCGGAGGGCCGGCACCGGGCATCAACGGGGTCATCGGGGCAGCCACGATCGAGGCCATCAACCACAGCATGGCAGTCGTCGGCTGCTACGACGGTTTCAAATGGCTTTCGACGGACCGATTCGTCGCGGAGCGCCATGCCGTCCCGCTGCAAATCGCCGACGTGGCACGCATCCATTTCGAAGGCGGCTCGATCCTGCGGACCGCGCGAACCAGCCTGCTCGACGAGGGCAAACTGAGCGAGAGCACGGTCGTGTCGCCGGACCCGGTCAAGGTGGACAACGTGCTGCGTCACTTTACCGATCTGGGCATCACGCATGTCATTACGATCGGCGGCGACGACACGGCCCTGAGCGCCCGCCTCGTTGCCGAAAAGACCGGCGGACGGATCCGCGTCGTCCATGTGCCGAAGACGATCGACAACGACCTGCCGCTGCCGGGCGACATTCCCACGTTTGGTTTCAACACGGCCCGCGACCTTGGCGCCGGTCTGGTGGCCAACCTCATGGAGGATGCCCGGACGACGAATCGCTGGTTTATCGCGGTGGCGATGGGTCGACATGCCGGGTTTCTGGCGCTCGGCATCGGAAAGTCCGCCGGCGTCACGGTGACCCTGATCCCGGAGGAATCGCCGGAGACGACGTCGCTTCAGCGGATCGTGGATGTCATCGAAGGAGCGGTGTTCAAGCGGATCGCCATGGGGCGCCGGGATGGCGTGGCCGTCGTGGCGGAAGGGCTTGCCTATCGTCTCGGCGACATGAAGGAACTCGAGATGTTGCTCGGTCGCAAGGTGCCGGTCGACGCCGCCGGCCATCCGCGGCTGGCCGAGGTTCCGTTGGCGCGGATGCTCACGGACGAGTTGAACCGCCGTTTTGATGAACGGGGCAACCGAATCACGTTCGTCCCGCAGACACTTGGCTATATGCTCCGCTGCGCCGCGCCAACCCCCTTCGACATGGCCTACTGCCGTGATTTGGGACACGGAGCCGTGCGACTGCTGCTGGACGAAAAGCGCGACCTTTCCGGCGGGGTCATGGTCACGCTGCAAGGGGGTAATCTGTGTGCCATGCCGTTCGGCGACATGATCGACATCGAGACCAATCGCACGCGAATCCGGCGCGTCGACGTCAATTCAGACAGCTATCGTGTCGCCCGGGCCTACATGATCCGCCTGGAATCCAGCGACCTGAAACACCCGGTGATGCTGGCCAAGCTGGCGCGAGCCGCGGGATTGAGCGAACGTGCATTTGTCGAGCGCTACCGCCTGGCGGCGACGCGACTCCATGAGCGACCGAGTGATGTATCGAACCGCGAAGATGCCACTCCCGGCGGCTCCACGGACCGTGACGCGTGCCAGGGTGCTTGAAAAGAAGCGAAAGGATCAGAGCCTCGCTGGAACGAGAATCCCTTCTCGTTCCGATGCCGGACCGGGACCGAGAAGGGATTCTCGGTCCAGCACGCCGGATCACCTCGCAGCTTTGCGGGCGCGACGCAACAGGCCGGACTTCTCCAGGAACGATGCCAGCGCCTCCGCGGCGACATGGTGACCGCGGGCGGTCGGGTGGGTGTTGTCCGTGAAGGCGGCCGCCACGGCCGGACGCCCCACGCCGAAGGCTCTTTGAAAGGACGGTAACAGGTCGAGAAACGGCGCGTCCCGTTCGGCTGCGAAGCCCGCGAGTCTGGCCTGCGGGCGCGGCGGCAGCTTGCTGCCTTGTTCGATCTGATCGGCGATCGGGAAACAGACCAGCACCATGGGCACGCCAGCATTTTGACAGGCGTCGTGGAAATGTTTCAACTCCGTCAGGGTCGCATGCCAGGCCCGTTCGACGTGTTGCGGCGGAGCCTCCATGAACAACTCGCGTAATCCAAAGTGCTCGATCTTTTCCGCAGCGCCAAGGGGGTCGTCGCCGAACTTGAATCGCATCGACAGCGCCATGATGGCCCGGCGCAGCCCGCTCCGACTCGTTCGGGGTGTTGCCCAAAGGAACTCCGGATGGCGGCCCTGATCGTGGCCGAAGGCGGGATCGTATTGCCGGGTCAGATCATTGAGGCAGAACTCCAACACGACCAGATCGGGGTCGAGGTTGAAGCCCTCGTGCGTCAGCCAGTGCCGCTCCTGGCGTGTGTCATAGCCGCAGACGCCGCCGTTCAATGCCGCCCACCCCGGACCCGCGTGGCGCCGGTTTAACTCGATGGCCGTCTGCCATCCGTAAGCCTCCCGGGCGGCCACGGCATAACCGAGCGTGACCGAGTCGCCAACGAACAGGATGCGTTTCTTGTCGGTCAGCTCCTCGGGGCCGTTCCGGACATCCACGCGCAGACCCCTTTGATCGATACGCATGCGCGTCATCGTATCGCCGAGCGGGGCCAGGCTGTTGGGTCGGTTTGTCCAGCCACGGGTGGGGTGCAACTGAAAGACGGTCTGCGACGGGAGGGGCGGCGGGAAGAACAGACCCACGAGGCGATCGGCGGAGGCGAGGCCGCCGAGGAGGAGGAGGGGTATCATCGTGCGCGGCAACCAAAGGGGGACGGTGTGACGGCATCGGAGGATGAGCGTTGCCAGACCCGCCAGACACAGCGCTCCGCCATGCAGGACCATGGCCTCGAAGACGAGGTCCTGCTGCATGGGTCCCAGCGGGAAAGTTCGGCGCGGAAGGTTCCAGGCGATCGCGAGTGTCATCGCGACCAGTCCGACATAGCTCATCGAGACATCGAGCAGGAGACGGGTGATGCGCAGGGCGGCCTCGGGCGAGAAGGAGCGGCGTCCGTACGCTCGTCGTCGGCCCGCATCGAGAACACGCGGCACATCACGGTGTTTCGACTTCACGACGCCTTTCCGGCCTCGGCGGCCGGTTGTGTTTCGGAGGACGCCGGTTCGATCGACTGCCAGAGCAGTTCAGCCACGTCGAATTGACCGACGTCTTCACGATCTGCATCCGCCAGGCCATCGAGCAACATCCGCTGGCAGAAGGGGCAGGCCGACGCGACCATGTCCGGCTTCGTGGCGAGCAGTTGCCCGGTGCGTTTTGCGTTGACGCGCCCGCTTCCCGATTCCTCTTCCTTGAACATCTGTGCTCCGCCGGCGCCGCAGCACATGCCGCGGTCGCGCGTCTCGGCCGGCTCAAGGACGGTCAGGCCGGGGATGGCTCTGAGGGTCTCACGGGGCGCGTCGTATATCTCATTATAGCGGCCGAGGTAGCAGGAATCGTGATACACCACCCGCGCGTCGAGGCGTCGGATTGGTTTGAGACGACCGTCCCGTAGCAGGCGGGCGAGATAGTCGCTGTGGTGGAGGACCTCGAAGCGGCCGCCGAAGTCGGGATACTCGTTGAGCAGGGTGTTGAAGCAGTGGGGACAGGCGGTGACGATCTTCTTGACCTTGTGACCGTTGAGCGTTTCGACGTTGGCCTGCGCGAGAATCTGAAACAGGTATTCGTTTCCGGCGCGGCGCGCCGGATCTCCGGTGCACTGTTCCTCGGGACCGAGGATCGCGAAGTGGACGCCGGCCGTCTTGAGCAGGGCGGCGGTGGCCCGGGCGATTCGCCGGGCGCGGTCGTCGAACGAGGCCGAGCACCCGACCCAGAAGAGGATTTCCGCATCGGGCTTATCGCTCAACAACGGCACATCGAGTCCTTCGGCCCAGGCGGCGCGTTCCGCCGAAGGGAAGCCCCAGGGATTGGCGTTGGTCTCGAGACCGCGAAAGGCGTTTTGCAGTTCCGCCGGGAACTCCGAGCGCTCCATCACCAGATTGCGCCGCATGTCGACGATCTTGTCGACGTAAGTAATGAAAACCGGGCACTCGGTTTCGCATGCGCCGCAGGTCGTGCAGGCCCACAGAACCTCCGGCGAAATGACCTCCGGTATGAGGGCGTCGGCGCCCGCTTTCGCCTCTCCGCCGGTCAGTCGCCGTTCGTTGCGGTAGAGGTGGTCGCGGAGGTCCAGCGTGAGTTGCTTCGGACTGAGCCGCTTGCCGGTGTTGGCGGCCGGGCAGTGATCGGTGCAGCGACCGCATTCGGTGCAGGTGTACAGATCGAGGACGCCTTTCCAGGTCAACTGATCGATGTGGGCGAGACCGAGCGTCTCCTCGCGCTCAATCTGGCCCTCGATGTCGTCGATGTTAGGCAGCCGTCCGCGGGGCGCGAGGCTCTGGGTAAAGACGTTGGGTATGGCGGTGATGACGTGGAAGTGTTTAGAGGCGGGCAGAAGATTGAGAAACAGCAGGACGAGGCTCACATGGGTCCAGTAGCCGAGCTGCGACATGAACGCCAGTCCGCCTCCGCCGGCATCCCGTAGGGCGATCGCCATGAGCGAGCCGGCCGGAGCGGACCAGGCGAAGGCGACCGGCTCGGCGCCGAGGCGGGCGTGGGCAACGATCTCGGCGCCGTCGTGCAGGATATCGCCCCACATCATCGCCTCGATCATGAGGAGAATGAGCAGCCCCTCGAAGGAGAGGGTCATGCGCGGCAGCCTTCGGAGGACGCGATAGTATACAAATACGAATGTCGCAATGATGACGATAACTGCGAAGACGTCCTTGAGACACGAGTAGCCGTCGCCGAGCCAGGTGCCCCGCGCGAGAAGCCCCCAGAAGTCGAAGTCCGGCGAATAGCCGCGACCGAACAGCATGAGCGAGCGGAGCAGCAGGACGAGGAACCCGGTGAAGATCAGCCGGTGTGCGACGCCGGCCCAGAGGTAGCGGGTCATTCGTTCTTGAGCGAAGGCGAACTTCCAGGTTCGGCGGAGGCGCTCGCCGATGTGGTCGAATCGGTTCTCGCCGGGGCCGATGCGCATCAGGCGCCATCGCCGGTGAATCTGCCAGGCGAAGCAGCCGACCGCCGCAACGATCAGGAGCGTCATGACATAGGGTTTCATCGGAATCCCCTGTGGAGCCGGTTCTTGAAAAGCTATCTATGACTAATTATATCGCACTGTCGCGGCGCCGACTGGAGGATAGGGACAGGTTCCGGCGGTCTCCTCAGCCGCGCACGCGCCCGACCTCCTCGGTCAAGAGCGGAACGAAGGCGAACAGGTCGGCAACCACTCCGTAATCCGCCAGCTTGAAGATCGGGGCCTGGGGGTCGGTGTTGATGGCGATGATGCGGCGGCTGCCGCGCATGCCGGCCAGGTGCTGGATCGCGCCGCTGATCCCGCAGGCGACGTAGAGCTGCGGGGTCACGGTTTTTCCGGTGAGCCCGACCTGCTTTGAATGCGGCTGGTAGCCGGCATCACAGGCCGCGCGGCTGGCGCCGACGGCGCCGTCGAAGGCGTGGGCCAGCTCGTAGATGATCTTGAAGTTGGCCTCGCTCTTCAGACTGCGGCCGCCGCTGACGACGATTTCCGCTTCGGTCACGTCTTTCTCCCCGCCGCCGGTCCTGGCAATCTCCCGTGTTGTCTGACGGTTGTCGGACTCGGTGAGAACAACTTCGACGCAGATGCGTTCGGCTTTCGTGTCCGCACCGGAGGCCGCGGCGAACGTGTTGGGGCGGACCGAGGCGAATTGCCGCCGGGCGGGGTTGAAATGGACCCGATTGAGGGCCTTGCCGTTGAAGATCGGGCGTCGGACGACCAGGGCCCCGGCTTCGTCGATGTTCAGCTCGGTGCAGTCGGTCGCCAGGGCGCCATGGGTCCGCAAGGCCGCGCGGGGGGCGAGGTCGCGCCCCATGAGCGACGCGGCCAGAAGGACGATCTGTGGATCGGCTTTCTTGATGATAGCGGCCAAGGCCCGCGTGTATCGCAGGGGGTCGTACCGGCTCAACGGCTCGGCGTCGGCGAGATAGGTGGCGGCGACACCGGTCGGGTCGATCTGGTCGGCGACACCGTCCAGACCATGGCCCACCAGGGCGACGACGACACGGCCGCCGATCTTGTCGGCGAGCGGGCGTGCGGCGGTGACACACTGGAGCGCGGCGGGGAGGATCACCCCGTCGCGTTGTTCGGCAAATACCAGTACATCCTTCGTCATGGCTTCCTCTGAGTCGTTCGCTTCCTCTCCCCGGCGACCGAAATGGCACGATAGCGGATCAAAGGACCGGCGACAACTGATCGGTCCGCGCCAGCGGGATGTCCGAATGCGCGGTGCGGCGTATGCACGCTATAATGCCAACAGCGACGGCCGTGAGGTGCGGCCCGGCGAGACTGTGGAGGATTGCACGATGCCAAACATCCCCCGACCCCGAGACATTCCGCTTTCGATGCAGGACATGCGGACCGAGTTTGATCGCTGGCTGGACCGGCTGTGGCACGGCGGACTCAACACCGCGCCGCTCGACGGTCAGGACTGGGCGCCGTGTCTCGACGTGATCGACGAAGACGACGCCTACCGGGTGCGGGTCGAGGTGCCGGGCCTGTCGGCCGACGATGTGGAGGTCTCGATTCTCGAGAACGTCCTGAGCGTCAAAGGTCGAAAGCCGGCCACCCGCAAGCCGGGCGAAGAGCCGACCTATCTCCGCGCAGAGTGCCGGTATGGGAGTTTCTGTCGGAAGTTCGATCTTCCGTCGCCGGTGGAGCACGGCGAGATTCGGGCAACGTGCAAGAACGGCGTGCTGACGATCGAGATTCCCAAGACCGCGGAAGCCAAGGGTCGATCGGTGAAGATCGAATTCGAGGATTGAGCGCCGGCTACTTGCCGGCGCCCTTGGCCTTGAGCGCCCTCTGCTTTGCCTTGAGGCGGGCTTGGCGCTTGCGGTGTTTGAGGCCGGCAATCTTCGTCTTCTTGTACATCTGACTCTCCGTGTGTGCGGTATCATTCGGCCTCGGAGACATCGGCGCGATGCCGCCCCGAGGGCCTTGGTAGCTTAGCACACAGGCGACGATGCGGCAAGACCAAGCCGTGCGGCGGATTGGGGCTGGATAGCCGGTGCATGGGTGGGGAAAGGTTAAAAAGTCAAAACGGGGGGCGTGGGCTGGGTGAAGGCCGGAACAACAGGAATGGAGAATCATGAAGCTTTGTCAATTCTACACATCGGCGGAGGCACGGACGGCGGATTTGGCGCGACGCGCGCCCGTGGGGGCGTCGCTGGGCGTGCTGATCGACGGAAGGGTCGTGGACGTCACGGAGCGGGCGAGACAACATCACGACATCAACGACCCGCGGTACTCCGGCGTGCTCACCGCCGCCGTCGCCGGACTCGACGAATGGGCTGCCTTTCGCGATGAGTTAGCCGGACTCTCTGCCGACAGCGGGCGTGATCCGGCCTCGGTTTTCTTCGGCCCCTGCGTTTTGCGTCCGTCGCAATTCTTGGACTTCTACGCCTTTGAGCAACACGTGATGACGATGCGGAAGAAGCGCGACTTGGACTTCATCGTGCCGCAGTGGTACGAGATGCCCTGCTATTACAATTCCAATCCCACCAGCATGTATGGTGATGGCATGACCATATGCTTCCCCAAGGGCGAGGAGCGGATGGACTACGAATGCGAGATGGCGTGCGTGATCGGCCGGCCGGTCCGCAACGCCACCCCCGAGACGGCTGCCGAGGCGATTGTCGGCTACACCATCCTCAACGACCTCTCCAGCCGTCAGCGCCAAACCAAGGTGATGCCGGTCAACA
Organism: Phycisphaerae bacterium; assembly: GCA_046754505.1. Classification (GTDB taxonomy): domain Bacteria; phylum Planctomycetota; class Phycisphaerae; order UBA1845; family UTPLA1; genus JAPULF01. Next base: position 15,878 of record JBHHVX010000018.1, on the reverse strand, counting down.
TGGGTCCGGCGCCGGGCAAGGATTTCGGCAGCGCCTTGGGCAAGTATCTGGTCACCAAAGCTGAGATCGCCGACCTCGGCGCCTGCGGCATGAGGGCATTCGTCAACGGCGAACAGTGGACCGATGGCCGCTACGGCACGGTGACACATTCGTTCGCATCCATGGTCGCATTCGCCAGTACGAGCCGCACCCTCTTTCCCGGCGACATCCTCGGCAGCGGCACCGTCGGCACCGGCTGCGGCGCAGAACAAGACAAGTTTCTCAAACCGGGCGACACGATTCGGATCGAGATCGATCACATGGGAGAGATCGAAAACAGGGTCGAGCACGATAGGTAAAGCATAAGGTCCGTTGTGCCGGCTAACGCCGAGGCCGACCTTCTCTTCAGCGAGGCACGCACAGTGATCTTCTTCCATGAGAGCAATAATCTGCCATGGGGACTCCATCCCTCGGATTGAACACCGTCTGAGGAGAGGATAGAATGACACAAGGAGGCATGATCATGGTATTCAAAGGTGTCGTTCGCAATTAGGGCTGTTGCGCTTCCGCCCGAGTCCGAGCTGCCGGAGGGCACGATCGTGCGTGTCGAAGCGGCGCCGTTGGGACGATTCAACGACCTTATGGAATTGGCGGGAACATGGGAGGGTGATGACGCCGATCGGATCGTTGCGGAGATCTATCATTTCTGACAGTCGAGGTTCGTATGACCGTCGAACGACTGATCACCGTGCTTCATGCCCAGCCGTTTCGCATTCACATGGCGGAGGGGCGGTCTGTCGACGTCGAGCATCCCGACTTTCTGTCACGTTCCCCGGCCGGGCGAACGGTGATCGTCTACAAACACAGGACGAAACGTTCGAGATCATCGATCTGTTTCTCGTCGCGAGCCTCGAAACACTCAACGGGCACCCAAAGGCGTCGACCTGACAGCGGGCCGAGCGATTCAACGCCGTAGCGGTTCTGCAAGGCTGCTATCCGATGCTTGATTCGACAACCTCGCGACCGGCCTCCATCCTGACTTGAGCGTTGTACAAAACGGCCACCGCTCCGCTCAACCATCCGGGTCCGCGCGGATTTCCTCCAGGCGTGGGCGCAGTTCCGGCGGAATCTGCTCGGCTACGGCGTCGTCGATCAGGCCAACGCGGATCATGTCGCGGATATGGACGCGGTCGATATCGCGGAAGGCAATGAGTTTCAGGATCAACAACTCGCGCAGCTCGATGGCGTCTACGCCCTCGGGACTCCGGAGGCCCTTGACCACGAGCGGGGCGGGGTGCAGATCGTGCGGCTTGATCTTTTCGCCCGCGAAGAGGACGTGGACGCCGCGGCTGGGCATCGGGTCGGCCTGTTCGAGGAACATCGTCACCCCCTCCACCTCAGCCATCTCGAACCCGGCCGCCGACATCGCCTTCTCGGCGCGCGGCAGGTCGGCGCGGTTCAGAAGCACGTCTACGTCCTTGGTGTTGCGGATCGCCCCTTCGTCCTTGCTGCCGACCCAGACCGCAACGGCATTGCCGCCAATCACGACGTAGGGCACGCCGGCGCCTTCCAGCGCCCGGCAGGTACGAAGCAACCTTTCACGGACCTTCTCCACCGCTCGTTCAGCGCGCATGATCCACTCCATCGGAATCCGGACAGCAGTGATCGGAATGTTGACGTCGGGAATCCTCATCGCCGACATTCTAGCCCGCAACGCTCAGCCGGGCCATGCGATATGTTGCACTGAGCCGTAGCGTCGGGGCTTGTCCCCGACGCGGCCACGCAGACCGTCCGGCGTCGTCGCCCGCGAGAGGCGACACGACAGGGGAGCGTCGCCGGTTGAGAGTCGGGGCCGGCGGCCTACAATGGCCGCCATGTATATCGATCTTGCAGCGACGGATCATTCGTGGCGGGCGATGCACCGGTTGTATCTGAGCTTTGTGCAGCCGCGGCCTATTGCGTTCGTTTCAACGGTGAGCGCGGACGGGACGGCGAATCTGGCGCCGTTTTCGTTCTACAACATGATATCGGCGAATCCGCCGGTCGTGGTGTTCTGTCCGGCGATCAATCGACACGGGCGTAAAAAAGACACGCTCGCCAACATCGAGTCGACGCGTGAGTTCGTGATCGCGACCGTGACGGAAGCGATCGCGGAGCGGATGAACATCTGCAGCACCGAGTTCGAGGCGGGGATTAGCGAGTTCGAGGAGAGCGGACTGACGCCGGTGCCGGCGAAGAAAGTGAAGGCGTTTGTCGTTCGGGAAAGCCCGGTCAACATCGAGTGCCGGCTGCGGCAGGTGGTGTCGCTGGGGGACGGGCCGGGTGGCGGACAGGCGGTGTTCGGCGATGTGGTGGCGGTGCACGTCGATGAGGCGGTGTTGACCGAGGGAGATCTGACGTGCGATCCCGCCAAGCTCAAGGCCGTGGGACGCATGGGGGGGTCGGCCTATGCACGGACGATGGACCGATTCGACCTGGAGTCGATACGAGACCCGGCAGCGCCGCGGAAACGTCAAAAAGTCAAAAAGTCAAAAGGTCAAAACGCAGCGGAAGGCCGAGGCGCCGAAAGCTGACACGTCGCGGGTTGTTGGGGTGAGGGCGGTGCTGGCGGAGGCACGGCCACGCGAGCGTGGCCGTGGCACGCGGGGCGGAGGATCGGCGCGGACGCGAACCAGGCATAGACCGGTCGGGTGGTCCGCGTGGCGAGGGCGTCACGGGTGAGGCGGGCGTGGACTGGGGACGTGTTGCTGACGACGACTGCGTCGGCCTCGAGCGCGAGGGCGTCGGCGACGGGTCGGATCGGGATTCCGCGATAGCCGCGTCCGGGGGCGGCAAACCGATCATCGGCGATGGTCACGACACGGACACCGGCGGCGTTTGCGGCCCGATGAAAGGCCAGGATGTTTTTGCCGAGATCGGCAAAGACGATGCGGCGGACGCCGGTCTCATGCAGTACTTGCAACCTCTCTTCGATCCATCGAAACCGGAAGAGCGTTTCCAATGCCACGGGCGACAATCGCCGGGCGGCGAAGTGCGGGCGATCGCGCCTGGCGAGGATGCGGCCGACCAGAGACGCGCGGCAATGGGCGGCGATTCGATGTTCGGAAGCGGCCATCCAGGCATAGCGGCGGGACCAGTCGCGCCGGATGGCCGGGTAACAGGCGTCGGGCAGGTATCGGGCGGCGACGAGAATATTGTTACGTGTGTCGTAATACACCGGGCGGGCGTGGCGGCGGGCACACGGTGTCTTGAGGTGGTTGACGCAGATGTCGTCGAATGTGCGGACGCCCCAGCCGGCGTTGATGAGGCGGAAACTCAGGTCGTATTCTTCGGCGGCCATGAACAGGGTGAGGTCCAGTCCGCCGACTTCGCGGAGGGCCGCGGCTCGGAAACCGACACCACATCCGATGAAGACGTTCGGCAGCGCGCTGCATTCCTCGCGGCCGTCAGGCAGCACGACTCGGAAGCCGGCGGCGCCGAGGTCGGGGTCGGCGCGGAGATGACCGATCATGCGATCGACCGAGCCGGGCGTGGGGTGGGAATCGTCGTCGAGGAAGACGATGTACTCGCCGTGGGCGCGGTCGGCCCCGTAGGCCTTGGCGCAGCTTCCGAGATTGCGGCGAAGGGGCACGAGGATCACTTCGGGAAACGCGCGGCGGATGGCGTCGGGTGTGGCGTCGACGGAGGCGTTGTCGACAACGATGGCTTCGAACGGACGGCTCGGTCGAGCGGTGGTGCGGAGCTGTTGGAGGGTATTGAGAACGACCTCGCGGCGGTTGTGAGAAGCGATGATGAAGGAGACAAGCATGGGTCGCTCTGCGATGCTGTGAGTAGCTCGACTTCGATCGGCCGCGCATGCTGAAGCCCGCGGCTCGCAGCTCTTATTATCGGTCATCCTGGGACGTGGCTTCAGTCGCGCGGAATTCGCGCGTGAAATCGTGTCGCGTCGATATCGGTCGTCGTTGCCGGAAGGCGGAATCCGGCGGCCTTTTTCTTCATCGTGTGCACTAGGCTGGACGATTCAGCGCGGTATAACGGTCGCCTGTGCCGGGCGGTACCGGCGAGACTTGACATGGCGCGTTCGGAGAATGCGTTGTCTCGCTCAACGGGTCGTCAGGGATGATCCGCCGAGATGCCAGGGGTGGCAGACGTTGAGCCGCAAGAAGTCCAATATCCGACCGCTGCTGGCCGCGCGCGTGGGGACTGTGCGCCGGGCGCCGACCGCTTCCGACCCTATCCATTCAAATGTCGTATTACGGATTGATCTCGGCTCGCGCGAATGGGGCGGGGAGCACGCTTCGGATTGTGCGACGATCGATACAGCCGCTCTGGATGCGTCGATCGAGCACCTGGAGATGATCGCCAAGGCGATCCAGCGAGCCGATGACGGGCTCGCGGATGTTCTGGCGCTGTTGGCGGACTTGGCGGAGATTCTGAACGCTCCCGATTCGTCGCGGGGGGGTGTGACCTTTGGTGCATCCGTCCGGCAAGTGCATGTCGACGGCATTCTTGAATCGATTGATCACCTCGTGGAGGGGTTGCGGTTCGGCGGCTCACGACTGTTTGACGGCCGTTTCGTGATGGAGCTGGAGAGACTGTCCGACGGAGGGTGCGCGAGCGAGCGGCTTCCGTCGCTTGAGACGCGGGCGTTGGGTGACGGAGCAGCGGGTACGCTGTCGCTGCTTTCGGGGGATCGGCCGGGCGGGTCTGCGGAAGTGAATCTGGAGACGGCGCGAGTGATCGCCGGTCGTGCGGCGGAGCAGGTGCGGCAGTCTCGACAGCGTGTGGCGACCTTTGCCGAGGAGACGGTCATGCAGGCGTTGACTTCACTGCGGATTGCACAAGAGAACGTGAGCGCGACGAACCGCGCCGCCGAGGATGTTGAGTTCGCCGTGCGGGCCAGTCGCGTGACGGCGGTGGACGCGCTACTGAGTCGATCGGAGGCTGCCGGCTCGGCGGATTGCGCCGGCGAGCCGGGACCGTTTCGGGTGACCGACGCATGAACCGAGTGATCCGTGAGCGTCGTCCGATAAGGGGCGGGGCGACGGCTGGAAGGGTGCCGGTGAGGAGTTCGCCGGGCGAGGCGGCGTGGGATGGGGCAGGTCGGAGCTGTCGGCGGACGCGGGGAATAACAAGTAATGAAAGTCGGAAGGCCGGTGGCCCGATAGGAACGATGGATGATCGGAATCGATCGGCTGCTGAAGATGGCCGGTTACAAGCAGGGAAGGGTCGGGCGATGGACGCCCGGAGCGATGGGTTTGGACGCGAGAGCTTTCACCGGCACGGACGGTGAGGCGTATCGCATCACACGTTAGACGTTGGCACCGCCGAGAGGCGGAGAAACCTGGGAAGGCGAGACCGACGCGCCGCGGCACACACGGTTGTGTGCCTTGCCACGAGACGAACATTCTCGATCGTGGCCGTTCAGGGAGGAATCCATGAGTCGTATCAATCAAAACGTTACGGCGCTTCAAGCCATCAGTCAGTTGTCGCGGAATCAGAGTGACCTGACGACGCGGCTTGAACGACTCAGCACGGGGCTGCGGATCAATCGCGGGGCCGACGACCCAGCGGGGCTGATCGCATCCGAATCGTTGCGCTCCGAGCTGCGCGGGTTGTCGGGCGCGATCGCGAACTCGCAACGCGCGATCAACGTCATCTCGACGGCCGACGCCGCCCTTTCAGAGACGTCTTCGCTGCTGCTCGAGGTGCGCGGGCTGATCAATCGTTCCGCGAATGAAGGCGCGTTGTCTAACACGGAGATCCAGGCGAATCAGCTTCAGATCGACTCGCTGCTCGAGAGCATCAACCGAATCGCCAACACGACCCAGTTTAACGGCAAGAAGCTGCTCAACGGCCAGCTTGGCTACACGATCAGCGGGCAGAACACAACGAACATTACGCGACTGCAACTCTTCGGCGCCCGGATTCCGGAGGGCGGATCGGTGACGGTGACGGCGCAGGTCACACAGTCGGCCCAGACGGCTCGTCTGAACATCGGTCTCGGGGGCGCCAACGGGATTTCGACGAGTGGGAACCTGTCACAGAGCAATAACGTCACGCTCGAGGTCCGAGGGGCGAAGGGGACCGAAATCTTTGCGTTCACGGGCAGCACGACGACCGCCAGCATCGCGACGACCGTGAATGCCTTCAAGGAACTGACCGGTGTTTCCGCGACGGCGAGCACGACCGGACTGTCGTTCAACAGCACGCAATTCGGTAGCGATCAGTTCGTGTCCATCAAGGCGATCAGCGGCACGTTTACGGTGACACCCGGAGACCAGGGCGACACGCAGGACGGCGGGCGGGATGCCGGCGTGCTGATCAACGGCCAGACGGCCACGGTGAACGGCCTTGTCGCCAGCATCCGGTCGAACGGGCTGGACCTTGTTGCCGACCTGGCCCAGACGTTCGGGACGACGATCGGGAGCACCTCCTTCGGTGTTACGGGGGGCGGCGCACAGTTCCAGATCGGCCCCGAGGTCAATGCGGACGGGCTGATCAGCATCGGCGTCCCGTCGATCAACACGTCGAACCTGGGCAACAGCACGGACGGGTTCCTGAATTCGATCGGGACGGGCGGCGCGTCGTCGCTCGTCGGCGGGAACTTCACCACGGCCGAGTCGATCATCGGTTCCGCGATCGAGCAGGTTGCGGTCTTGAGCGGCCGCCTGGGCGGGTTCCAGGCCAACCAACTCGAACCGAACATCAGCAGCCGCCAAGCCGCTTTCGAGAACGTGACGGCCGCCGAATCCGCCATTCGGGACACAGACTTCGCCGCGGAGGTCTCGCGGCTGACGCGGGCGCAGGTGCTGGTCCAGTCGAACACGCAAATCCTCGGTCTGGCCAACCAGTTGCCTCAGAATGTCTTGTCGCTTCTACGGTAGGCCGAACGCGGAAAAGTCAATAAGTCAAAACGAGTGCGGTATGCGCAGAACCTGCCGATCTGATCGATCGGCCGCGGCGGTCCGTGTGCGGTTGGGGCCGCCGCGCGAAGGGATCGAAGTCGACCCAGTGATTCTTCCGATGTAGCTCGGGGACTGTCGTCACTTTGGAGACTGCTGATGGCGCTATTCGACTCGGCCGATCGCTGCCGGAAGAAGGGTGTGATTCTTACGTGCTACATCGACGGCAGGAAGACGTTCCGAGTGGCGCCGATTCCAGACGAGGGGGGCTGTCAGCCGGACGGGGCGAGGGTGCCGAATGCGGACGGTCGGCGTTCGACGGGATCGACAGGCGCTGCGGCTGTGCGGCGGCGTGCCGGTCGCGGCCGCGCGGGCTGAATCCCGCGGCTCGACGCCTGCGGGTCGGGGTTGGGGCGGTGGCGTGGGAGTTTGAGCGATGTCGAGCATTTCGAGCGGGGTCGGGTTGGTCTCCGGCTTACCGATCAACGATATTGTCGATTCGCTGATCGCCGTCCAGCGGCGGCCGATCACGCTCATGCAGGGTCGGCTGGAGGAACTGACGCAGCGCCGGGCTGCGCTGCTGGGGCTTTCGGCGCGGCTGCTGGCGATTCGCACGTCGAGCATACGGTTTGGCGACGCGTCTTTCTTCACATCGTCTGCAGCAAGCAGCTCGGACGAGTCGTCGGTCCTGGCGACGGCCAGTCGCGGGGCGGCGGTCGGTCAGTTCACCTTCACCGTGCGGAACCTGGCTGCGGCACACCAGGTCATCTCCGGTGGATTCGCGACGGTGGACGAGACTCCGGTCGGTGCGGGCACGCTGACGATAGAATCGGCCGTGGCGCGGGTTGATCGATCGACGCCGCTGAGCCGGCTCAATGGCGGAGCGGGCGTTCGGGCCGGCCGGCTGCGGATCACGGACCAGGCGGGCAACGCCGCGGAGGTGGATCTCACGGCTGCCGCCACGGTTCGCGACGTTCTCGACGCGATCAACACGCAGACGTCGGCGAACGTCAGCGCGCGGGTCGAGGGCGATCGGATCGTGCTGTCGGACACCATCGGCGGCGCGGGCAGTCTGAGCGTGGCCGAGATCGGAGGCGGGCGAACGGCGGCGGACCTCGGTCTGCTCGGGAGTAGCGCCGCTGGCGTGATCACGGGCAGCGACCTGGTCTTCGTGACGGAAGAGACCCGGCTGGACGGGTTGAACGACGGCAACGGTGTGCGACGCCGGTCGGCGCTGGCCGACTTTCAGGTGCAGGTGTCCGACGGGAGCACTTTCGATGTGGACCTGTCGGAGCGGCTCGCCGACGCGACGCCGCTGTCGATCCTGAACAGCGGCACGGGCGTTCCCGCGGGAAGCATCCGTGTCACGAATCGAGCCGGGAGCAGCTTCGACATCGACCTGTCCGGGGCGACGACGATCGGCGACGTCAAGGCCGCGATCGAGGGGGCGGGTGCGGGCCTGACGGTGAGCCTCGCGGGCGCGGAGTTGACGATCACGGACGACTCCGCCGGCGAGGGCGAGACGGCGATCGAGGAGATCGGCGACGGCCGGACGGCCGACGCGCTGGGGCTCGTGAAATCGAGCGAGAGCGGGACGATCACGGGCGACAAGGTATACTCTATTAAGACGCTGGGCGATGTTCTGCGCGTCATCAATACAAATCCGGACAACAACGGGTCGGTGATCGCGAGTTTGTCACCGAACGGAAACGGGATCACGCTGACGGACCTGACGGGAACGAGTTTGTCGGTGGTTGCGTTGAACGACTCGGGTGCGGCAGAGGACCTTGGGCTGTTGAACGGGTCACCGGGATTCGAGATCAACTCGCGTCGCCTGGTTGCGGGACTGGATACGGTCCTGACACGGAGCCTGAACGGCGGGAGCGGTGTGAACGCGGGGGTGATCGAGTTGCGCAATCGGGCCGCTGGGGCACCGGTACAGATCGATCTTTCGTCGGCGCAGACGCTTGCGGATGTCGTTGCGGGGATCAACGCCGAGTCGTCCACGACGTCGATCACGGCGTCTGTCTCGGCATCGGGACTGGGGATCGAGTTGGTGGACACGTCGGGCGGCACCGGCAGCCTGAGCGTTACGGACGTGTCGGGGACGCTGGCGGCGGATCTGCACATTGCCGGGAGCGTGTCGGCGTCTGTGGTCTCGAGCGGCAATCTCCAGCGGCAGTATGTCTCGGCGGCGACCTCGCTGGCGAGCCTGAATCACGGTCGGGGCGTGCCGAGCGGGAAGTTCCGCATTACGGACAGCGCCGGCGCCAGCGCCGTCGTGGACCTCACGCAGGGAGATGAGCAAACGCTGCAGGATGTCATCGACGAGATCGACTCGCGGCCGATCGGTGTGGAGGCGTCGATCAACGCAACCGGTGACGGGCTGTTGTTGACGGACACGGCGGGTGGGGCGCTGACGTTGAAGGTGGCGGAGGAGGCGGGGACGACCGCGAGCGCCCTGGGCATCCTGGGCGAAGCGGCGGCGGGCGAGACGACGATCGACGGGACGTTTGAGTCAAGGATCACGATCTCGCCCGGGGACACGCTGAGTGACGTCCTCGACCGGATCCGAGGCAGCGGCGCGTCGGCCGACGCCACGGTCATCAATGATGGTTCGGCGGGGCGTCCGTTTCGGTTGAGTCTGACGAGCACGGTGTCGGGTCGAGCGGGCGAACTGGCGATCGACGTGGGTTCGACCGGATTGAGTTTTGACACGCTGACGCTGGCGCGTGACGCCACGGTGCAGTTTGGTTCATCAGATGCGGGAGCGCCGCTGGTGCTCACGAGCTCGACGAACACGTTGACGGGGGTGATCGAGGGGGTTCAGCTTGATCTGGTGGGGGCGAGCAACGGGCCGGTGACGGTTACGGTGACGCGGGATGTGGGGACGCTCGTCGACGAGTTGTCGAACTTTGTTTCGGCGTTCAACGCGGCGGTGTCTGAAATAGACGACTTGACGCGATTCGATCCCGATACCGAGACCCGGGCGATTCTCACGGGCGACTCGACGGCGAATAGCGTTCGGCGACGTCTGTTCGGTTTGATCTCACACGTCGCATCGGGTTTGACGCCGCCGTTTGACCGGCTGAGCGCGGTGGGCGTTACGCTGGGCGCCGGCTCGACGCTGCAATTCGACGAGACGCGGTTTCGGGCGGCCTTCCAGCAGGACCCGGCCGCCGTCGAGGCGCTGTTCGCAGCCGACGAGACGGGCTTCGGGGCGGTGTTTAAGGACGAACTCGACCGGCTGACGGCGGAGGATGGGGTGATTCCGAGTCGGGAGCGGTCGATTCAGGATTCCGAGGACATCCTGAATGGGCGGATCGATCAACTGGAGACGCTGCTGAGCGCGCGGCGGGAGCGGCTCTTTGCGCAGTTCAACGCGACGGAGCTGGCCCTCTCGCGTCTGCAGGGGCAGCAGACCGCGCTGGCGGCCCTGTCCGGGTCGCTGTCTGCGTCGCCATTCTAGGACGTTCTGTCGAGCGGGCGGCTCGCGGGGGAAACACCTGACCTGGCCCGCGCCTTTCACCGATGCATTCGAGAGACCGTCGGCAGGGCCCCGTATGGCCAATCTCACCGTGTGTGGCGGATCGGGATGCTGTGGGCCGGCCGGCGCGAGAGCGAGGATGCGACACCCCCAATGACCCGCGATGCCTCTAACGAGTATCTGCGCAATGCCGTTCTGACGGCGTCACCGGAGCAGCTCCAGCTCATGCTGTACGACGGAGCGATCCGATTCGCGCGGCAGGCCAAGGACGCGCTGGCGCGGCGCGAGTTGGAGACGAGCTGTGAGAGTCTGCTTCGGGCGCAGCAAATCGTCTTGGAGATGGAGGCCGGCCTTCGTCCGGATGTCAATCCCGAGCTGTGCGAGCGAATGTCGCAGATTTATACGTTTGTCCATCAACGACTGGTGGACGCGAACATGCATCGTGATACGGTTGCCGTCGACGAAGCACTTCGGATTCTCGAGCACCAACGTGAGACGTGGCGACTGCTGATCGACAGACTGCGGGTGGAGCAGGATGCGAGCGCGAACGCGCCGACTTCGAGAGCACTCTCCGCGGAGAGCAGTGAGCCGACGTTGAGCGTCGAGGGATAGGGGCACTTCCAGCGCGCAGGGTCCGCTGTGCGGACCACGATGACTCTGTGCGGCCCACGGCAACGCGGTACTTCATTTCCAAATCAGGCCCCGACAGCGGACCCCGCTGATCCGTCTCCCACCTCTGGAAGGGGCGGGGCGCCCGATCCTTGCGGACGTGCAACAGGTCTGTTAGGCTTGGCCTCCTAGTCATGGGTGCTGTCCTCGATGAAAACGGAATCCGCGAAGCGCTCGTCCGCATGGCGGATGCGATCGCGGTGTCGATTCCTCCGGGCTGTCCGGTGGGGGTGGTCGGCATCCGCGCCCGCGGTGACGATCTTGCGCGGCGGATCATCGAATTGCTGGCGTCCCGCGGTGTGGGAGAGATTGCGACCGGCGTCCTGGACATCACGCTCTATCGGGACGACCTGGCGGAGATCGGGCCGTCGGCGGTGGTCCGGACGACGGAGATCGAGTTCGACGTTGCGGGGCGTTATGTCGTTCTGGTCGACGATGTAATCTACACGGGCCGGTCGATTCGGGCCGCCCTGGCGGCGCTCATCGACCTGGGTCGGCCGCGTGCAATCCGGCTGGCGGTTCTGGTCGATCGCGGTGGCCGGGAGCTTCCGATTCAGCCGGATTTTGTCGGCGTTCGCAGTGGGCCGGCCGACGGCCATGTTCGTGTGAAGCTGGTGGAGACGGACGGTGTGGATTGCGTGGAGGCGGAGCGATGAGCGGCGTCGGGCGCGTGACGGGCGCGCGGCAACTGGTGGAGGCTGCGGAGGCCGGTGCGCGTGAGTCGATGGTGTGGCCGCACAAGAATCTGTTGGGGCTGGAGGAACTGACGGCGGAGGAGATCCGCTTCATCCTGGATACGGCAGAGGCGTTTGAGGATGTGTCGACGCGGAGCGTGAAAAAGGTTCCAGCTCTGCGTGGGCGCGTCGTGGTGAACCTCTTTTTTGAGGATTCGACGCGTACGCGGACGAGTTTCACGCTGGCGGCTCAGCGGCTTAGCGCCGATCTGGTGGATTTCACCGCGAAGACAAGCTCGCTGAGCAAGGGGGAGTCGCTGCGAGACACCGCGCGCAACATCGAGGCCATGGGCGTGGATCTGATCGTGTGCCGTCACTGGGCCGCGGGGGCGCCGCATCTGGTGGCTCGCAATGTTGATTGCTGTGTGGTGAACGCGGGTGACGGGCGACACGAACACCCGACGCAGGGTCTGCTGGACATCTACACGATTCGGCAGGCGAAGGGGCGGATCGCCGGGCTGAAAGTGGCCATCGTGGGAGACGTGGCCAATTCCCGGGTCGCGCGGTCGAACCTCCACGGGCTTCTCAAACTGGGGGCGGAGGTGACGTTTGTCGGTCCGACGACGCTCGTGCCAAGGACCTTTGAAGCGCTTGGGGCGCGAGTGTGCCACGATTTCGACGCCGTCATCGGGGCGTTCGACGTGATCAACATGCTGCGGGTGCAGCGCGAGCGGATTGCGTCCAATGTCTTTCCCAGCCTGCAGGAGTACTCGCGTCTTTTCGGGTTGACCAACGAACGGATGAAGCGCGCGAAGCCCGACGTCCTGATCATGCATCCGGGGCCGATCAACCGGGGTATCGAGCTGTCGGCCGAGGTGGCCGACGGGCATCACAGCGCGATCCTGCGTCAGGTGACGAACGGGCTGGCGGTGCGGATGGCGGTGTTATTCTTGTGCAAGCAGGCGGCGGAGGGATTGGCGTGAGTGGAGGCAGAAACGTCAACACGTCAAAGAGTCAAAACGGGGTTGGGGGGGCGAGCGGCTCGCTTGAGGCGGGGAATCGGGATGGCCGACGGCGGAAAGGGCACTGAATGGCGGTGGCACGATGATCATCACGAACGGCCGGATCGTGGACCCCGGGGCGGGGGTCGATCAGGTTGGGGACCTGACGATCTCCGATGGCAAGATCGCGGCGATCGGGCCGACCGGGGCAGGGGAGGTTGGCCCCGGCGCGGAGGCTGAGATCATCGACGCGAGTGGGATGATCGTGTGTCCGGGGTTGATCGACATGCACGTTCACCTGCGTGAGCCGGGAAACGAGGACGCCGAGACGATCGCGTCGGGCGCGGCTGCTGCGGCGGCGGGCGGGTTCACATCGATCGCGTGCATGCCCAACACCGATCCGCCGCTGGATACGCAGGCGGCGATCGAATTCGTGTATCGGCAGGCGGCGCGGGCGGGGCAGTGCCGGGTCTATCCGATCGGGGCGATCACGAAGGGACGCGAGGGGCGCGAACTGGCGGAGATGGGCCAAATGGTCCGAGCCGGGGCGGTGGCGTTCAGCGATGACGGATGCGGGGTGGCGAATTCGACCGTGATGTACCGGGCGATGCAGTACGCGGCGATGCTCGACCGACCAGTTATTGAACACTGCGAGGACGCGGAGTTGGCGTCCGGCGGGTGTATGAACGCGGGGGTGACCGCGACCCGGCTCGGGCTGACGGGGATACCTGCGATTGCCGAAGAGATGATGCTTCAGCGCGACCTTCTGATCGCCGCCACGACCGGGGCGCGCTATCACGTTGCCCACATCTCCACGCGCGGAGCGGTCGAGCTGGTCCGCGAGGCAAAGCGGCGTGGCGCGGCCGTGACCTCGGAGGTGTGCCCGCATCACCTGCTGCTGACGGAGGAGGGGGTGGCGTCGTTTGATCCGAATTACAAGATGAATCCGCCGCTTCGGACCCGTTTGGACGTGGACGCATGTATCGAGGGCGTGGTGGACGGCACGATCGACTGCCTGGTGACGGACCATGCCCCGCATGGTCGGGAGGAGAAGGATGTCGATTTCCAGAGTGCCCCGTTCGGGATCATCGGGTTGGAGACGGCCGTCGGGCTGTTGGTCAAAGCCCTCATCGATCGCGGACATCTGGACTGGCCGGGTCTGATCACGCGGCTCACGGCGCATCCGGCGCGGGTTCTGGGGCTGCGTGGCGGGTCGATGGCAGTGGGTCGCGAGGCGGACGTGACGATCATCGACCCAAATCTGTCCTGGGTGGTGGAGACGTCGTCGTTTCTGTCCCGGAGCCGGAACTGCCCGTTTGAGGGATGGCGATTGACGGGCCGCGTGACCCACACGATCGTGGGAGGTACGGTTCGGTACGCCCTCAGTGCTGGAACGGCGGCCGGGGCGGCTGCGTGAGCACCGGGCGATTTTTTTTTGAGATTCTAAGGGATTTGTTGACAGGCGAGCCGTTTTCCGTATAATACGGGCCGTCTGTCCCGGTGGAGAGCGTCAGCACTCGCCGGATCATATCGCGGCATGTGGGTCGTTTCGGCGCTGACCGGCCAAGAGGGTTGCCCCGCGGGACGACGTATCGGCCTCGGCTGAGCGTGGGGTCGATTGCCATCATCGGGTTGTGCGAGGGAGGGTAGCGTGCGCGGGCTGGGGCGTGTCGGGATGCCGGGCAACGGCCCGGGTCTGATCGCCACGCGTCGAGTCTGCGTCGCGGTGGGGAAACGAGGCACGGCAACACCGGCGGCGGTGTTGTCAGCGATGACGAGCGATTTCGCGGTTCCCCGCCACCCGCAGGGGTCGAGGGTGTCTCGGCGCTTGGGGGCGGCCCAACCGATCACAAGGAGGCCCACATGACGATTCAGAATCTGCCGACACCCATTCCGATCGGCGCGCCATATGCTGGGCGGCCGCCGCTGTTCGACCGCTGGGGCATCGCACCGGGGCGTCGCGCTCGGACCGACCAGCGTGACTACACGCGGCGGCCGGTGGAACGTGATATCTGGCTGCTGGACCTGACGGGCCGGTCGGTGATTCGGTGTCGGACCGACGACGTGTCAGACGCCGGTCTACATGCGACGACGCCGGTTGGCTACGGGCTGGCGATCGGCCAGCGGTATGAGGTCCGCATCGCCCCTTCGGATGATCCGGTACTGGCGTCCGAGCAATGCGGCGTCTCGCTGGGTTATGCGACGGTGATCCGCACCGAGGTGCGACTGGACAGGGGCGTGCGGGACCAGATCGGTTTCGCGATCCGCTTCGACGTGCCGCAGTTGCTCCCCGTGTGAGAATCGCATTGGGGGGCAAACTGCAAGCTGAAGGCTGCCTTGCGGCACCCGGTGGAGGTGCTCTTTCGGGCGTCGCACACGAATAACATCATCGATTGCGCGGTTTGGCTCACCCGTTGGCCCTGCCGCTTCGCGACCCTGCAATTCGCTTCAGGCTCGGCGGTGAGTCTTCGGGGCTACGCGGTCGAAGGCGGCGCGGTGAGGCCAGTGGGCGGCGGCCGAGCGGTCATCGATGAGGAGCCAGCCGTGGGGGTGCACGGCGTCTTCGAGATGGACCATGCCGGCGACGGGGTCTTCGAGCCGGCACACAATATTGAAGGCAATTACGACATCGGCCGTCACGGGCAGCGGCTCGGCGGCCAGGTCGCAGCCGTAGCACTCGGCCTGGGGAAGATCACGCCGGACGGCGGCAAGCACGCGGCGCGATCGATCGACCACGACGAGCGTGTGTGGCAGGGTCAGGGCGTGCTCCACTTCGATGGGTTCGAGTGACACGATCGGCATGAGCGGGATGCGCCGAAGAGCTTGGTCGGCGTAGCGGGCGAGGTCGCCGATCCGCTTTCGCACGACCGAGGCCCGGGCGACGGCGGCGTCGTTAAGGAGCGGTGCGGCCAGCCGCGTCACGCCGCCAGGGCCGACGATCATGACGCGGGGGTCCGACGGGCCGTGCTCACGCAGGAGCGCGTCGAGCCGCTGGAATGACTCGATGTGCCGATTGTGCCAGGATGTCGATCCAACGGGGTCGAGCACGGAAAACACTACACATCGACGCGGCCGAAACGGCAAGCTGTCTCATGCGCGAAGGCGTGAGCCACGGCCACGCTCGCGTGGCCGTGGCGCCGGCCGAACCCGTCAACCGCCCCAC
>JBHHVX010000017.1:0-39284 GCA_046754505.1 Phycisphaerae bacterium | reverse complement strand
AGTCAAGTAGGCAAATGGCTTAGTTGGCACGGGTTCGGGAACGAGCGTGTCAGAGGCGAACGAGACGGGCCGCGAACGACTTTGATGTCCCACGGGAGTCACTGCTCCGATCAGCCGATCGCCGCATCAAGGCGTCCGGGAACCGAAGCCTACGCCCACGCATCCGACCGGTGTCGGACGACGGCATAGTATGTGCTAGACAATGTCCTAGCCGGTGGTTGAATAGTCCTTGCAGGGCCGCGACCGTGAGGGAGCGGGCCGCGTTTGGCCACGAATCCCGCTCCTCCAGCTCGGACACGAGGTGTCCAGGAGGGATTCGATCATCGCGCTTCCCTTCACACCACGTGATCATGCGACGTGAGGCCCTGCCGGGTCAATCGGCAGATGATATCCGCCACGGATTCGGTCCTGCCCGGCTATCGGGCGTACCCCCGGTCATCGAACGGCGTGCCCGAAGGTCGAGCGGAACGTCCGGACCTCACACGGACCCCGCCGTCCTCGCGGAACGCACGGCAGGCCGATGGCCGCAGCTCTGCGGCGCGATTGCGGACTGTTCCGGCTCTCGGTCGATCCGCGTTAGGGGGTCGCCTCGGGTGGAGGTTGGCGGGAACTCTGTCGCAGGTGCGAGTGGACATCCGCCTGAACGTCGGAACGGTGAATTCGCACGATGCGCACGAGGTCCACGACGGAGTCGATCTGCAGCTTGTTCATGATGTGTAACCGGTGGATGTCGACCGTCTTCCGACTGAGACCGAGCTTCAGGGCGATCTGTTTCGAGGTCTTGCCCTCGACCAGGATGTTCATGACCTGGTGTTCGCGCGGCGTGAGCGTGCTCAGACGAGCGTCGATCGCCTCTCGACGAGCCTCCTCTTCCCGAATTCGGGCGTCGAGTTCGATCGCGAGGCGAATGCGATCCAGGAGCGTCTGGCCGTTGTAGGGCTTCCTGATGAAGTCGACCGCGCCATTCTTCATCGCGCGAACCGCCTGTTCCACGTCGCCATGCGCCGAGATGATGATAATCGGGATGGTCATGCGCTTTTCGGTCAGGATCTCCTGGAGATCGAGACCGTTCATGCCGGGGAGGCGCAGATCCAGGAGCAAACAGCCCGGGCGATCCGGCTTGTACGCGTCCAGGAAATCCTGGGCGGTCGGGTATGTCTCGGCGGGAAACCCGACGGACTCCATCAATCGGCTCAATGATCGGCGCAGTGCTTCATCGTCATCGACGACGAAGACGGTGGCCTTACTCTTCATGCCCTCCCCCTTCCTCCGCGATCGGCAGAGTGAATCGAAGGACCGCCCCCCCGCCCGATTCGGGTTCCGCCCAGAGGCAGCCGCCGTGACGTTCGATGATCGATCGGCTGATGGACAGCCCCATTCCCATCCCGTGGGGCTTTGTCGTGAAGAAGGGTTCGAATACATGGTCTGCCAAGGTCTCCGGCAGGCCCGGACCCGTATCCGCGGTCGAGCATTCGACGAAGCCGTTGTCGCGACAGGCGGTGCGGATCGTTAGCCGTCGATCTCGCGTGCGCTCGTCATTCATCGCTTCCAAGCCGTTACGCATCAGATTGACGATGACCTGTTCGATCTGGATCGGCTCAGCCGTGACTTCGCGCAGGGCGTCCGCCAAGTCAAGGACAACGCGCACCGAACGCTGCCGCGTCTCCGATTGGACCAATAACGCCGCGTCGCGTACCAGTTCGTTGAGATTGACGGTCGTCCGCTTGGGCTCACGCTTGCGGATGAAATCGCGGATACGTTCGACGATCGCACCGGCGCGCGCAGCCTGTTGGGCTGCGTCCCCCATATCCGCCAGCAGATCCTCGCGATCGCCCCGGCCGGAGCGAATCCTTTCCGAGCAGGCCTGAAGATAGTTCACGATGGCAGCAAGCGGTTGGTTCAACTCGTGCGCCAACCCGCTGGCCATCTCGCCCATGGTGCCGAGGCGCGCGACCCGCGCCAGTTCGGCCTCGCGCTGTCGGGCCTTCTCCTCTGCGGCCAGCCGCTCGCGAGCATCGGCGTCACCCCGCCGGCGAGCCGCAACCAACGCCGGCACGAGCCGGCAAAGAAACAGAACCGCTCCGCCCAGCAGCAGGACCATCGACGCGGAACCCCACCCTGCCAGCGCGCCGGATGCCCCACTGGCTCGCAACAGAGCCGCCTCGTCGTAAAGGAGCATAAGGTACCACCGTTGATCGCTCGGGATATCGGTCGGTGACCAGACCACGACGTCAGGACCTGCGGGGAACACCTCCCCGCGCTTCGCAAAGAAGTCATGCGCGCCGTGTTGGCTCAGCTCCCGCTCGCACCAGGCGCGCATCTCGTCGGGAAGGCCCGGGCTGGTGAAGAATGGACCTCCTTCCGTCGCCAGGACCAGCCAATTCCCGCGACCGCTTTCACCCAGAAGTTCCGCGATGCGCCGGGATGGAACCATGCCCGCCACAATGGCCTTGAGTTCAGGCCCCGAGCCTACCGGGACCGAGAACACGACGCCCGGCTCGCCGATGCACAGGGGGATGGGTTCGCTGATCAGAGAGCGGAGCGTGAGATCCTCGACGAACCGCCGGATATGCTCGATCTGTTTAGCAGACTCCACCGCCTCCCGCTCGGGCGCGTGAGTCACGTCAAGACCTCGTTCGAAATCCGACATCTCAAACGTGACGAACGGACGGTGCGTTCCGTCGAAGTCACGCTCGATGATGTACATTTCCGCCAGGCTGTGCCGGGCGTAGATCGCCTCATACATGGAATCCAGGCGACCCGCGGAGTCCGGCACCATGTTGACGACGTCAGGATTCAGGCCCACGAGACGAAGGCACAACGCCACCTCATCCATGTAGTTCTCGATGTGCTCCCTCGCAACACGCATCTCAAGTCGGCGTTGATCGCGGATTTGCTGGAGCACCGCGGCACGATGGCGCCGGTTTCGGGTGATGATGCCCATAGCGATCAGCACCGCCGCCAGCACGCTGCACCACCCGACCCAGCGCAGCACATCCGATTGGTATCTGCGCGGCGTCTTCACGGACGCCCCCCCCGTTATATGGCGCGCCAGTCCTCACTCTGATGGCGGATGGCGCCTCACCGCTACGTCGGTTATCGTCGGTTGTCCACCGGGGCGTTCGTAAAGAACAATCGGCAGGCGTGACCGGCGCCGAAGCCGGACCATGGCGAATATCAGACGAGGTCGGATCACCTTGTCTAGGAGGCCTCCGTCAGACGGGGTGGGATCGGTCGAAGAGATGGCTATTCCTGCAGACGGTGCGCATCAAACTCGGCGCCGACTTCGAAGATCGTCCCCTTGAGAAGACAACAACGCACGATGACCGCCTCGATGTCGACCGCAGCATTATTCGGACCGATGGGGAGCGTGAGACAGACCCGCTTTCCCGGTGTCAGCACTTGAGCCGCGAGGAAGGCCACGCCGTGCTCAGAAATGTTGCTGAGGCGTCCCTCCGTCGCGAATCTCGGTTGATCCAGGCTCGCCACGCAAATGCCGACCCTCTGACCTCGAAGCGGATGACGGGCCGATCGCCGTCGGTCCTCAGCCACCATGGCGTGTTCCACGTCAAGCTGGTCGAGCAGTCGATCCAACTCGTCGTCGGACACTCGCAGGACATGATCGGACGTCGCGCCTGTGGACATACGCATCCCTCTTCTCGATAAAACCGCCGCCGCACGCGCAATACTACAATACCGGATTCATCCCGCCGGCTTCGTCCGATCCCGGCCATGCTTCCGTCCGTTCTGCAATCTGTGTAGCGCGTCGCGCGTTACGAGACTCGTCCGGCGGGCGGGGGCAGGAACAGGTCGATCAAACGGACGCCGCACGGGGGCTACTCGCGTGGCTCACAGCAAGGACCGGAACACGGCGCAGACTTCGTCCACGTCCGATTCGCGGAGGCCACCGTGGAACGGCAGCGCGATGGTCCGGGCGGCGACGCGCTCACAATTCGGGAAGTCGCCAGGCTTGTAGCCGAATTCACTCGTGTAGAAGCCTTGGAGGTGGATGGGCGCGAAGTAGTTGTTGCAGCCGATGCCTCGCCCGCGCAACCGCTCCATGATCTCGGCCCGCCTCTCCTCGGTGTAGTCGTCGGCGAGCTTGACGACAAAGACAAACCAACTCATCTCGCAGTCGTCGCCGATCTTCTGCAGGCTGATTCGCTCCTCGCCGCCCAGTCGCTGCCGATACCACCCGGCCACGCGCGTCCGCCTCGCCAGGATTTCCTCGATCCGACCCATCTGCGCCGCGCCGATCGCGCTGTTGATATCACTCAGGCGGTAGTTATAGCCCAGCCGCTCGTGCGACAGCCATCCCATGCCCGTGTCGCGGCCCTGATTGCGCATCGACCGGCACACGCGGTCGATCTCGTCGTCATCGGTGACGATCATGCCGCCTTCGCCAGTCGTGATCTGCTTGTTGGGATAGAAACCGAAAACCCCGGCGACCCCCAGTGAGCCGGCCATCTGACCGCGGTACCGCGTGCCCAGCGCCTCGCACGAATCCTCGATCACACGCAGCCCGTGACGCTCGGCGATCTCGCTGATCACGCCCATGTCCGGTACCGCGCCGAAGACATCCACCGGGATAAGCGCCTTGGTCTTCGGCGTCACCGCCGACTCGATCCGGGTCGCGTCGATATTCCATGTCTCGGCGTCGATATCGACGAAGACCGGCCGTCCGCGCTCGAACAGGATGCAGTTCGACGACGCCACAAACGAAAAGGGCGTGGTGATCACCTCGTCGCCCGGGCCGATTCCAATCGCCCGCATCAGCAGATGCAGACCGGCCGTGCCGCTCGACACGGCGATCGCGTGGGCCGTCCCCACAAACCGGGCCACCGCCTCCTCGAACTCCGGTACGCGCGGCCCGAGGGACAACTGGCTCGTGTTCAGGACGGCCAGCGCCGCATCACGCTCCGCCTGCGTGATGTCGGGACCGGACAGGTTAATCTTCATACGCACCTCATTCACCATGCACCCACTGCTCTGCCCACGATAGCCGCGAGGCCCCCGATCTTCAACCGCCCGTCGATTGCCCCAGCGCGACCGCTCCGTACAATGCCGCACTGCACGGGAGTTCGCCGTCTGGCTCGGATCAAACGTATGCCCACGATCGTTGTGAGATTCTACGGCCCGGCGCGCGACCTGGTGGGAGAGCCGTCCATCACGCTCGACATCGCGAACGGTGAAACGGTCGCCGCCGTCGCGCAGCGCCTCGAGAAGCGCTATCCGCACTTCCGCGAGGCGCGGGGAATACGACTGGCGGTCAACCGTGCCTATGTGCCGACCGACCACTGTCTTGTCGACGGAGACGAAG
Source organism: Phycisphaerae bacterium (assembly GCA_046754505.1). Lineage (GTDB taxonomy): Bacteria > Planctomycetota > Phycisphaerae > UBA1845 > UTPLA1 > JAPULF01. The sequence continues at coordinate 33,964 of JBHHVX010000017.1, read as the reverse complement.
TCGCGGTGATTCCGCCGGTCTCGGGCGGGGCGACCACGCCACGCGTGGCCCTGGTTCGCGAGGCGATCGATGCCGACAGACTCGTCAAGGACATGTCGGATCCGCGCGCCGGGGCCGTCGCGACGTTCTCCGGCACCGTCCGGTGCGAAACGTGCGGCGACAAGATTCTCGCAGCCCTCGACTACGAGGCCTATGACGAAATGGCCATCCGGCAACTGACCGCCATTCGCGGGCGGGCCGTGGACCGGTTCGACATCCTGGATGCGGCCGTGATCCATGGCCTCGGTCGCGTGCCCCTGGGTGAGGTTTCGATTCTCGTCGTCGTCGCCGCCGCCCATCGAGGGCCTGCGTTCGACGCCTGTCGGTTTATCGTGGATGCCGTCAAGGCCGACGCTCCGATCTGGAAGAAGGACGTCTGGACCGACGGCTCTGTCGCATGGGTGGACCCGCTATGATCTTGAACGTCGTCCGAGCGGTCGCCGCCGCGGCCGCCGCCGTCTGGCTTGGCACCCTGCTGATCATGGGCGCCGTCGTCGCCCCGACCACGTTCGGCATGATGCGTGAATCCGGCATCGCAAACCCCAACACCGTGGCCGGACATATCATGGCCAAGAACTTCGCCAAGGCCGACCGCATCGAGCTGGCCTGCGCCGCCGTTGTCGTCGCCTGGCAGATCGTCTCCATGCTGATCGGCCCACGGGCGCGGCGCGATTGGTTCCGGCTGATCCTCATCGTCGTGGCCGCAGCACTCGTGCTATACCTAGCAACACTCACGCCAAAAATCGCGGACTTCCAGCCTGCGCTCTCCTCCGCCCGACCCGATGTCGAAGTACGAGCCGCTTTTCAGCAGTTTCACAAGGCGGCCGTGCGCGTCGCGCAGGTCGAGTTGTTTCTGGTCTTGGTCCTCGTGATGGAAATGGCGCTCCCGACGCGGCGGGCAACGACAAGCCCTTCCACCGCAAAACCGGGACCGTGAGGAATCCCCCCATGTCCACGCCAAAAACGCGGCGAGCCCCCGCGCCCGCCCGACACAGCCGCGAGTCCGTTGCGGCCCGGAAGGCCCGGGCACTCGAGATCACGAAACGGCTGCACCGCGAGTACAAGGACGCGGATTGCGCCCTGCGCCACCGCTCGGCGCTGCAACTGCTCGTTTCAACGATCCTGTCGGCCCAATGCACCGACGATCGCGTGAACAAGGTCACGCCCACGCTCTTCGCCCGATACCGCGATGCCCACGCGTTCGCCACGGCCGATCCGGCCGAATTGGAGTCACTGATCCAGTCCACAGGCTTTTTCCGAAACAAGACGAAGAGCATCATCGGGGCCTGCCGCGTTCTGACCGAGCGTTTTGACGCAACCGTGCCCGACACGATGGACGAGCTGATCGAGCTTCCGGGTGTGGCTCGAAAAACCGCCAACGTCATCCTGGGTACGTGGTTCGGCAAGAACGAGGGCGTCGTCGTCGATACGCACGTCGGACGGCTTGCCCATCGCCTCCGACTCACCTGGCGGTCGCGCGACGGCAAGGACGCGGTCCGGATCGAGCGAGACCTGATGGACATGCTGCCCCGCAAGGATTGGACCTTCATGGGCCATGCCCTGATCTGGCATGGTCGCAAGGTCTGCAACGCCCGCAAGCCCGTGTGCAACGACTGCGTTCTGGCCGACCTCTGTCCCTCCGCCCACTCCTTCGATCGGCGGAATGATCACCCGGCGAAGCGACCCCCTACCGCTCGAAAGACGACGCCGGCCCGGCGCAGGACCGCACGATCCTGACGCAACGGGACCACATGGCTCCGTTGCGCCAAGACCCATCCGTCACACGCGAACTCCGGCCGGCGGAAACCACCAATACAGCATGAGATAGACCAGCACACCGGTCACGGACACATACAGCCAGATGGGCAACGTCCACCGGGCCAGGCGTTCGTGTCTGTCTAACTGTCCCCGCAATGCCCGGTATAGCGTGACCGTGACCAAGACGGGCGTCGCCGCCGCGAGCACCACATGGGAGAGCAGAACGCCATGGTAGAGCGTCTTCACGAAACCCGGCTCGGTAAACCGGACATGCCCCACCGAGGCATGGTAGACGAGATAGCACACCAAGAACACAGTCGACACGGCCGTTGCGGTCAACATGCACGCCTTGTGCGCGACGACCTGCTTCCGGCGGATCATCACCAGCCCGGCCACGATCAGGATGGCGCTCAGCGCGTTCAGCGACGCATTCAGGTGCGGGAGATCGTGGACCGTCAACGCCCCGCCTCGCGCAGCAGCGCTCGAACGTCTGACAGGAGTTTGGACTTCACGGCCGGAGGCATCGGATTCATGCCGGCGCCCGCCAGGTCCTCTATCTCTTCGCCGGTGATCGCCTCGTAGTATCCCCGAATCCGGCCTCGCCCATCCACCAGAACGAAACGCGTCGAGTGGAGGATCGGCTCGGCGTCGGTCTCGTCCTCCAGAGTCAGTTTGAACCCCTTTCGCGTCAGACGGGACACCACATCCTTCTCGCCCGTGAGAAACAGCCACTGGTATTTATCCGCGTGATATCGGTCCGCGTACGCCCTCAACACCTCGGGCGTGTCGCGTGTCGGATCCACGCTGAACGAAACGCACCGCACCGCGCCAAGCCCGGCCCTGGCCAGCGATCTCTGCAAGTCCGCCATGCGGAGGGACATGATCGGACACGGCCCGGCGCACGACGTAAACACAAAGTCCGCCACCCAGATTCGACCACGCATATCTGCCAGACGGGTTTTGCGGCCACTTCGCTCGATCAGTGTGAAGTCCGGCACATGACCGAGGATCGGCACGCCATTGACCACCGGCGTAGCCTGCGCCCGTCTGGCTCGATCGACCCGTGCGTACTGGAAGTAGGCCAGCGCACCGACGAACAGGAGCGAGCCGGCCATCAAGACCCAAAACCGGCGTCCGGGTTTCAACTCCGGTGGCGTCCAGGGTTCCGGTGGTGACTCAGACGACATCATTGGCGGCACCCATACTCGACACGGTGGAACGCCACTCTGCACGCGGTCGTGAAGAAGGAGCGAGAAGATACTGCAAGTGAAAGCCCACCGGCGATCCTACTGCAGGACCCGCGCAGATTCCCTCGTCACCGCTCGGATCGACGCCACAAACATCAAGACCGCGAATCCCACCGAGATCCCCAGGGCCGGCAGCCAGCCGATGCCCTCGGCCACGGGGCCGCCGCCGCCATCCAGATACATCGCCGTTCGCATCAGCGACACACCGTGCGTCATCGGATTGAACAGCATGACCCACGCCAGCCATTTCGCCGCGCCCGCCGCCGGAAAGAATGCTCCCGACAGGAATAACATCGGCATCAGGACAAGATTCATGATGGCGTGAAATCCCTGCGTCGATTCCATGCGCCAGGCGATCCAGAATCCCAGGCTCGTAAGGGAGAACGAGATCAACGTCATCGCGGCGAAGGTCGCCGGAAACGACCGAATTCCCAGCGGAATCCCCATCAGCGGTGCCAGCAGGAGAAAGATCAGCGCCTGCCCGACCGCCAGGGTCGTCGCTCCGAGCACCTTGCCCAGCACGATCGAGGCCCGCGAGCCGGGCGCGACCAGAACCGATTGCAGAAACCCCTCGCGCCGGTCGTCGATGACGGAGATCGTCGAGAAGACCGCCGTAAACATGAGAATCGCTGCCAGAACACCCGGGAATGAGTATTGCAGGTACGACATTGAGGCCTTCGCCCCGGCAGGCACGAAGGATCGGTTCAACCCCGACCCCGCCAGAATCCAGAACACCGGCGGCGTCCCCATCGCACCGAGGACCCGACTCCGCTGGCGCAAGAACCGAACGATCTCGCGCGACCACAGCGTACGGCATGGCAGCCACAACGACGGTGCGGCATGTCGCTCGACACGGTCGGTGCTCATGACGGCTCCGCCCTCCTGCCTGCGGCGCCGACCGCCGCCTCGTCGACCGAGCCGTTGTCATCGAAGCGATGACCGGTCTCGTGCATAAAGACATCCTGCAACGTCGGTTTTCCGACCGTGACCGAGCGAATGGCCGGTCCGAACGCCTCTGCAATACGCGGAACCATTGCATGTCCGTCCGAGCGCTCGATTCGCACCGATCCATCCACGACAGTGGCAACGCACCCGAACTGCTCTTCGACACGCGCGGCCAGATTTGCGGCATCTTCACATTCAAGGGTGAGGCAATCCCCACCGATCCGGCTCTTCAGTTCGTCGGTCGTGCCGACCGTAACCAACCGCCCCGCGTCAAGGAGCGCAAGACGGTCGCACCGCTCCGCCTCCAGCATGAAGTGCGTCGTCATCAGGATCGTCACCCCCGTAGTACATCGCAGGGATTCCAGCACGGCCCATAGGTCCTTCCGAGCACCCGGATCGAGACCGGTGCTCGGCTCATCCAGCAGCAGCACCACCGGATGGTGCAGCAGACTCTTGGCCAGCTCGACCCGGCGCTTCAGCCCGCCGGACAGCGTCCGAACAAGATCGCCGGCCCGGTCCGCGACGCCGAGCTGCGACAGCATCTCGTCGATGCGGCTTTCGAGCGCGCGCCCCGACAGCCCGTAGAGATGGCCGCCGTGGCGCAGGTTCTCTCGCGCGGTCAGATAGACATCAAGGCTGGGCGATTGGAAGACGACGCCGATTCGCTGTCTAACCTCCGCTCGCTGCCGCACGACGTCACAGCCGCAAAGGGTCGCACGGCCATCGGTCGGTGTGAGCAAGGTCGAGAGAATCTTGAAAAGAGTCGTCTTCCCTCCGCCATTCGGCCCCAGCACGCCCAGACACTCCCCCGACCCCACGTCGAAGCTGACCCGCTCCAGCGCCAAGCGCTCACCGTATCGATGGGTGACACTGTCGAGAGAAACGACCTCTCGCACGATCTCGCCCCCAAACAAGAAAAACCAGGCCGACGCGCGGGTGCCCCATCCCCTCCGGGGGTGGGGGACGAACGCCTTGGTGTTCTGTCACACCTCATTGCGGGGGAGCATCGGCGTCCCGCCGGTGTAGCTCCTCTGAGGAAACGCGTGGGCGATCCTGCCCGCACATCCCGCCAACCCAGGCCCCGACAGAGCACTAGCCCTGAACGCGGTCCAGCAACATCAGGATCAGCAGCGCCGGAAGGTAGAGCACCGACGCGATGACCATGATCCGCGCACTGCCCGCCGTCCGCAACACCGACGACCGAATCCCCACCAGCAACAGGACCGTACCAAACATCGCCGCGCCGGCGCCATACGCGCCGCCGGCGACGCCCGTCCAGAACGGCAGCAGGCTCGCCGGCAGGAGCACGACCGAGCAAATCACGACCCATCGGCCTGTCCGGGCACCGTCCGGATCCGCCCGCGACAGCATTCGAAAACCGCCCCGCGCGTAATCCTCGCGATACATCCATGCGATCGCGAAGAAGTGTGGCAACTGCCAGACCCAGACGATTGCGAAGAGCATCCAGGCCGGCGCGGTCAGGGCGCCTCGGGCAGCGGCAAACCCGATCAGGGCCGGCAACGCACCGGGCACGGCGCCGACCAGCGTGTTATAGACCGATCGCCTCTTCAACGGCGTGTAGGCAAACAGATAGAGCGCAATTGTCGCCACGGCCAGCAGGGCCGCAAGCGGGTTGACCGTCAGCGCCAGATATGACGACCCGATCAACGCCGACGCCGTGCCGAACGCGCAGGCCTGAGAACATCCCAGCCGTCCCGAGGGAATCGGTCGGGTCGCGGTCCTGGGCATCAGCCGGTCGGCATCATGCTCAATGACTTGGTTGAGCGCATTGGCGCCGATTGCGACGAGCGCCGTACCGAGCAGCGCGTGGGCCATCAGGGTGGAGTCGATGGTCTCCGGGCTTGCCAAGGCAAACCCGACCGCCGTGACGAGCAGCACGAGCATGCTGATCCGCGGTTTGGTCAGCTCGATGTAATCGGCCAGGCGCGCCCGAGCCGCTCCGAACGCCAGCACGGCCGGTGCAGAGAGCGCGCTTGGGGCCACCGCCGATGACGCCACCCCGCCGTCGTTCTCTTCAACAGGCGCCTTCATAGCCCCACCGCCTGTGCCGAGACCGCCGAACTCGCCGCACCCCGCGGCGCGGCCGCCAGTCGCCGACATGCCCGCAGCGCCAGAATCCACACGCAGCCGAGCGTCGCCGCCCCGACCGCCACATGCGCCGAGGTCACCCACGCATCCTTTCCCGACCAGACCGTCCACGCCCCAAGCCCGAGTTGTGTGACCAGCAGGAACAGGGCCGCGACGGCCGGCCGCTTCAATTCCACCATGCCGGCGTGCCGCCTGAGAACAGTCACCACCGTCCACACCAAAACGATAGTCACGACCACAGCGCCGATCCGATGGGTCATGTGATAGGCGATCTGCTCCGCCATCACGGCAGGAAGCTGAAACTCCCAGACGCGGTCGATGTTGTAGTTTTCAACGGCTGTCGCACTGAGGTCGGGAAACCACTGCCCATACGCAAGGGGGAAGTCCAAGACGGCTCGTCCGGACCCGGTATGCCGCATGACCGCCCCAAGAATCAGTTGCAAGAATACGACACCTACCGCCAGACAGCACCACCCGCGCACGCCGAATCGCCCGGGTGTCACGACGCGCGACGGATTCCTCAGCCACCCGGGCGACGTGAAAACCGCAATCGCGATTGTGATGCAGAAAAAAGTCTGCGCCAGACAACCGTGGAGAACCGAAATCGGGGTTGGAAGGAGATACAGAACCGTCAGCCCTCCCAACACGCCCTGCGCGATGACCGCCAGCACGGCCGCTCCGCCGAGCACGCGCATCCAACGCCGCGGCTCACACCGCCACAGCCACACAGCAAGGACGACGGCCATCAACCCTACGGTCGAGGCGATCAACCGATGGCCATGTTCATAGAAGATGCCTCCAACCCACCGGCTCGGTGGATAGGTGAACATGTTCTGACCGTAGGTGGTCGGCCAGTCCGGCACGGACAGGCCGCTCCCCGTGCTGGTCACCATCGCCCCCGCAATGATCAGGCACAGCGTTGCGCACGCCACCGCGACCGCATAACGATGGAGCCAGACATGTGGTGTCGCAATGGAGGGTTCCTCGCCGCGCAGGAATGCCACAGGTGTCGGTGAAGTGTTCATCAAGGATCGGCTCGCCGGCTCCTCCACCCGCGCCGGCCCCTTCCCTCGAAGAATCCGGCACCCTCGCGGGGCTGATCAGAAGGCCCTGCCCAACTTCCAAGTCAATTACACGCCTGATCTACGAGCGCGGACGAACCACACCCCACCGACTGCAGCAAAGCCGAGCAGGACGGCATAGGTCACGATCACCATCACCAGGACGCCCGCATCCGCACCCTTCGAGAGCTGCGAGTCCTTGTTGCCCTGGCAAACGGCACAAGCCCAAGCGGGCGCCGCGCCCGCCAGCCAAGGCGCCATGAATGCCGCCACCGCCAGAATCCATCGCAACAATCTCGATCGTCTCATGCCACACCCACGCTCTGTCTTACGGCCGAGCCCGCCGGATGCCACCACGCCCCACCGACAACCACCCTACGGCACGGCCACACTATCTGTGACGGTCAACACCGGCAGCAACAGGATGACCACCAGGAACACGCCGCACAGCCCCAAGACCCACAAGAGTAATCCACGCTCGGTAAGGAGATGCATGAAATAGCACGCCACGAGCGATCCCTTCACGGACGCAATCGCCAGCGCCACCAGCACCGCCATGCCGATAGTCAGGTGCAGATAGGAGACAGCCACCGTCACGCAGGTCAGGACCGCCAGGGCCCCGAACACCATGTAATAGACCTTCAGGTGTTTTCGAATGTCCTCAGCGCTCGCTGTGGTCACGGAATCACTCCTACAGCAGGTACAGGGTCGGAAACAGGAATATCCAGACCAAGTCGACAAAGTGCCAGTACAACCCCGTGCACTCCACGCGATTGACGTATTTCTCCGGGCGCTCCTTCCACATCCTGCCTCCCGTCACAATCAAGTACAAGATGACCACCATGCCCCCGATGATATGCAGCCCGTGCAGACCCGTCATCGTGAAGTACGTGGCGAGGAATGCGCTGTTCGCCGGCCCCCAGCGGGACAGCCGCTCGATCTTCGTCCGATCAATCCGAATCTCAGCACCATGACCGTGCTCGGAGTCTGGAGCGAACATCACGTAGTCTTCGGTCTCCTCGCCCAAGTGCCCTGACAGCGTGGTGTAGGTGCGTTCGCCGCCTTCCGTACCGACCGTGATCGTCTTTGATATCTCCTCACCGTCATGGAGCAACGGCGCCGTCAACTCGACCTGGTAGTGCGTGAGTTTCGATTTGTACTCGAAGAACTTGATGACCAAGAACGTACCGGCCAGCGCAAATGTCAAAAGAAGATACTTGCGCCCTTTTCCAAATTCCTTCATCTTCAGCGCCGCCCACGCCATGACCATCGATACGCTCGACGCGATGAGAACCATGGTGTTGATCGTTGCCAGCGGCACGTTCAGTATCTGTGAGCTGTGCGTGTCAGCCAGCCCGTGCATGGGCCAGGTCCCCGCCGGCGCCTCAACGCGCAACAATACATAAGTGGAGAAGAAGGCCCCGAAGAGCATCACCTCCGATGCCAGGAAGAGCCAGGTGCCGAACTTGCCATTGAACATCCGCGTGAGCGGATGGGGCTCGATATCATAGGGAATCGCAATATCTGACAACAGTTATGCCTCCAGCGCCACGTGTTGCGGGCAGAAGTCCTCTTTCTTGCCGGGCACGCTGTACGCGTACGGCCCACAATACACCACCGGAACAGTGTCAAAATTGCCGTGCGGCGGCGGTGAAGGAGCGGCCCACTCGAGCGTCGTTGCTCTCCAGGGGTTGCGGTCGACCGCACGTCCCTTCCAGATGCTCCAGAAGAAATTGATGATGAACGGGATCTGTGACAAGGCCAGTCCCCACGCCGCCCATGAGATCATGACGTGGAGGCCCTGCGCCGGCGCCGCATGAAGCTGCTCGGTCGGGTCGAACTGCCGCCGCAGCACACCCGCCATGCCTTGGAACAACATGGGCATGAAGATGAGATTGATGAACAGAAACGAAGGCCAGAAGTGCAGCTTGCCCAACCAGTCGCTCATCTTCCGGCCGGTCGCCTTCGGGAACCAATAGTAGATGCCGGCAAACAGCGCAAAGATTGTGCCCGGCGCGACGACATAGTGAAAGTGGCCGATGACGTAGTAGGTGTCGTGCAGATGGATGTCGGACGCGGTTAGTCCCAGGGGCAGCCCGGTCAGGCCCCCGATCGCGAACATCGGCAGAAACGCCAGGGCAAACAGCATCGGCACCGTGTACCGGATCGACGCCCCCCACAGGCTGATGATCAGACAGGTCAGGATAATCACCGAAGGGACCGAGATGATCATCGTCGTCGCCTGGAAGAACGTGCTCAGCGTCGTACCCATGCCGGTCATGAACATGTGGTGGGCCCAGACGATAAACGACATGAACCCCAGAAAGGCCGCCGAATAAACGAGCGACGTATAGCCCCAAAGCGGCTTCCGCGTGTTGTTCGCAATGATCTCCGAGATGATCCCCAACGCCGGCAGGATCAGCACATACACTTCCGGATGAGCGAGGAACCAGAACAGATGCTGCCACAACAGCGGACTGCCCCCGCCGGCGGTATTACGAAGCTGGCCGCTGACGATCAAGCCGCCGGGGTCAAAGAAGCTCGTGCCGACCAGGCGGTCCATCAGTTGCAAAACGCCGGCCGCCTCCAGTGGCGGAAAGGCCAGCAACAGAAGAAACGACGTGATGAATTGCGCCCAGACGAAAAACGGAAGGCGAAAAAAGGAAAGCCCCCGCGCGCGGAGCTGCACGATCGTAACGATGAAATTGACCGACCCGAGCAGGGACGACGTAATCAACAAGACCATGCCGAACAGCCACACGGTCTGTCCCGTCGTGGCCAGGTCTGACAGAGGCGGGTAAGACGTCCATCCCGAATTCGCAGCGCCTCCAGGAACGAAGAAGCTGACCAGCATCGTGACGCCACCGCAAAAGTAACTCCAGTAGCTGGCCATGTTCAGCCGCGGAAACGCCATGTCAGGCGCGCCGATCTGAAGGGGCAGAACGAAATTGCCGAATCCGCCGACCGCAAGCGGCACCACGCCGAGGAAGATCATGATCGTCCCATGCATGGCGCCGAAGGCGTTGTACCCGTCGCCGATCAGCACGCCCTCCGCCGTCACAATGTTCGAACTCAGCCACTGACCGATGATCGGAATGGGCTGCCCCGGATAGGCAAGTTGCCATCGCATGATCATCATCAGGCTGAAGCCGAACATCAGAAACACCAGTCCGGTCACGGCGTATTGGATGCCGATGACCTTGTGATCAACTGAGAAGACGTAGCGTCGCCAGAATGGCAATTCGTGGTCGTGGCTCATGAATCGGTGTTCCTCAGAATTCGAATCCTTCTTCCGCTCCGGCGCTTTCCGATGCCATCCAGGCGGTAAAATCGCTGGATGTGTGCGTGATGATGTTCGCCGTCATCTTGAAGTGGCTGTTGCCGCAAAGCTGCGCACAGACGACCTGCATGGCATATTCAGGCTCGAGGACCAGTTCCGTCACGCCCTCCTTGGCCAGCGTTTCGAACAACGTGTCACCCGCCTCCCAGGAGAACCCCAACCGCTGGCCCTTCGCGAGCAGTACTTCGCCGGTCTTCGGGTCTTTGTGATCCACCGCCGCCATCTGGTGGCGGAGCTTGTACCAGTTCGCCTTTTTGATCGGCACCTGAATTCGCATCTGCTCGCACAGCTTGTCCGACGTCGCGCCCTCCTGAACCTCAAACCAGATCGGTATCTCCATGCCGGGGATAACGTCCTGCTTCACCCGCAACGCCGGTATCGAGAACGAATGGATCACATCCATCGACGTCAGCCGCAGATAAACGGGCTTGCCGACCGGAAGGTGCAACTCGTTCGTGACCACATCATCCGCCGCCGCCGGATCATCCTCCGCCTCGGCCAACCCGATGGGGTTGGAATCGCTGATCAGCGAGGCGTCCGTACGACCGAACTCCCCATCCTTGCCGGGGTAGTGGAAGTTCCACTGAAACTGCTGCGCAACCACACGAATCTCCTGCCGCGCGTCCAGCTTCGGGGGGTCGTTCTTGTACTCCGCCCACACCGGCATCGAGAGTCCGACCAGCAAAAAGGCCTCGAACAGCGCCACCCCGACCTCAAGATACTTGGAGATCTTGCCCTTCACGAGTTCGTGGCTCGCCCGGTGGCCGACACGCGCTCGAAACCGAAACAAGCAATACACAAAGAAGAGGCCCCAACCGACAAAGAGCAACCCCATGAACACATGAAGGATGTCCAACAGCCGATCGACATGGACGCCGTGTTCCGAGAACATCGGTGGCAGCCATGTGCCGTAGTTGCTCGCCGCAAACATCATGTTTCCTTATTCCTGAACCGGCCCACCGGGCGCCGCCACATGCTCAACACATGCACGACGGTCCTGATCGAACGGCTCTTCCGGCACGACCGCTCGTTCCACACCGCGCGCTGCCCGGTCACGACTGGGGCACCCTCTGCGCCGGCCGCACGATCATGACTGACAACGGCTGCTCCGTCACGACTCTTCGCGAACGGGAACGACCTCCACCCTCCGTGCCCATCCAGACGCGACGGCCCGCTACCGGCCCGCGACATCACCGGCAGTCGTGAGCACCAGCGTCCGGGACGGACTCTGAGCCTCGGCCTTTTTCGCCGGTTTCTTGAAGGTAAAGACGATCTCTTTCGTCTCCCCATCAGCCACGCTGACATTCTGTGAAACCGTGCCGTAGACTTCGTGCCAAGCCACGACTTCGTATTGACCCGCCGGGAGGTCCTTGATCTCGAAGGTGCCGCGCCCGGCCTCCTTGCCCTTGGGGCACTGTTCGTGATCTTTCGTCACATCGAAGAACGGGTGCGTCATGACATGGCACCATGCCCCCATCCATGGGTGCACGTCGCACTTGATCTTGATGGCGTTCTTGCCGTACTCCGATTTGGTGAACGTGTCCCGGCCCGTGAGCTTTTTGAGGCCCACGTTGGGCTGCGCGAAGTTGAACTGGGCGTTCTTCCTGGGCAGAGCATGCACGTTGTGATTCGTAGAATCGCTGTTCTTGATGTCGATCTCCTGACCAACGACCATGCCGAAGACGTGCGGATGGTAGATGCAGCCCTGCTGATCGAGCACCACCGCCGCGGCCGGCTGATCATACTTACCCTTGATGCCCTTTACATAGACGAACACATACGGCAATGCGTTGTTCTGTTTCTTATAGACGATCGTCCCCTGGGCTGGAATACGCTTCTTCGGGTGTGCCTTGACACAGACCGGATCGTTTGCAATCTTGACGCCCTTGGTCTTCACTGCGCCCTCGAACACCGCCTTGCCCTTGATCACCGCAGTGCCCTTTTCGTTGTCTGCCCGCGCGGCACGGGCCACCATGGACAGCGCCACCGCCGTCACCAACACCATCGACAGGCTCTTTCGGGTCAACATGGCCATCTCCTGAAAACCGCCTTCGCCATACGACGAAGGACAAACCTCGGAACTTTGCGTGAGACGGCAGGAAAAATCAAGCCGCCTTGCCGCTTTACTGGACACCTCACACCTCCGCTACGATAGCCGCCGCAGGAGGTACTCCTGCCGGGCACGCGCCAATGCCGGTCACCACCGTCCGGATATCGCACCCTCCTGCCCGACTTCAGAAATCGAATTCCTCCTCCGCATCCGGCTTCGAGTCGTCTTCGTCGAAGTCGAACTCCATCTCCTCGTCGTCATCTTGCTCCGGCGCCTCCTGCGCCTGAGTCGCTCCCGGTTGGATCGCAGTGTATCGCCGATTGCCCAACTCGAACAGGAAATCGACCAGAAGGTGCGCCTGTTCGTCCATCGTCGATCCGAACTCGCCCTCCAGCTTGGCCCGCTCCTCGGGAGCAAGCGTGGCGAAGGCGCTGCCGCCGCCCTGGAAAACCTGTGGCATGTTCGCGCCTGGCTGAATCGCCTGCGGATCCCGAAGCCAGCTGAGAATCCAATCATACCGCAACCGCTCGTACGCCAAGGCGAAATTCGGGGCCTTGATCGCCGTGGTCGTTCCCGCCACATCGGGGTTGCCCGCCACGTGGCACGACAGGCATCTCTGGTTATAGAACAACTGTTCGCCCAACTTGAAGCGGTCGTCGCTCAAGCCCGTCGGCACCGTTGGTGGAAACGGATAGTCGATATCAAACAGACCGGACAGGAAGGACGACCGCCGAAGCACGTTTCCAAAGGTCGGGGTGAGCGACTCGATCCGCGCGGCCTCGTCCGCATCCGGCCCGGGCTGAAGATCGTATGGCGTGATCTGATGGTGCGCCACGGCCCAACCGCCCAGGAGAACCGCGGAATCGGCGAACTTGTCGGTCGCAAACCAGTCACTGCCGGGAGCGAGATTGCCGTCTGTCGTGGCGTGGCCGTCCGTACCGACCAAGCCGAGCTGCTCATCCGAACCGCTTCGGGCCGCAGCGAGGTGCGCGAGGACCGGCTTGATCTGCTCGTCCAGCATCTGCGACTCATCTTGAGCCAGGCCGACGAAGTACTCCACCAACGTCTTGCGCTGATCGCTCGTGAGACTGAAACTCGGCATCCGCACCTTCAGCCAGGGTCGAAGCATTTGCACGTGGTCCAGGAATGTGTGCAGCCACCGTGGTTGCACCTTGGCGCCTTCGCCCCACAGCAGGGGCGGCTTGAATCGCGCGCCGATAGGATTATCGTCCTCCAGGCTCGGATCGTCCACGTAGTACTGGTGGATGTTCCCCTGACCGGCCTCGATTGCGTGGCAACCGATGCAGTTCAACTCTCGGACCAGCGCTCGGCCCGCAGCAATCCTTCCTGCGGGCGTGTTGTCATAATCAATCTTGACCGCATCGGTCACCCACGGATCGCGCCGGCTGAGCAGGAAGGTCACGAGTGATCGGGCCTCTTCATCCGTCAGAAAGAAGTTCGGCATCTTGAGTTTGTCGTACGGCTTCTTGACCTTGGCCCGGTCCCAGATACGCGGGTTGCGAACCTTGTGATAGGCAAACGCGGCGTGATTGTGGAGGATCGCCGTATCGGGATTATCATGGGTCGTACGAGGATCGCAATCATCCACGTCGCGACGCAGGTGAGCATAGGCATCGTCCGCACGATAGAGCTTGCCGAACACCTCCGGTTGGCGCTCGATCTCACTCTTGAACGGCGGTGCGTAAAACGCGAAGTCCAATTGCGTGATGAACTTCTGGCCCCACGTCGTCATGTCTGTGCCCGGCCGGGTCGCATCCTCGAATCCGGGGATCACGTGGCAGGCGTAGCATCCGTAATGGGTGACCATCTTCAGTCCGAGGAACAGCTTCTGCCGCTGCGCCAGATCCTGCCGCATCACGATTCCGGCGACGCGCTTCCGACCCGCCTCTCCACCGCCGAACGACTTGTACGTCTGCTGCACGATCGCACGGGTCAGCCCCCCGTAGGGCTGGCTTGCGGTCGCCTTCTCGTCCCGGATGAGACGCTCGGTGACGCTCGCCGTGTTTTGCCCGCCCAGCAGCACACGGATCAGCCGCTTGGCCTCTGCGCGATGCCGGCCGTCATCTGAAAACGCGGTCCTGTCGAAATCATCGTTTCGAAGGCTCAGCAGGTATGCGGCGATGTCGAGTATATCCCGATCTCCGGCGGCCCGGCGCTCGTCGGCCGGCAGCTTCCAGTAATAGTTGTCCTTGAACAATCGCGGCATCTTGGTCGTGGACGAATAATGACGCGGGCTCTTCAGCCAGTTGTACAACCACGTCCGACCCCGCAAATGCTGCTGCGAATCACTCGCATCCGGCACGAGTTTGGTGCCGATGCCGGACAACTCGGGGCCGAACCGCGTGAAGACAGGCGGGACATACAGCCGCCGCTCATCTGGCTCGCGCCCTTCACTGTCCGCCGCCACCTCTTCGGCCTTCGCCGCCGACAAGGCCTGTTCGCGCCGGAAAGGCTCGAACCGACGCATCGCGAAACGAGCCTGTTCGTTACTGGACATCGAATCGTAACGGGCCTTTGCGTCAGCGGCGGACGCCCCGTCCACCATCCGCAACTCGGTCGTAATCCACCGTTCACCAAAGGTCCGTCCGCTATCGTCGGTGGGGTCATGGGCTGCCAGGTTGGCATGACATGCGAGACATCCGATCGACACGAACAACTGCTCTCCACGGGTCGCATCGCCCTCCACACCGTCGGGAAGCGGTTCCGGATCGTACGAGGTGGAGAACGTCCGCAGGTAATGCGTGATCGCCTGTATCTCCGTCTCCGTCCGCAGCACCGGATCCGGATCGAACTCATTGGCGCTCGGCGGAAGGTTGTTTTCCTGTCGGAAGAAATGCGGCATTCGCGTCGAAGGACGAAAATTGTTCGGATACTCGATCCAGCGTTGCATGACGCCGGCGTCCAGTTTCTCTCCAACGTGAGACAGGTCCGGTCCGACCCGACGTGAATCGCTGAGGTGGTCCACGTTGTGGCAGTTGATGCACCCCAAAGATGTGAAGAGATGCCGCCCCTCGACCACGCGCAGCGGTCGTTCGACCCGGTGCGACCGCTCGCCGGCGCTGTCTGTCGCGGGGACATCTGACATCATGCGCCGCGTGCGAGATCGCTCCAGATCCATCGCACGGTCATGGCATTTCGTGCAACTCGCCGAGATGTAGTCGGCCGGAAACATCGGATGTTCCCAGTATTCCTCGACTAGATGAAACGACGCCAAGGGCACACCCAACTCTTTCTCGCCATATCGCTCGGCCCAACGCTCCTCCTGTTCATGGTCCCGCGGGGTGTGCGCCGCCAGGATGAAGTCCGTATCCTGGCCGCTGCCCTCATGACACACCGTACAGCCCATGGATTTCATCGCGTGGGGCGACTTGGCTCCCACATAAAGGTCGAGATTCGGGTGCGCCATCAGAACCTTCTCGAGCTTGATCCGCGGCCGTCCTTCATGCTCCAGATAGTCGTTTAAGGCCGCCAGAAGGCTGCGCACATAATCTCGTCGCTGCGGTGGAGACATTTCGGCATAATCGAGGTCTTGGGACCCACCGACACGCTTCGGCCTCGCGACGGCAAAGATGCGCTGCGCCCGGTCGAGGATCGCATCGCTGATCCGACCATACGTCAGCGGACCGTCACCGCGAGCCAGCTCGGTGACGATCGGATCCGCATCCAGCGTCGGCCGCCCAATCTCTTCGAGATAAGCACTCGCCTCACGCACCACATGTCGGACGAGCGTCGTCCGTTCGTCGCCATCCAGCCCGGCCAGATCGAGTGTTTCAGATGCCGGCTGTACGTTGGCCAGCCGCCGAAGCAATTCCTTGCGAAGCTCGTTGTTCCGCTCCCGAACCACCGCTGCCACGCGGCGCGAGTGAACCGCCTTCTCACTCTGCCGAACGAAATTCACCTCCGTCATGTGAGGATCATCCATTCCGACATGACAGGTGATGCAACGATCCGTCTGGTACGAGTCCAGAAAATTGTAATTGAAGCGGATATCGGCCATGTAGACCTGACGAATCTCCTGTCGCCCCGGCGTCCCCTTCGGCGCCAGAAAATCCAAGCCGGGCAGGTTAAAAACAGACCGGGGATATCCCGGGCCATACATCTCGTCTTCCCGAAGGGCGTCCCGCCGGCCTTTTTCGTAACCATCCAAGGCCTTGCGGGCGTCGTTCTTCACCTTGAAAAAAGCCTTGGATTCGACCGCCATCATCGCAATTCTGTCCGTCAGCGTATCCTGGGTCGCTTTCAGGCTGGCCAGCTCTGTCTTCTGAGCTTCATACTTTGCGTGGACGGCTCGGGTGCGGGGATCGTCCAAACCGTGGAGCGTGCGGGACTCCTCTTCATCAAACGCGGTCACCTGAATCTCGGCGTTTAGGTTTCCAAACGCGATGTTAGCGGCCGACAGCGCACCCTCGATCTCCGCCGCGCGGGACTTGAGCTCTTCGGCTTGGGCACGCGCCTGATCCGTCTCCAGCGCCGCCTCCGCCGCTTCGACCGCCGCCCCCAGCCGGGCATGATGCTCCCGTTCCTCCGGACTGTCATAGGCGAGGGCAGTGAAATGCGCCATGGCCGACCGAAGGTCGAAATAGTCGGTCTGAAAATCGCGCCACTTGCGATCGAAATCGTGCTTGAGCATCCACAGCATCACCACCAGCGTCAACACGGACACCGCCGCGAAAACGAGGTTCAACTTCTTCATGTTGCGGAGGGTTTCAGTGGGTACCGGCATGATTCCGTCCGGACGATCGGCGCTCCATGCGAACCGATCAAATGTTGAAGAAATACTCCGTGATCGCGAGGAAGTACTTCATATTAAAGAGCCAACGCAAGACCATCTTGATCGGCACAATGAACATCCAGCTCAGCAGGAGCCAGAAAACGCAATACCGCACCAAGCCGATCTGCTCGTAGATCTTGCGAAAGACCGTTTTGGCCAGGATAATCGGCAACACAAAAAAGTAGCCGCCGCACAACACCAATCCGGGCGCTTCACGGATCATGAATGCCGGTATGAGTCCGCCGAGCGCCGATTCGGTCGGCAGCCCCGGCTGCCACCACGCCACATTCAGCTTGCTGGGGAGAATCACCCAGAACACGTCGGACACATTGATGTTCAGAAGCGCCGCGGGGCGATGGGGATCCCAAGCCGCATACGGCCCGAACAGATTCCAGTTCGGCCCGCGCAGAAACGTGCCGAGCACGATCAGCACGATCCACATGATCAGGAACCCGAACATGTATACGCTGATGACGAACCGCCGTTCCTTGAACGTGTAGTACCCGTTGCCGCGTGGATTCTTGTCGATATACGGCAGGGCGATCAAACCCACGATGATCAGACCCGGCAGCCAGACCCCGGCGACCCACGGATCGAAATAGACGAGCAGCTCCTGCAGGCCGAGGAAGTACCACGGCGCCTTCGAAGGATTGGGAATATTCGTGGGGTTGGCCGGCGGCTCGAGCGGCGCTTTCAACAGGATCGCCCACACCGTGAGAAAGACCGTGCACAAAATCAGAGCGATCAACTCGGTATAGACGAGGTCAGGCCAGACAAGCACCTTGTCGTCGGCCCCGCTCTCGATGAGTGGCCGACCCTCTTCCACGTTCCGGTCGTTGATCGCCGCCTGGCGAAAGGCCAGCCACGTCAGGAAGCCGGTCGAGAAAATCATCATCGTGATGGGCACGTTATCCGGCTTGGCGATGATCGCCCGGAAGTTCGGGTCGAAGGCGCTGATGACATAGAAGGCGACAAACAACAGCCCCAGGGTCGCCGCGATCTTCGGCTGGGTCACGCGCCGATATCCGATCAGCCCGATCGCCAGCAGAAGAGCCATTAGCGGAACGTAATAGTACGGTGCGCAGAGGAAGTTGATCGCGTTCTTGAGCGCGTCGATCATGCCCGATTCATGAACCGGCGACGACGCCATAATTTCACTAAGAGTCGGAATCATCAAGCCCATCTTTACCGTGTCCGTTGCGCACGCGGCTTGCCAAACCCAGGCGCCACGCCCGGTCCGCGTCTAAAGCGGTCCGGATATCGCCCCGTCCTTGCGTATTCTCCAGAAGTGCACAGCGGTCAGAACCGCAGCCACCAACGGCAGGAAGATGCAGTGCAACACATAAAAGCGGAGCAGAGCGTTCGGCCCGACCGAGGTGCCGCCCAGAAGTCCGAACCGCGCATCGGATCCCGCGTGAACCAACGGCACCCCCCCGACCGTCAGCAAGGATGCAAGCGGGCCTTCGTGACCCGCCAGCGGCGTCGCCCGCGCCATGTTGGAACCGACCGTGATCGCCCACATCGCCAGTTGATCCCACGGCAGAAGATAGCCGGTGAATGAAAGCAGCAGCGTCAGCACCAGGAGAATGACGCCCACGCCCCAGTTGAATTCTCGGGGAGGCTTGTAGCTGCCCGTCAGGAACACACGCAGCATGTGCAGCCAGATCGCGATGATCATGGCGTGCGCTCCCCACCGATGGATTTCCCGCAACAACCCCAGCGTGACCAGCGAACGAAGCTGAATGATGTCCACATAGGCGTACTCGACCACCGGCCGATAGTAGAACATCAACAGCACGCCCGAGATCGTCTCGGCCAGAAACAGGAAGAACGTCAGCCCGCCCATGCACCATGTAAAAGACAGTCGGATGCCGCTCTTCCGAACGGCCACCGGATGCAGATGCAGGAACATGTTGCTCAGAATCGCCATGGCACGCGTGCGACGATCGCGCGGAATGCCGTGGCGAAAAATCGAGCCCCAGACCTGGCTCCCCCGAACGTAATCACCAAACGCGCCGAAAACCCTCATTCACAAATCCACTCGCTAATCGCTGGGTAGAATCGCAATTCCTGAGACCCACCCTTTGCTATTGCCCTACACCGGAATCGACGCATCCGGATCTTCCCACACGGCCAGATCATTCGGCCCCATCGCCAGAAACTTCCTCGACCGGTCTACGACCACCTCGCCCCCCTCCAGGTAAATCTTGAACCGCTCGAGCGGTCGCGGCGTCGGACCCTCGAAATTCACGCCGTCGTAGGTGTACCCGCTGCCATGACACGGACATTTGAACTTCTTGTCGTTCGGAAGCCAGTTGGGAACGCACCCGAGGTGCGTGCAGATGATCGACAAGGCCACGATCCGATCTTCTTCGCGCACGATCCAGAAGCCACTCGGCTTGACCGTCTTGAAATCCTCGTTCACCTCACCAACGACCATCGCCTCATATCGCGCGACCGGGCCGCAGTGAACCTTCGGGTCCGGCTCTTCCAGCACATTGGGCATCATGAAACGCCCGAACGCCACCATCGGGATAGCCCCGATTCCGGCGGCAAAGCTCGCCCAGCCGACACCCAACACGATGTCACGCCGACTCGGCTTACCGGTGTCCGGCTTGCTCTTCTCCAGAACCCTCTGGAATCGGGCATCCGGTGGCAATTGGTCCGGCGACAACTTCGATAGCCGCTTCACCGCTGACGGCAAATCGTTGACGTCGCGATGAATGACAACGTGTCCCCCACGAGCCGTCGTCGCGGCCAACAGCGCTTGAATCGCCGGGTCCAGTTCTTTCGGTCTCGGAGGTCCGGCGGGCTTGGCCGGCGTCCCCTGTGCAGCCGGGGCCGCTGCGGCGGACGCCGTGGTAGCCGGGGCCGCCTCGACAGGCGATGCCGGCGCGGGTTCGTCGGCGACCTCAATCGAGACGGTGTCAAACTTGATGACGTCGACCGGACATTCTTCCGCAGCCTCTACGATCGTGTCGGTGCGCGACTTGCTGAACTCCACCTCCAAGGCATCCGGGCGGATCACACAAGTGTCGTTGTCGTGTTGCACCTCGAACACGTCGGGGCACGTGGTCTCGCACGCGTCGCACACGATGCAGCCGGGGTCAATCCAGACCTTCGTAACCAATTCCTTGGTAGCCATGGCTACGCCTCGTTCCGATCGGCGCGCAGGACCCGTTCTCGCCCGCGCCACTGAAACGCCGTCCCCGGGTTCCGCCGCTGTCGGATCCGTTCACGCGCCGTGCGCGCTGCCTCGCTGACCGCCGGCACCGCATCATGGCAGAGCTTGTCAATCATGGCCGCCAACTCCGGATCGTCGACATGAGACGCCGCATCGGCCGCCGTTGCCAGGAATCTCGATACCTCCCCACTGCGACACTTTCTTCGCACCAGCGTCCCGTCTTCCTCGTACTCCAGGTCGATCGATTCCCAGACCTCACGATCCAACATATTCATCAGGACAAACTTGCCTTCCGCACTGCCCAGACGCGCCAGCGTCGTCGCCGCGTTCCAACGCGTCTCCCGGTCCGACGAGGACAGTTGCCGCGAGACCGCTCCAATCACCACAGCATTGCCTCGATCCGACAGCGATGCAACCGCCGCGCACGTCACCAGCCGGACCGCACTGTCAGGATCGTCGAGCAACGGCAGGATTTCGCCGACCGCCTGCCGGGCCGTCGGCACTCCATGCATCTCGGCAAGCGCACGCACCGCAGCGCATCGAATTCTGGCGTCATCGGACGCCAATCGCTTGACGAGCGGCTGGACCGCAGACGGCGTTTCCAGGCGAGCCAGAGCCATCATAAGAAAGCACCGTGGATCCGCTCCATCGTTCGCGCCGTCCGAACCAGGCGGCGTGTGGTCGAGAATGGAGATGATCCGCTCCGCCGTGGGTCGAAGCTCCTGCGGCAGCAAGGCCTCGTCTTGGTGTGCCAGGCGCCGGGACAATTCCTGCGCGGCTTGCCAATACTCTTTTTCGGTCGGCAACAGCATGTGCGGAATCTGCCGGCGACCGGACCCCTGCTCGAGAACATCCAGCAGCTCCGTCACGGTCCGCTGCTCTGCGATGGAACTTGCCCCGAACAATACCACCACGATGGCCACCGCCAACAGGACGCTGACGACGATCGCGGGGACCACGAATAGCCGCGCCATCAGCTTCGCGGTCATCGGCTCGAGCGCGGACGGACCACGCTCGTGCCCCGACACAACTGGTGCGTCGACCCCCTCCTCATTGCCAGGATGCTCGTCCATGTTCGGCGTATTGAACCCCGGCTTGGGAGACCACCGCAATGGACAACATTGTGAAATAATTCACAATTATGTCCAATAAAAACCGGCAGCGCAGCCCACTCCCGATTCAGGAATCCAGAATCACTTCACGCTCAGGCATGGTGCCCATCATCTCTGGGATCGACGCGCCTGCCAACCGGTCGGCATCTTAGCAGCGAATCCAACGACCAGAATACCCGAGCGCGGCAGTATAGCCCATGCAGTCGGTGACCGCAATCTCGTCTGGCGACCCGGCATGAGAGCGGCAGGGCAATCGCAAGAATGGCCCCTCGGCCCTTTTGCCAGATGCCGCCGAAGCTGCGAACCGCGCTCGCAGTGTTCTGTGGGGGCAGGACGGCTCCAGCAGACGCGCAATCCATGCGCGAGATCGTTTCTTGCGATTGCCCTGATGAGAGCGGGTCCATCACAGTCCAGGCAGACGCGATGAGCGGGTGTAGCGTCAGCCCCCTGTGGCCGACGTGACCCCACCAGTGGCGTCCCGTTCACCCCGGTCGGGCACGGGGGCCTGACGCCCCTCACGCTCGCGCCCCATCCGCATTCAACAAGTCCCTCCAATCGAAGCGACATCTTGATATCGAGCCGGCCATGCGTTGGAATGGAGTCCTTGGCTGCGGCGAAGCCGCTGTGGGCTGTTTCTCCGGTGCCTCAAGCAAGAGGAGATACAGACGTGACAACCAAACACATCGCCCGTTGGATTCGCGAGGAACACGCCAAGGTCAACGAACTGGCGAGCCGCCTGAGAGATCATCTAGTGACCTTGCCGAGCGCGAGCCGGGCCCCGTGGATCGCCGAACTCCGCGAGCGTTTCGAACACCTTCGGGCCCATCTCATCAAGCACATGGCCTTGGAGGAACAAGACGGCTACATGGTCCCGGTCATGGAGACTCGCCCCACCCTGTCGGACCAGGTCGACCGGCTCAAGCACGAACACACCGAACTGACGCGCCTTCTCGACTTGATCCATCAGACCATCGGAGACCTGAAACCGGACGATCGCCTGTGCCTCCGCGACTGCTGCCGAAGGATCGATGATTTTCTTTCGTACCTTGAACGCCACGAGCAAAACGAAAACATTCTCGTCATCTCCGTCTTCACCGACGATATCGGCACCGAGGGCTAAACCGCGCCGGCCTTGACAAGGTCGGTCATGCCTGCAATCATCCGGAGCCTCTCGACGGCACCGCCGCCGCATGCGGTCGGCCTTCGACCATGGGGCGTTTAGCTCAGTTGGCTAGAGCGCCTGCTCGACACGCAGGAGGTCACAGGTTCAAGTCCTGTAACGCCCAGTGCCGCAACGACTTATGAGCGATCAGAAAACGGAATGAGGGGCTTGAAGCCAGACAAGAGACTTGCCATAATGCGAGCGAGGAGTGGCCCATTGGCTGGCGCCCGTAGCCACGGTTCGACAGGGCCAACAAGGCGTGGTCTTGCCACCTCCGCAACCACTACCTTCGGCCGCGACTACGCCACAGCCTGCGACTGAAGCAGCACACAATGACTGATACTTCAATGCCGTGCTCTCAACTCCATCTGCCGTTGTCATATATCATGTACTCGATGCTGCTCGCAGATGTTCTCAGGATGGGGTCAGAGCAGCGACGACAGGCGGCGCATCGGGCGGAACGGCCTCACGGACGTTGCCGGAGAGGACGTCGGAAGCGACGTGGCCGTCGCGAAAGGTGACGGCTCGCCGAGTGTAGGCCGCGATGTCGGGTTCGTGGGTCACGAGGACGATGGTTAGACCGGTGTCGCGGTTCAGTTCCTGGAGCAGGGCCATGATCTCGATGCCGGTGCGACTGTCGAGATTCCCGGTCGGCTCGTCGGCCAGCAGGAGCAGCGGCTCGGTGATCAGGGCGCGGGCGATCGCGACGCGCTGCTGTTGACCGCCGCTGAGCTGGTTGGGGTGGTGGTCCGACCGATCGGCGAGGCCGACGCGTTCGAGCATGGCGGCGGCCTGTTGCCGTCGGAGGCGGCGCCGCACGCCTCGATAGCTCAGCGGGAGGGCGACGTTGTCCAGCGCCGAGGTCCTCGGCAGCAGGTTGAAACTCTGGAAGACGAAGCCGATCTTGCGATTGCGCAGCAGGGCCAGCTCCCGCCGCGATAACGCCGTCACCTCGGTGCCGGCCAGCGCATAGCGCCCCCGGTCACACCGATCGAGGCATCCGATCATGTGCATGAAGGTCGACTTACCCGAACCGCTCGCGCCCATGACTGACAGGAACTGGCCTGCCGGAATGGACAGACTCACCCCACAAACGGCGGGAACATCAATCTCACCCACGTGGTAGGTTTTCCACAGCTCGCGGGCTTCGACGAGCGGCGTCCCGTTCTCACCGATACGTTTCGATCGTGGCACGGCCGACATGCACGGCATCTCCTACCGACGGAACGAGCGATTCGGATTGCGCCGGCCGCCCGATCCGAACCAGTTGCGCTCGGTGACAATCTTTTGGCCTGCCTTCAGATCGCCCTCGACCAGTTCGGTGAACGCGCCGTCACTCAGACCGATCTTGATCGAGGCCGCGAGGAGTTGCCCATCGACAAGACGATGAACAGTCGGACCGCTCGGGCGTCGCTTCGGACGGCCTCCGTCGCCCGGCGGAGCCGGGTTGAATCGCAGGGCCGCGTTCGGAATGCGCACGACGTCTTCGGCCTTGGCGACCTCGAAGGTGACGTTCGCCGTCATGCCGGGCCGCAGTGACAGGTCCTCATTCTCGGCATCGATGAGTGTGACATAGGTCACCACACTGTCCACCACCGTCGGATTGAACCGTATCTGCGAAATCGTTCCCCGATAGGTCCGCCCCGGATAGGCATCCACGGTGAACTTCGACGACATGCCCTCGGAAATCAGGCCGATGTCCGCCTCGCTCACGTTCGCGTTCACCTGCATCCGCGAGAGATCGTTGGCAATGGTGAAGAGGGTCGGCGTCTGGAGGGACGCCGCCACGGTCTGACCCACGTCAATCTCGCGCGAGATGACGACGCCGTCGATCGGCGAACGGATGATCGTGTGGTCGAGATCGACCTGGGCCGATTTCAAGGCCGCCTCGGCCAATTCGACCCGGGCCTGAGAACCGTGCCAGGCGGCGCGGGCCGCGTCGGCGACCGCCTTGGCCACGAGGTACTCGTTCTCACTGGCGCTGTGCGTGTCCTGGAGTTTCTTGATCCGTGCGGCCTCCCGCTCGGCATCCTGATGGCGAACGCGCAACTCCTCCTCGCCGGCCTTTGCCAGTGTCAGGCTGGCGCTGGCCTGCTCGAAGGCGGTCTGGAAGCGGTCCGGATCGAGTTCGGCCAGCACGAAGCCTTTGGTCACGCGCCCATTAAAGTCGGCATACCACTTCTGGATGTTGCCGCTGACCTGCGAGCCGACGATGACCTTGACCAACGGCTCGACCGTGCCGGTTGCGGAAACGGTCTTCACGATGTCGCCGCGGTCCAGTTCCTTGAGAACGTAGGTGCCGGCCTGATCGCCGCCGAAGAACTTCGCATAGCCCAACCATCCGCCGCCCCCCACGACCAAGACGGTCAGAATCACGCCCACCGTCTTCATCATCCACAGACCTCGTCATCCGGCTCGTCCAAGACATCCGCTCTTAGGGCAAACGTTACACCGCGGCCGCTCTCACGCCGCGTTCCGGCGGGTTGGCAGAGCCCCCTCCTCGGTTTTGTACTCGCCAATGCTAGATCGATCGCCGCTACGCGCTGTCGCGATGTGTGACCGTGAAGTCTTCGCGCTCGCCCCGACCACGAAGCGGATAATCCTTGCGGAGCGGGTGGGCTTCGAAGCCGTCCCAGGTCAGGATTCGGCGGAGGTCCGGATGGCCCTCAAAGACGACCCCGAACAGGTCAAAGACTTCGCGCTCCATCCATTCAGCGCCGCTCCAGACAGAGGTGACGGAAGGCACCTTCGGTTCCGGATCGTTGACGAAACACTTGATCCACAACCGGTGGTTGTGCGTGAGGGACAGCAATGAGTAGATCACGCCGTAGCGGTCCGTGGCGTTGGGAAAGTTCAGGTAGTCCACGCACGTCAGATCGCAGAGTTGCTCGAAGCAGGTGCGAGCGTCTTCCCGCAGGAACCGCATCACGTCTGGCAAGTGAGCCGGCTCTACGCGGATATAGCGCTGCTCGCCCGGTTCGCCACCGCGCATCACGAGCGGCGCAGGCTCAAAAGTCTGATCTGGAAACCGCCCGCGAAGGGCCTCAACGATCGTCGCCAGAGAATCGCTCATCGTCGTGTCAGTCGTCATTCGTTCCTATTGCTCGATCACGAATCCGCCATTCGGATCCGGCACGGTTATCGGCTGTTCGCCGTCCGCAGTTCGTAAGTCGCCTCCGCCACCAGCCCCAACCCCTTGCCGCGCTCGGCGCTCCCCTTGACGCCCTCAACGTCGACCATTCGCTGAATCGCCATGACGCCCTCGATGAGCGTCTCAGGCCGCGGCGGACAACCGGGCACGTAGACGTCCACCGGAAGAAACTGGTCCACGCCCTGCACGACCGCATAGGTATCGAACACGCCGCCGCTCGAGGCGCACGCCCCCATCGAGATGACCCATTTCGGCTCGCACATCTGCTTGTAGATTCGCTGCAGGACCGGCAACATCTTGATCACAACCCGCCCGGCGCAGATCAGCAAATCGCTCTGCCGCGGGCTGAACCGCATGACCTCGGCCCCGAATCGGGCGATGTCGTAGCGGCTGGCGCCGGTCGCCATCAACTCGATCCCGCAACACGCCGTGGCAAACGGCATGGGCCAGAGCGAGTTCTTCCTCGCCCAGTTGACCCCGTTCCGACGAAAAAAATCCACGAGCTTGTCGAGACGCGTCGTCAGCACGTCATCGTGCGACATGCCATGTGGATCCTGCTGATGTTTTTCCATGGTCACGCTTCCCCCGTCAAGCAGACGCGCCTCCAGCCACTGCGCCGCTGGCTCCTCGCGGTCGGCACGCCACATCGTGATATCCGCAATCCGACCTTCATCAATCCCACCGAAAGACGCCTTTCTTCCAAGCATACGCATAGCCGACCAACAGGATCGCAAAAAAGATTCCCATTTCGGCAAACAGGAAGGACTGTCCGACCGTGGCCGTCGACGTCGGACCGTTGCCCCCGCCTCGGGCAAACGCAACCGCCCAAGGATACATGAACACAAGCTCAACATCGAACAACAGGAACAGCATCGCGACAAGATAGAACCGGACATTAAACCGCCGCCGCGCGTCACCGATCGGCTCCATACCCGATTCGTATGTTGCGTCTTTTTCCGGCCCATGGCGTTTCGCCTTGGGCATGAAGTGCGTGATCAGAAGGATGGCGGTCGACATCCCCATGACGACCAGGATCAGGACGACGATCGAGTCGTATCCGGCCAAGTCTGCCAACAGACTGAACTCCACAGGATTCACGGCGGGTTCCCCGAAAACGTCCCGCGGCGGCTATCCCTTACCGCCCGGCAGGAGCCGTCGCAGCATCGTAGCACAACGTCCGCCGGAGGCACCCGCTAATTTGAGAACTTTTTCACAATACTGGCGAGCAGACGGTGCGCATCGGCCTGCCGCGGACTCCGACGACACCGGGGCGAACCACCAGCACCTGACCGGCGGACGACACAACACGGAACTCGACCGTAACTAATTGTCAAAACTGACCTTACAAGAGACCGTATCGGCTCGCGGTTCACGGTGTGTGCCGGCGATTACCGCATGCCCAAACGGTAGTGTACGTCAGGCCCGCACCGGTCGACTGCCATGACGCGCAGCCGCGGCAGGTTGGTCAGGTCGGCCGGCCCCTGACCACGAATCGGGCCTGGCGCGGTTTCGCCACCGATGAGCTTTGGGGCCACGAAGACGTGGACCTCATCGGCCAAGCCCGCCTTCCAGAACGACCCCAGCACGCGACCTCCGCCCTCGACCAGCACGTTCGTCATCTGCCGCTCGTGCAAATATCGCATCAGATCGGACAGGTCGATCCCGTTGCGGACGACGCGGCATTCGAGCACATGACATCCGGCCGATTCCAAGGACCGACGACGGCCACGCCGGGCCTGACCTGAGCCGGCGACCATCATCGTGGGAATGCGTCGTGCCGTTCGCACGACCCGCGCCGACAGCGGCGTCCGCAGCCTGGTGTCGAGCACGATCCGCCACGCGATCCGACTGACCCGTACACCCCGGGCGGTCAGTTCGGGATCGTCCGCCAAGACCGTATCGACACCCACAATGACGGCGTCCACGCGTGCCCGCAGGGCATGTGCGACCTTTCGGCTCTGGCGAGACGTGATCCACTTGGACCGACCGGTGTGGGTCGCGATCTTTCCGTCGATCGACTGCGCCCACTTGAGGATGACAAAGGGCCGCCTGTCGCAATGAAACCGGACAAACGGCTTGTTGAGCGAGACCGCTTCGCTACGAAGCAGGCCCACGTCCACGCTGATCCCCGCGGTGCGAAGCCTGCGGAATCCGCGGCCGGCCACGAGCCGGTTCGGATCCCGCATCGCCGCCATGACCCTGCGAACGCCCGCTCGGATCAGTGCGTCCGCGCACGGCGGTGTCTTTCCCTGATGGCTGCACGGTTCGAGTGTCACATAGGCGGTCGCGCCGCGGGCGCGGCCGCCGGCTTGACGCAGCGCGTGTACCTCGGCATGCGGTCCTCCGAACCACCGGTGAAACCCGCTCCCAACGACCCGGCCGGCGCGAACGATCACGCACCCCACCATCGGATTGGGTTCGACCTGCCCCTGCCCGAGCGCAGCCAGATCGAGCGCCTGCTGCATATACCGCCGATCCGCCGCCGACCACCGAGCCATGACCTGCACCTGCTTCCTCGTGGATCGTGTCATAGGGCAATCGACCGCCAACGTCGAGTGTGGCCGTCGTTTGTGCCATGGCCCTCACACAAACCCCGGCGGTTCAGCGGCTTCGATCAAGAAAACTGCCCGAAAGGAGCAAATCATGGGAATAATGTGCGGCCGTCGGGCATTTAATCTACTAGACTCCAACGCGTTCCCACCTCGGACGCATCGACAGCTTGACGGGGCAAGACCTGTCCGCCCACAGCACGGCCCGATCGACGATAGACTTGCCCGCATTCGCTACGACGCGAGCCAGATTGAGGTGTTTCATGTTCCTGAATCGCGATAATCTGCAACGTGTCGCTCCGTCCATCCTCGGCCGAAGTCCGAGGTCGCCCCATCGCAGCGGCTCCGTCTATGACGGCACAGGCCGCGGTGCGTGTGCCATCGCCATCGAGCGACCGCCGCTCCCCCTGATCGGGGCACTCGCCACCGCGATAGCCATGATCCTCTCGCTACTCATCGCGTCACCGGCGCTTGGTCAGCATCACGGCCACGGCGGCCACGGGGGATTTGGTCATGGCGGGACTGGTCATGGCGGGACTGGCCATGGCGGGTTTGGCCATGGCGGGTTTGGCCATGGCGGGTTTGGCCATGGCGGGTTTGGCCATGGTGGATTTGGCCACGCCGGGTTTGGTCATGGCGGATTCGGACACTTGGGCGGATTCGGCCATGCCGGAGGCCATCACGACCACGGCCACCACGTCGATCTGCACTTCGGCGGCTTCGGACATGGTTCGGGCTATGGCCATGCCTACAGTTACAGCGCGCCCTATTACTATGGCACTCCGTACTATTATTCCCAGGGATATCCATACACCTACGGCTACCGGTCCACTTATTCCGGATACCCGTCCGGCTATTCGCACGCCCCGTCTTATGCGTACAACCGATATGAGGCGCCGCCGCCCGCGGCGGATTACCCTCCGATCGACCGCCGTGGCGAAGCGACCGCCGACGCGACGACGCGACCTCGACGCGATCGTGCGGCAGGTATCGAACGCGATGGGCGCAAAGGCTCTGCCATGGAGGCGGGGCTGACGCTCCTCAAACAGGGCGCCTATCAGCGCGCGACGGATGTGCTTCTCCAGGCCGTCCTTGCGGACCCGGAGGCCGGCCTGCCCAAGCTCGCCTTCGCCGACGCCTTGTTTGCCACAGACGATTACGATTATGCCGCCTACGCCGTCCGCCGGGGCATTGATCGCGTCTCGGACATCGCCGTGGTATTGGCCGATCGGCGCAGCCTCTTCCGCGACGACAAGGAACTCGACCGGCTCGCCTATCGCCTGCGCCACTTCGTTCAGCGCCACCGCACGAGCGCCGATGCCCACTTTCTGCTCGGGTACTACCACCTCGTCATGGACCAGCCGGAAGAGGCCCGGAAGTCATTCGACGCCGCACTCGACCTCGACAGCCACGACCGCCACGCGCTCGTGCTACGCGACTTGGCGAAGGCCCACGAGCCGGCGAAGCCCTGACAGACGGTCCGCAATCATCCGATGCGCGTCGGCTCCATCGACACATCCGACGTCGGCGCGTAGAATCGCGCTTCTGGCCAGAGAGGCTGTTTGAAAAGAAACGAGATGATCAGAGCCGCGACCGCGAGGGAGCGGGGGTCGTGGCAGAAGGCGACCCGCTCCCTCACGGTAGCGGCTCCGAACAGGCTCCTCAAACACCCTCTGAACGCATTGAGGGGTGGTCCGTTGCCGGAGCGACGCAAAACCCGCCAGGTCCATGTCGGCCCCGTCCCCATCGGCGGCGAGGCTCCGGTCTCGATCCAGTCGATGACCAGCACCTATACCTATGACATTGACGCCACGGTGCGGCAGATTCACGCCTTGGCCGCCGCGGGGGCCGATCTCGTTCGCGTCGCCGTGCCCGAGCCGCGCGACACCGACGCCCTCCGCCAAATCCTCCCACAGGCGCCGGTTCCGATCATTGCGGACGTGCACTTCCACTTCGAGCGGGCGTTGGAGGCGATTGAGGCGGGCGTACACAAGATCCGGCTGAATCCCGGAAACATACAGGACCGCCAGCAGGTCGACCGCGTCATCCGGGCGTGTCGGGAGCGGAGCATCCCCATCCGCGTCGGCGTGAACGAAGGCGGCATCGTCGAACGCAGGGACAAGGCCCAGCGCTCTGAGGAAAAGGCCGCGCTCGGCCACGACTACCACGACCAGATGATCCGCCTCATGCTGGACAAGATCGAGGAATACCTGCGAATCTTCGACGCCAACGACTTCCACGATATCGTGCTCAGCGCCAAGAGCATCGATCCACGCATCGTCATCGACGCCTACACCGCGATCAGCGAGCGGCTTGACCTGCCACTGCATCTCGGCGTGACGCACGCCGGCCCGAAGGAAACCGGCTGCATCCGCTCGGTCGTGGCCCTCGGCACGCTCCTGGCCGGCGGCATCGGCGACACCGTGCGAATCAGCTACGCCAGCGACCCGGTGCTGGAGGTCGAGGATGCTCGCGAGATGCTCCACTGCCTGGGCCTGCGTCCGCGCGTGCAGCCCGAGTTGATCGCCTGTCCCACCTGCGGCCGAATCGAGATCGACCTGATCAAGTTGGTCAAGGAGGTCCGGGCGAAGCTCGTCGAAATAAAGACACCCGTAAAGGTCGCGGTCATGGGTTGCGTCGTCAACGGCCCCGGCGAGGCCGAAGGGGCCGACGTCGCCGTCTTCGCCGGAAAAGGCAAGGGCATCATCTATGTCCAGGGGCGGCAGACTCGCACCGTCCGCGAAGCCGACATACTCGACGCACTCTATGAGGAATGTCGGGCCTTCGCCGAACGGGTCGAGCGTGGCGAGGCCGACCTCACGCATGGCGGCGTGACGATCGCTCCACCCGATCCGTTTCCACAATCCGATGGCAGCATGCCGCTGGATGTCGTGTCCTCGTGAACGGCTCCGACTCCATCCTTCGTCCCATGATCGGCCCGGGCGTCTATCTTTCGCCGACGGCCTATGTCGGTGGAGACGTGACGCTCGGCGAGGCGTGTTCCGTCTGGCACCAGGTCACGATCCGCGGCGACGTCGGCGCCATCCGGATCGGCAAGCGCGTCAACATTCAGGACGGCTGCATCCTTCACACCGAGACCGACGTCGATCTGGAGATCGGTGACGATGTGGCCATCGGACACCGGGCCGTCGTTCACTGCCGTTGCGTCGGCGCCGGCAGCCTGATCGGCATCGGATCGATCCTTCTCGACGGCGTCGTGGTGGGCGCCGGCTGCATCGTCGCCGCCGGCGCGGTCGTGCCGCCGGGCATGACCTTGCCGGATCGCACGGTCGTGATGGGCGTTCCGGCCCGGATCGTCCGCGAGGTCAGCGACGCCGAACGCGCCTATCACCGCGAGGTCGTCGATCGCTATGTCGCGCTCGCTCGTCAGCACACCGCCGGCCATTACCCCAACACGGCCTCGACGTAGCCGACGTTTGGCCTGCTCTCCTCGACCCATGCCCTCATTCGCAGCAGGTTCGGTCAGCGCCGACCGCAGCCGTATTCCACCGCCGACAGCCGTGAAAACACTGGAAGCGTAGGTTTTTTTTGCACTTTTTGTGAGCGCCGCATGCGGCGTTCGGTCTGTCAAGATCGCAGACGCGCCTCAGGCGAACGAAACGTAACCTATTGCGTGACAGTGATTTACTCTCACCACCCATCAGGAACCTGAGGCATTCTCCGGCCCTCGCGCACGCCGGCTCGCCCGAGCAGTTCCGAAAAACCCGCGTCGCTTGCTTAACCCGCTTACGACGCATGCCGACGTCGGGTTGGGTACCCCGGTGTTGTAAACGGGGGTAATCGATTATCCACAAGAGGATCGAAAGGAAACGAGTCATGGGTTTTAATTTTGGCAACAACACGAAGACCGGTTTTCAGAAGTCCATCAAGGCCAAGCAGGCCTTCTTCAACCGACTGAAGCGACGATTCAAGGTCTCGAAGGACCTCAGCGAGCGACGCTTCCTGAAGAGCGAGGCCAGCCACGTCTGCACCGAGCTCAAGCAGTGCTGCAAACAGTGGAAGGCTTGCGGCTTCGGCGCCTGCACCTGGGTCACCAAGGGCTTCACCGTCACCAACTTCACCTGCTCCAAGCCCGCCAGCCGCAAGACCAGCACCCGGACGACCACCCGCAAGAGCTGCAGCCGCACCACGGCCCGCTCCAGCACCAAGCGGACCCCGTCGCGCCGCCCGAAGGCTCGCACGGCCAGCCGCAAGCGGACCACGGTCAGCCGCAAGAGCTACGTCGCCTGGTAGGGCGCGTGTTTCAGACAACCGCTGACGGCCTCGGGGCAATCCACCTTTCGCCGTGATGGTCGTCAGCAGCAGGACAGAGCCGGCATTCGTCAGATGGCGTAGCCCAGACGGATGCCGGCTTCAGTCTTTCTTACACGTCCCCATCTCACCCCACGCAGCCCCGCATTCTCCACCTCGCCCGGGTTGCCGTTGACGCCAGCGCTGTCATACTCAGAATGTGCGTGAGAAGACGCCCGACCGATCCGAGCCGCGACCGATCAGAGCCGTCATTGACACATCGTGTCAAGGATGAGGGAGCGGGCGGGTAGCGGCTGCGTGCTGACGTGGCCGGACGTCGAACATGCATCGGCTGAATCGGACAGCGCCACAGGAGCATCTCATGGCGGTCAGAATCGCGGTTGCCGGCGCCGCCGGAAAGATGGGGCGACGGATCATCGCGCTGGCGTCTGCCCGTGACGACGTGCGGTGCGTCGCCGCGCTGGAGCGACGAGGCAGCCCGGCCATCGGCACCGACGCCGGCGCACTCGCGGGCGCTGACGGCCCCCCAGTGCCCGTCACCGAACACCCCCAAGAGGGATTCGACGTGCTCGTCGAGTTCTCGACACCGTCGGGAACGCTGGCGTGGCTCGACGAATGCCTGCGCTCAGCCCGCCCGATCGTAATTGGAACGACCGGACACACCGAAACCGAGTGGTCTCGAATCCGAGCGGCCGCTCGGTCGATCGCCGTGCTCAAGGCCCCCAACATGAGCGTCGGGGTCAACGTGTTGCTGCGAACGGTCCGACAGCTCGCAGGCATCCTCGATCCATCCTACGATGTCGAGATCGTCGAGACGCATCACCGATTCAAGGTGGACGCCCCCAGCGGCACGGCCCTCGCCCTGCGGGACGCCGTGATGGAAGGACGAAAGAAGGCGGAAGCCGCCGAGTCGATCGTTGTTTATGGCCGGCACGGTGAGTCCGGCCCTCGGCCGTCCGGCGAAATCGCCGTCCACGCCCTGCGATCGGGCGATGTGGTCGGCGAGCACACGGTCTCGTTCGGCACGATCGGAGAGACGGTCACGGTCGCCCATGCGGCCCGCTCGCGCGACGTCTTCGCCGCCGGCGCCCTCCGGGCCGCCAAATGGATCGCCGGCCGGCCGCCCGGTCTCTACGACATGCAAGACGTGCTCTTCGGCGAGACATCGTAAGCGCCGATCTAAGCCATACGGC
>JBHHVX010000016.1:0-40140 GCA_046754505.1 Phycisphaerae bacterium | reverse complement strand
CCGCCGGACCAGACGATACCGAATCACGGCCAACGATGATATCCGACGATCACGCGTCGGTCAATCAGTTTTCGGCAGCCCGCACCGTGTTACGGCTGCGTGGCCGGGGTCCGGATCGATCAGTGTGCCCGGGTACGCGTCGCCGGGATCGAGCACACCCGGGCTCGGCGCGGGGATGACGCCGCCGTCGCCGAGAAGGTCGCCGGCGTCCGTGAAGCGGTGGCAGTACGCCTGACTCGAGCGGAAACGGGGTCAGAGCGGAAACGCGGTCAGGCTACTTTGTTGACTTCTTTCGCGCCCTGCCCGTCGGGCGGAGCGTGGCGTGGAGGCGTGCGGCCAGTCGCACGGCCACGCGAGCGTGGCCGGGGCACACGCCGATCGCGGCTTCGGCGCACCGAGCGCGGTGCACGACAGACTCGGCGTCTAATTGCCTGGATGGCCGTCGTAGCGTCGGGCCGCCGTGCCCGACGTTGGTGGAAGGGAGGCCACTGGGCGGGTCACGTCGGCCACGGGGGGGCGACGCTACAGCCGCTCATCGAGTCCGCATGAGCTATCACGGCCCCCACCAGGCCTGCCGGCGCGACTGACGCCGGGCGCGGCGGACGCGGGGCGGTCGCGGCGGGTTGCGTCCGATGTAGCGGACCTTTTTGTTCGAGAAACGTCTGTGGCGGCCGATTGTCGGGGTTCCGGCGGTTTGCGGACCTTGGGGCTGCGGGGGGCGGATCGGGCCGCAATCGTCGCCGGCCGTTGACATTTGGGGGCTTTTCGCAGATACTTAGTAGTGCTTCGTGCCATCCAGCGTCGGCGCGGGAGGGTCCGCGCCGTTCCTGCCCGACAGCGAAGTGCCCACACCCAGGTCGAGGGGAACAAAGAACAGACCTGGACCAACCCGTGCCGGTTCGCCGGCCTGCATTCAGAACGAGGAGTTGCTCATGGCGGGTGTTCCGGCCCAACATCGCGGCGGCGGTTCCAACGCGACCACGATCGGCATGATCGTCTCGATCATTGTCAACGTGTTGCTCCTGGCCGCGCTGATCTTTCTGTACACCAACCAAGAACAATTGCGGACCGAGCGGGATCGGTCGGTGGCGGCGAGGCAGAAGCTCGCGGGTCCGGCCGAGCGTGCCGCGAAGGACATGTTTCCGGAGCACACGGGCGGAAACAAGACGCTCGTCGGCGTGATGATGCAGTGGGTCAACACGACGGCGGGGCGACTGACCGGCAATCAGAACGATTCTCTTCAGAACGCTCTGACGCAACTGGACGGTGTCCTGCAGGAAATCCGGGAGGCCAACAAGATTCCCAATCCGGACACGGTGTCGGCGTCGAGCGGTGCGGTGTCGATCATCCAGGGGCTGCATCAACTGTACGTCGATGAGCTGGCGGCCAAGGAGGAGGCCCTCGCGAGTCTGGACAAGACCCGCAAGGATCTCGATGCGGCCCTGGCGGGGCGCCAGACCAGCGAGCAGACCTTCACGTCCAGTGTTGAAAAACTGGATCAGAAGGTCGCCACGATCGAACAGAGCAAGCACGAACTCGAGGACATCAAGAACGCCGACATGAATGCCATGAAGGGCAAGATCCGTGACAAGCAGACCCAGGTGGCCGCGGCCGTCCGGCGGCAGGCTGAATTGCGGCGTCTGTACGCCCAGGAGCTGTCCGAGCGTGACGGGCTGATCGGGACGCAGGCCGAGGCATTGTCGGCGGCCAGAGGCCCGTTGGCGACCGAGGCGCAGCCGCGAGCGGTCGCGCGGAAGCCGGTTGGCCGCGTGTTGCGTGCCCTTCCCGGCGATTCGCTCGTGCATGTCGACATCGGCAAGCGGGACAACGTCACGCTCGGTATGTCGCTGGCCGTGTACTCGGCCGATCGGCGCGTGCCCGAAAACGGCCGCGGCAAGGCGAACATCGAAGTGGTCAGCGTCGGCGAGACCACCGCCGAGTGCAGTGTTATCACTCCGCCCTCGCCCGATGACCCGATCCTGGTCGGGGATGGCGTCGGCAACATCGTCCTGAACCGTACGCACGGACGCAAGACGCGCTTTTGTGTGGTTGGCGAGTTTGACATCGACGGTGACGGATTTGACGACCCCCGCGGGCTTGATGCGATCCGGGCGCTCGTGGCGCGTTATGGCGGCGAGGTCGTCAGCGAAGTCGACGCCGACACCGATTACCTGATTGTCGGAAACTGCCCCGAAGGTTCCGTCCTGTCGCCGCTGGCCTCCGCGGCCGGCGCTCCCGCAGACGCGGCCGACACCGAATCGTTTGACACGGACGAGGCCGTGCTGGACTCTGCGGATGCGGAAGAAACGGATGCGGACGACGACTTCGGCGATGACGAAGACTTCGCGGCCGAAGACGATGAAGACGGCGATGACGAAGACTTCGAGGACGAAGAGGCGGACGATCAGGAAGATGAAGCCGTCGAGGATGAGGATGTTGGCGAGGACGACTTCGCTCCGGATATCGAGCCTTCGGACTCACCTCTCGGAATCGACCACACGATTCCCTCCCTGACGCGCCGCAAGGTGCGTGAGGGCGGTCTCTGCCGGCGGTCGATACGCCGGGCCATGGCGCTGTCGATCCCGCGGCTGACCGTGGATCACTTTCTGAACTTCGTGGGCACCGAGCGCGGGAAAGACGTGCTTCGCCGGCTCGGGATGGACCGGTAGGGCGACGCGCGACGCTGCGTCACCCGTTGAGGCTTGCGAACGCGGCACTACGGGTGCGGGTCAGCAGCACCGCCACCTGAATGGAACAGAGCACCAGCCCCCAGCACACAAACCCGCCGTCCAGCAACAGGTCCGCCACCCGGTCACCGACGATGACAGCGCCCGTCCCGACGAGCAGCAGCCATTGGACCACCAGCCCTGCCACGAACCACGCCCGAAAACGCTCGGAGCGGTCGACGCACGCCAGGGCATACCAGACCGCAAGATAGACGATCGGCAGCGTTGTGAGGTGATGCTTCCAGGTCCGCTCACTCAGGAGCAGCATCGCGAGCAACACGAGTCCGAACTCGAGCCAGTCGCGCAGGTTTCCCCGAGCCGTGGACCGCCTGCGACACAACCAGCCCAGCACGACCAGAATCGCCAGCGAAAGGCATGGCCGCACGAGCCGTCCGGCAGCGCTGACGGGCCGAGCCATGTGTTCCTGCTCCATCCCTGTTTTCTCGGCCAGCGTCGCCGGCAACTCTTCCACCTCGATGATGTCGGCGTTTGACAGCAACCGCAGGCATGTGCCGTTCAAAGACTGATTCTCAATGGTGACCGTCTGATATCCGTCGAGCGTGACGGGTCGGACCTGCATGTCAAACCACCTGCCCAACAGATCGAGATTCGTTGCGAATCCGAGATAGGCCCCCGGCAGGACGACGAACAGCAGCAACAGCCCGACTGCGGCTCCGGCCACGACGCGCCAGGCCCGCTTGTAAACAAAATAGACGAGCACCAGGCCAGGTGTGATCTTCGTCACGACGGCCAGGGCGACCAGCAGGCCGGCCCGGAAGTCCTTTTGCCGGACATACATGCCCCACGCCAGCGCGAGCCAGATCATCATGAAGATGTTGAGATTGCCGTGTTGCAGGTCGGAAACAATGGGGCGCAGGCCGAAGAGACCCGCCATCACGAGCACGCCGACCGGTACGGCCCGCCGGAGGACTCCCAGCGATCGAGCGAGCCACGCCATCGCTCCGACGAGGCCCACAATCTTCAGGACGGCCCACGCGACCCCCGCCGGGGTGTAGCCGAGCTTCCAGAAAGGCACGAGGCACATCAGCACGAAGGGCGGCGTCGGAAACCAGTGCCCGAAGCCATAGGGGTCCTGGCCTTCGTCGAGCCGGGTCAGGGCCTCGGCATCGGGCAGCCATCGGCCGAGCGCGGTGCGATGTTTGTCGGTGCGATAGAAGCTCGATTCGACCTTGCCGATTCGCCGGACGAACTGCACCGACGGGACCACGAGCGTGACGGCCAGGATGCCGCCCAGGATCCATCGAGCCGGCGGCGTCTGAAGAGATCGGCGGTCGATTCTTCCCAGGAGTGTGCGGCCATAGACGTCGGCGCCGTCTGTGCATTCTTGTGTCGGTTCGGCGGATCGATTCATCGGTTCCTTCCAGACGGTGGCCGCGGGGTGCGTGCCACAACCGCGGTCACAAGGGGCGACATGATAGGCGAAAGTTGCCCGGCGACCATGCGCGCCGAGCCGCGAGGAGGTACAATTCACACCGCATGGAGTACTCCGTCAGACCCAACGCCGACGTCCCCTACGCAGTCCGCTACCGCGACGACGATCTTCTCGTCGTGGACAAGCCGCCGGGCGTCGTCACCCAGCCGGGCAAGAAGCACGAATACGACAGCCTTCTGAACGGGCTGTTCGCGGACTATGGCAATGTCCTCCAGAATCTCGGCGAGGCCCGACGATGGGGGCTGCTCCATCGGCTCGACAAAGAAACGTCCGGCTTGGTCATCATCGCCTTGCGAAACCGTGCCTACGACTGGCTCCGCGCCCAATTCGAACAGCGTCATATCCGCAAGGTCTACTGGGCGATCGTGTCGGGCCGGCCGCGAATCGCGCAGGCCGTCATCCAGAAGCCCATCGTCGAAGTGGTGGGACGAGGCCGCAAGAAGGCCGCAATCCGGCGCGACGGACACAGCGCGATCACTGCGTACCGCGTTCTCGAAGGCAGGGCGGACGCTTCTCTGATCGAGGCGCGGCCGAAGACGGGGCGCCTGCACCAGATTCGGGTGCACCTTGCGACCGTGGGCCATCCGGTCATCGGCGACCACCTCTACGGCGACGAGGTCCGCCAACCGGTCGTTCCGAGGCTGTGTCTGCACGCGGCGTCGCTATCGTTCGTTCACCCCGACGGCAGCCATCGCGTCCGTGCCCACGCCCCGTGGCCGCGCGACCTCACGAAGACGCTCAAACGCCTGGGCTTGACCGTTCCCGCCACGCCGGTCGTCCGCTGAGGTCCTCCGCTGGAACGAGAATCCCTTCTCGTTCCGATGCCAGCCGGGACCGAGAAGGGATTCTCGGTCCAGCACGAGCTTGGTGCGCATTGAAGAATTGCCGTATCCTGCGCGAGGCGGCAAGCGGACTCAGACGGAACCTGTGCCCGGAGGCGCACGATCATGGCCCGACCCCTCCTGCGATCGAAACATACATCCCGGTCGGCCGAGCGTTCGCGCGGCGGCGGTTCGGCGGCGGAGGCTCGTTTCCGGCGACCGGTCCTGCGTTTTATGACGCTCTTCGTTGTGTTCGTCGGGGCCTTTTACGCGGTGAATCTGACGCCGGTCTTCGAGGACCACGTCTGGCCCTGGTATCTTCGGGTCAACGCCCGTATGTCCGGGGACTTGCTGCGCGGGTTGGGCGAGCCGGTCACCGTCGCGGGGCGGCGCATCTCCTCGGTTCGCGGGGGGCTGTCGATCGAACGCGGCTGCGACGCTCTGCAACCGTCGGCCCTCTTCATCGCGGCGGTGCTGGCGTTTCCGGCATCGATGTGGAAGCGGATTCCGGGGCTGCTCGTCGGCACGCTGGTGCTGATGGTGATCAATCTCGTTCGCATTGTTTCGCTGTACTATGTTCAGGTTTTCTGGCCGGGTGCGTTTGAGATCATGCATGTCGAGGTCTGGCAGGCCCTGTTCATTTTCCTTGCGCTGTTGTTCTGGGTGTTTTGGGCGCGATGGGCGACCCGCCGCCCGGCGGTGACGGCCGATGCCACAAACTAAGACGATAGTCGGGTTCTTCGCGCGTCTCATCCTGTTTTACGCGCTGCTCGTGGCTCCCTGGCCGGGGCTTCGCGAGGCGTATGTCGTGGCTCACGCCTCCGCCGCCAACGCCTTCTTCCGTTCGGCCCGTGAGCACGGCACGGTGCGTTTCATCCCTATGGGCGCCATCCGACGTTCGGGTCCCGATACGAAGCTGGTCTTCGAAAATCACGTCACCGGTGTTGCCGGCAATGGCACGCACAACGCGCAGCTCACCGGCTTCATCCCGACGGCCCTCGTCATCGCCCTGGTGCTCGCCACGCCGATCCCTTGGCGTCGACGCGCCGTGGCGTTGGCGCTGGGCCTGATTCTCGTCCATGTCTTTATCGCCCTCCGCATCGAAATCCTGATTGCGCACTGGTATGGCGTCGACCAGCCTTGGGCGCTGGATCATCCCGGGCCGACGTGGCGGGCGATCGTCGACGCCCTGTTCGAGAGTGGCGTCGTGTCTCCAACGCCCTCATTTGTCGTGCCGATCGTCATCTGGGCGGCCGTGTCCCTTCGCCGCAACGACTGGCGCGCGGCAGGACACCAAGCGGCCGGTGCGCCGCGAGATCGGAAGGCCGGCAGAGAAGGACCGTGCGCGACAGATGGTTAGTACTTTGTGACGCCTATTGGACTGGGGAGCATCGGCGTCCCGCCGGTGTAATCTCGCTGAACACCCGTGGGCGATCTTGCCCACATCTCCCGCCGGTCCAGGCGTGAGAGGTCACCCGTGCTCCGACGCACGTGACTTGATGGGTGAGGCGGACATCCCACCCGCACTGACTCGCAGGAAGCGCACCGGCGAGACGCCGATGCTCCCCATCAATTGAGTAGCGTCGGAAGACTAGCCGCGATCCGCTGGGGATCGCGCGGCCGGCGCCGGTTGCGATTTCGCCGATCGGCCCGCAAGATAAAGAATGCGGTTGTAGTTTTGTGGACGGCGTTGCGGAGGCAGGCGCGCGAATGCGTCGGTCAGTTCCTCGGCCAGTTCGGCGATGCGTGTCTGGACGCCGTCCGCCGTCCGCCGCGGCTCCGGGAGGCTGGACAGCACCCGCAACGCCAGATTGTCCTCATGGCCGGCGGCCAGGTGCAGCTTCGCGGACAGTCGCCACAACGAGCGAAGCCGCTCCGGAAGCTCCAGCGGAATCACCTGTCCGCCGACGAACTCTCCGGCCGGATCGGCCGCCCGCAGGTCTTCATGGTCCAGGCCCAGCACGGCGAAGCGCTCGGCCTCGCAGATGCAACGGTACGCCCGGTCGAAGTCACCGGGGTCCGCCTGAAAAACGTAATCCGCGGCCCGCAGCCACGCATCGGTCTCG
This sequence comes from Phycisphaerae bacterium, assembly GCA_046754505.1. Classification (GTDB taxonomy): domain Bacteria; phylum Planctomycetota; class Phycisphaerae; order UBA1845; family UTPLA1; genus JAPULF01. Next base: position 33,074 of record JBHHVX010000016.1, on the reverse strand, counting down.
GCATCGGCCGGACGGCGATGGTCGTTGTTGGATGCGAACAACGCGCGATAGGCCTCGGCGGCAAGGGTCTGCATCCGCGCCGCGTCGGTGAGACTTTCGTCTTGACACCGAAGGGCCGCTTCCAGTCGCAACACTTCGGGCGCCAGGGGGTTCTGCCAGTCCGGCTCGCGGCGCTCGGCGAGATCGCGTGTGGCTCCGGCGACGCGATCGGACCACCACGGAGGTGAGTTCGCCGCGAGGATGGCCGACGCCAGTTGCAGCGCCGACGCCGTCATCGGGCCGTCCCGAAGGGCGTGTTCGAGACGCTCGATCCGCGCGACCGGATCCTCTTCGAACTCGCGGGCGTAGAGGAGATTGGTCTGTGCATCGTAGGGATCAATCTCGCGCAGCCAGGACTCCAATTCGACCCGGGCCTCTTTTGCGCGGCCCGCATCGACAAGCGCCGCCGCCAGTTGCCCGCCCGCTCCCGGATAACCGCGACACCGTCCGAGCAATCTCCGCCAGGCGGCAACCGCTCGCTCGGCCGGGATGGCGCGATCCGAGCTGGGCGGCGGCGTCTGCATCGTGCGGGTGACGTTGGACTCCGCCCTCGCGAGGTCGTATTCCACGGAGAGCCAACTTGCCGCTCCGAATCGGCTGCCGGCCAGTTGGAGCAGGCCGGCGGCCTCTTGGTCATCCCGCCCGATCATCCGCGCGGCCCGCGAATGTGCGATGCCCAACTGGAGGTCGTCGCAGGTCGTGAGAAGGAGGGCTGCTGCTAGTGCCCCAACGGCGAACCGGACGACGGCCGTTCGCGGCGCCCAGTTCGGAAGTCGCCACGGACCGGAACGCGGCGGCCGCGACACCGCGCCGGCCAGTCCGATCAGCGTCCAATACCACGCGGGCAGGATCGGATTGCGGAGATTGATGCTGACGGACTCCATGATGACGATGGCGGCCAGCGCGGCGGCGATGGCCGCGGCCTGTGTCCGGCGCTCGAGGCTCGGGTCACGGAACCACGTTCGCGCGGCGAGGAGAATCGCCGCGATGGGGATGGCCAGATAGAGCACGCCGCCGGGGACGCCGAGTTCAAACGCGGCTTGGAGCCACTCGTTGTGGGCCGCCAGCACGATCTCGCCGTGCAGGACTTGGGGTGTCTCGGCCTTGAGCGGTGCCATGACCGTCGTCATTTCGCACACATACTGGTCCGGCCCGAATCCGAGCAGCGGCCGGTCCGCCAGCCGTTCGACTGTGTGCGTCCAGCGTGTCAGCCGGAGGGCGACCGAGCCTCCGATCTCGCGTCGCGGGTCCCGCGCCTGTTCCCATGCCCAGATGAAGGCCAGCGACAGGAGTCCCATGACTGCTGCCACCACCGCGATACGAACAGACCTCTGTCGATAACGCCGAACTACGCCGAGGACCGCGATCAGAACGACCGCTCCGGCCAGTCCCAACCAGCCCGCACGTCGACCGGAAACGTACACTAACGCAACGGCGAGAAGCAGTGCCATGCCGGTCAGCAGCGTCCGGCGATCCGGCGGACGTCGCCTCGTCGTCGTGCTTTGTCGCCACACATGTCGGCTGAGCATGGCGACTGCTGCGGTGGTCCAGATCGCTCCCAACGCCGCCGTGATCGTGATCGGTCCGACCGGCCATCGCACGCTGCGGATGCCCATGATCTGGCGATGCAGAAGGCTCAGCACCGTGGCGATCACCGCAATGAGGCACACGCCGGTGAGAATCCGCCGGACCGCGCTCCGCGATGCCAAGCGCGCGACCATAAAGGCCCACCCCAGCGCGACGGCGAGATGGAACAGCCATCCACGGGACAGTTCCCATGTTCCGTTGACGAAGGCCGAGGCCAACGCGATGACGAGAACGGCGGCTCCGAGCCACTCGGGGGCGCACGCGATTCGGATCCGCCCGGAACCATCCGGAGCGGGGCCGTGCGGCGGTCTCGACGTGAACAGCCGGGGCGCCGCCACGATCAGCAGGAGAAGGCCGGCCAGTCCGACGGGCAGGGCATAGGCTCGCAGGTCCGCTGGGTGGGACATAACGATCGGAACCGTCAGGACGGGCGCGATGTAAGACAGGGGCGGGCGTTGCAGCACGGAGGAGTGCCCTCCGCCCGGCGCGGCGCACAGCAACATCGTCGCGGCGGCGAGCACAAGGCACGTCCAGATCGCCACCAGCCACGCAATGCGATGGGACATGTTGCTCCACGTGCCGGCAGCGGGCACGCGCTCTCGGCAATTGCGGAGACCCTACTTGAAACCGGCGTCGAGCGCGGCGTCCATCGTCTCGCGGATGGCCCGGGCCTCGGCCCGCAACCGATCCGCTGCAGACCTCAGTTCGTTTCGTCTGGTTTCATCCACGATGTCTGGGAGGTTGATCATCACGTTGAGACGGGCGCCCTCGAGGGCGGCGTGGGCGAGGATGGCCGCGACGCCCGCGTCCGAGGCACAGTTCCTTTTCGATGTCTCGAGGGCCGCCTGTGCCAGCTTCATGACCTCACAGGCCTTCGTCATCGTCTCGAGCGGCACCTCCGCCGCGCCGATCTGCGCCGTCTGTTTGATGCGATCCTTGTCGGCGTCGTCGTCCGACAACCTCCAGGCCTTGACGACGGCGTCAAAGGCCGCCGCGTCCTCGGTGGCCAGGCTGCTCAGCCGGCCCACCAGGGCGTCGGCCGGCTCGATCGAGTCGTGGAGCTTGCCCGGCGTCCCATCCTTCTTGTCGTTCAATCGGCCGACCATGGCCACCAGGGCTGCGCCCAACGCCCCGGCATGGGCGCTGGCGCTTCCTCCGCCGGGTGTGGGGCGCCGCGACGAGAGCGCCTCGATGAAGCCCGCCGTCGTCTCCGTCTCGAGAAGCGCGGTCTCGATGATCTGTGAGGCGTCCCAGTTTTCGATCTGCAAGTAGAACTCCGCCACGTCGCTGATGGCGAACAGCGGCGCCAGCCCCACGACTTCGCTGCTCGTGACGTTCACGCCGTAACGCGCCGCTTCGCGTTTGACCGTTTCGAAGACGCGGTAGGGCGGCGTCTTGGCCGGGTTCGTCAGGTTCATCGACACCTGGACGCACTGCCGCTCCTTGATCTCGAACCCGGCCGCCTTGCAGAAGGCATAGCCGCCGCTCGAAAGCCGGATGCTCTTGGCGATGGCCTTGGCGATGTCGTTGTTGTCGGTGTCGAGGTAGATGTTGTACGCGATCAGGAAGTCCCGCGCTCCGACCGCCGTACAGCCGGCCGTGGGATGGACCTGTTTCGGCCCGAAATCCGGTGTCTTGACCGGCGCCGTGCCGATCTCGTCGCGCATCTGCTCAAAGCCCTTGCCGCGAATCTTCGACAGGTTCTGCCGCGCCGGGTCGGTCGCCGCGTGCTCGTACAGAAACGTCGGGATGTTCAACCGCCGGCTGATCTCCTGTGCGACGCGATTCGCGAGTGCGACGCACGCCTCCATCGTCACGCCCTGCACCGGCACGAACGGGATGACGTCCGTCGCGCCCATCCGCTTGTGTTCGCCCTCGTGGTGGTTCAGGTCGATCAGCTCGGCGGCCTTGGCGCACGCGGCCGCCGCCGCCCTGGCGCAGGCGTCCGGAGAGCCGATGAACGTCACGACGGCCCGGTTGTGGTCGGCGTCCATCTCCTTGCTGAGCAGTCTGGCGCCCGGCACGGCGGTAATTTCCGCACAGATCTGATCCACGACTTCGGGCCGCCGGCCCTCGCTGAAGTTCGGAACACACTCCACAATAGACGCCATCGTTCGCCGTCTCCTCGCCATTGACTGCCGGGCCGCCGCGTTCGTGCCGGACGGCCCCTGTGGTTGACCCCGCACACGATCGTCGATGATACTCGCTTTCGGGCGCGGAGTGCAGCCGATGAGCCCGCAGACCATGGACGTCGAAGACACGCCAACCGAAGCGCCCGTCGAGCGCGGTCCGCCGCCGTCGTGGCCGGCCGTGCTGCTCGCGCCGTGGATCGGCATCTTCCATCCAACTCAGGCCGCGTCGACCCTGGCGGCGGCTCGGCGCCGGGTGTTCTGGGCATGTTATGGCGTTGGAGCAGCGGCGCTGGCGGCCGTCATACTCGTTCTGGCGATGTGGGATGCCTCGATCGCACGCGACTGGAGCACATCGGGTCCGGCCGTCGCCCACCGCTCGTTCCTTGAGGTCTGGGCACGATGGCATCGCTACGGCGTCATCGGCCCGGTGGAATGGATTCTCCTATCGGTCCTGGTCCTCCTGCCCGCGGTCATGGCCATCGGCGCGTGGTTGTTCCTGCCGACCGTCCATCGCGGCGGCTCCGTGCGGGCTTCGTTTGCACGATCGTTTCGCGCGATGACGGCCGGCCTCGGCCTCTTCGATCTGCTCGTGCTGATCTTCTACGGCAGCGGCGTAGCCCTCTCAAATGTAGACACTTACGGGCGACTAGCAGACGTAATCGATGGCCTTTTTTTTATCTATCTCATCGCCATTCTGGCGAGCCTGTGCGTGTTCCTCCTGTGGCTGACATGGGCGGCGGCGGCCTCGGCCGGCGAAGCGTGTAGCGCCGCCCCGCACCCTTGCTGCGAGGGCTGCGGCTATGACCTTACGCACCGACCCGCCAACGGCCGCTGCCCGGAGTGCGGGCTGGCCATCGACGCGTCGCTGACCCCGGACCTGCGGCGCCCGGGCGCAGCGTGGGAAACCCGCCCCGCCGCGCTCGCATGGCTCAGGACTTCCTTCGCCGTGATTCGATCGCCGGCCCGCTTTTATGGACGATTGAAGGTTCGCACACCGAGCGAACTGTCACGACGTTTCGCCGGCTTTCACTTGCTGGCCATTGGTTTGGTCGCGGCCTTGTGGACGGTGCTGTTGCTGCTTGGGCAGGTCGAAGACATCGGAATCTTGTGCGGTGTCCCGTTTCTGGTGGGCCTCGGCATTCCCCTTGTCGCATGGTCTGTGCATCGCCTCGTCGCTGCCGTGGCCGTCTCGTGGTGGATCACCGTCGGCGCGTTGCCGGACTCGGCCCAGGTGGCGAAGGTCGTCCACTACGAGGCCGCGTGGCTCTGGGTGCTGTGTCTCTGCGACGGCGTGCTGGTCTCGACGTTCGTCCAGTACGAAGACTGGATGTCCAACCTTCTCGGTCGTTGGGTCGGTGTCGGCTTTCTCCGGATGCCGCCTGAGCCGGCCGCGTTTCTCTTCGGCTCGGCCGCGATCTGCCTCTATTGGCTTCGACGCTATCACCTGGCCGCAAACGCCGTTCGGTGGAGCAATTTCTAACGTCCTATCACATTCGGAGCGGGCGCACGGTGTGGGCGAGATCGCTCACGCACCTTCAGAGGAAGTACACCGGCGGGACGCCGATGCTCCCCGTTCATTGAGTCGTGTCGAATTCATGGGGTCGTGTCGAATCGGAGCCGCGTTCGTCAGGACACAGTCGGTTCTCATGGGCTCCCCGCTCCCTCACGGTCGCGGCTCTCATCAGATCGCGGCTCTGATTGGGGCGCGGCTCTCATCGGGGTGCTTGCGATCGCGGGTCTTCGCCGACATAATGAAAAAGTGAAGGCGCTGTCCCGCGGGGGCGCGCTTGGGGAGTACGCCGATGAGCCTGGCATTTGGAGCCTACTGCGACGACTTTCACGTGGCCGCGCGCCTTTTCCTCAAGCTCGATCTGGCGACACAGCGTGAGACCGTCCTACACTTTTTTGACAGCGTGAAACGCGAGTTTCCCGGCATGAGGCGGCTCCGCCGGCGCGACGACGGCACGCTCATCCTGGAGGAGAACGAGGCCGACGGCGGCCCGCGCCGATGGCTTCGCCTCGACGACGCCGCGGTTCGGCTGGGCTATCACAATCCGCCGTCACCGGACGAGGCCCGGCGTTTCGGGCGGACCGTGCTCAAGATGGCCCCTTTTCACCTGACCCTCGGCGAACTTGACTACGACCATCTTGAGGTGGTGTACGAGTTCGACCTGGAATACCGCGGCAACCACGACCAGTTGGTCGCCGACGCCCTTTATGGCGACGGGCCGCTGGCGAGCCTCTTTTCCTGCGATTCCGTCCGCCACACCATCGACGTGCAGCCGTTCCTCGGGATGTCGGTCAGCGAACACTGTGACATGCAGGTGTACATCGAGGTCAAGAGCCGGACGTCCACGTTCGAGGTTCGCACTCAGCAGTTTGAAACGCAGCCGCTCAGCGTCTTCCTGACCGTTCGCCGCTACTGGGGATTCACCGAGACCCGCTCGCTCGAGGAGGCCCACACGGAAATGACCGAGTGCGCCGACGAGTGGGCGGCCGATCGGGTCGTTCCCCTCGTGGTCAACCCGTTGGCTCAGGCCATCGCATCACGGCCCTGACCCACGCCTGAATGCCAGAATGCGCATCGCACGGTGGCAACCTCGACCGTCCAACGCTGATTCTCAAGGGTCCGGCCGCGTCGCTGCCGCCGTTGTGCTGGTCGCGGTCGTTGTGTCCACCACGATTTCGCTTCATGCTGCCCGGCACCTCGAAACCGCCTGGGACGAGCCGATCGACCACGACATCGCCGTCGGCCTCCAGCACCATCCCCTCAGCGGCGAGCAGCCGCCCCTTGATTGCTCGCAGATGCGTCTGCCCATGTACGTCAACGCGGCGGTCTTCGCCCTGACCGGCCGTGACGATCTGGTCGTCATGCGGGCCGTGAGTGTGGCCGTCGCCGCCCTGACGATTCTGGCCACGTTCGCGCTGGCCCGATCGCTCTTCGGCTCGATGGTCGGCGCCCTCGCCGCTGTCTTGCTGGCGTTCTCGCCGTACTTTCTCAGCTTTGCCCGGATTGCGATGACCGAGGGCGATGTCTTCGTCGCCTGTTTCATGACGCTCGCGCTCTGGGCGTTTGTCGCGCTTGGCCGCAGACCGTCGTCCGCACGCTGGCTCGCGTGCGCGGTGTTCACGGCCCTGGCCGTCGGAGCGAAGCTCCATGCCGTCAGCCTCGTGCTCATCTATGCGGTTCTGTCGCGCACGCTTCCCATTCGATCGGCTGCCGATGGCGCGACAGCGAAGGCACACCGTCTGGTCCGGCACCTGCTCATCGCCGGCGTCGGCTTGATCATTCTCGCGGCGCTTCCCGGAGCGCTGGCCGCCGGGAGGCTCGTACTGACGCCGGAGACGGCCCGGCGGGTCGCCACCGTCGGCTGGGCAGCCCTTCTCGCCGTCTGGATAGCTATTGTTGTCTTGATTCTGCGGAACCGGCTTCTGCCCGCGCGCGGCCGGCAGGCCTACGTCGCGACGATCTCTCTCGCGGCTGTCACTTTCTTCGCCCTCATGCCCGTGCACCTGATCCGTCCCGAGATCGCGCGTGAAATCCTTCGTCGCGGACTCCGCTGGGACGGCGCGGTTCCGATGGCCCATCTCGCCGATCATCTTCGCCTCTATTCGGGCATCGTCCTGATCAAGCTGACCGTGCCCCTCGGAATCGTGACGGCCGCCGCGCTCCTGTTCGCCATCTTCCGTGCCCCGCAGGACCCGGGCTGGCGCCTCCCGGCCGTGGCGGTTGCCGTTCACGTCGCCGGCCTGTGCCTCCTGCCGCTGCGGCAGACGTTCTATCTCATGGCCGTCTATCCCCTGATCATGGTGCTCACCGCCGCCTTCGTCGTTCACACTGGTCGGCGGCTGCGGGCGTGGGACACAAGGGTCGCGGCCGCATGGAGCGTTCTCGTCGGGGTCATGATCCTCCATCTGTTCGTGGCCGTTGGACGGATACACCCCGATTACCATCTCTACGGCTATGCCGTGGTCGGCGACCGCTGGCTCGGCGCCGAGTCCCGCGGCTATCGCAACCTCATCCAGACTCCCAGCGACGGCGTCGAGTCGCTGATCCGTTGGTGCAACCGGCATGCCCACCCCGGCGATCGCGTGGTCAGCTATCTCTGGGAAGACCCCATCATCGACCGGCTGCTGCCGACGGACCCGCCGTACCTCCTCACACGTCGCGGGCTTTCGCTCAACACCGACCGGATTCCTCCGCCTCCGTCCATTCGCGACGCCGACTATGTCCTCGTTCACATCAACAACCGCCTGGGTTATGGGGGCTGCGCCCCGGACGCTCCGCCCGACGATCTGCTCGCTGCCTCATTCAAACCCGTCTACACGTTCCGGCGGGCCGGCCTCGATATCGCGTGGGTATACGGCCGTCGAGACTGACGCCGGAGCGGCGGTGGGGGATCGCGGCCATCGATCGCGACGCGTCGTCCATGCGCACGGATCGGTCAACGGCGGTAGAATCGCACGGGTGAGTTCCGCCCACTTGTTGATTGATCCTGCCCTGACCGGCCCGGAGAACATGGCCCGGGACGAGGCCCTGCTCCAAGCCTGCCCCAGTTCGGAGGTTGAGCCGGTCGTTCGCCTCTACGCGTGGTCTTCTCCGACCATCTCGCTGGGGTATTTCCAGACTTTCGCGGACTATGAGAATCTGTCGTCACCGGCGGGCGAGCTGCCGGTGGTTCGGCGCACGACGGGCGGCGGAGCGATTCTCCATGATCTGGAAGTGACGTATTCGATTGTCCTGCCGGCATCACATGCGCTGGTGTGCGGGCGGCCGGTCGATCTCTATCGGCGCGTACACCGGGCGATCATCCAGGCTGTCGGCCACGGGGCTCGGCTGGTGGGGGAGGGTGGCGCCGCCTGCGGCGAGTCGTCGCATCGCGGTCCGTTCTTCTGTTTCGACCGGCGTCATGCGCAGGACGTCTGCGTCGAGGAGACAGACGATCCGTCACGCTTGGCCAAGATTGCAGGCTCGGCTCAGCGGCGGACGCAGACCGCCATTCTCCAACATGGGTCGATCATGCTGGCCAGTCGTTTCGATCAGCAGGGTTGCGCGACTTGGTCGAGGCTGGACGATTCGATCGATCTCGCCGGCGCGGTTGCGCGGCTGGTGCCGGCACTGGAGCGGCAATTGGGATGGACGCTGTGTCCGGCTGTGTGGCCGGCCGAGACGATCGCATTGGCGCGGCGACTGCTGACCCGATACGAGTCCGACTTGTGGACCGTCGAGCGGCGACGCGACGTCGAAGTCGCGGAGCCGGAGTGAAGGACGTTCGCGGCTTGGCGCGGCAGGTCCGTGTTGTATGGTGTCACCGGCACGGTTCGTGACGGTGGCGTGGGTGGCGAGAGTGGCGTTATGAAGATCTTGGTGGTGGGTGGCGGGGGGCGCGAGCACGTGCTGTGTTGGAAGCTGGCGGAGACCGCGCGGGTCTGGTGCGCGCCGGGCAACGCCGGCACGGCGACTGTGGCGCACAATGTCCACATAGCCGCCAACGACATCGACGGCCTTCTGGACTTTGCGAAGCGGGAGCGCATGGACCTGACGGTTGTCGGACCGGAGGAGCCGCTGTGCGACGGGATCGTCGATCGCTTCCAAGAGGCGGGCCTGCGTATCTTCGGACCCACGGCGGCGGCGGCCCGGCTGGAAGGCGACAAGGCGTTTGCCAAAAAGCTGATGCGCGAATGCGGTGTGCCGACGGCCGAGGCCCGGGTGTTCGGTCCGACCGAACAGGAGCTGGCCCATCGCCGGCAGGCGGGTGAGGGGCGTGATGAGGCCGTTCCACGTGACATGAAACGCGGCTACGACCTGGCGCGGGAATATGTGCTGACGCGCGAAACCGGTCTGGTGGTCAAGGCGGCCGGGTTGGCGAAGGGCAAGGGGGCGTTCGTGCATGACGATCCACATGACGCCGTTGCCACGTTGGAAGCCCTGATGATTCGGCGGACGCTCGGCGCGGCGGGCGAGCGGGTCGTCATCGAAGAGCGGTTGACCGGCCCGGAAGTCAGCGTGATGGCCCTCGTGGACGGCCGCAACATTTACATGCTCGAAACGGCCTCGGATCACAAGCGGATCGGCGAGGGCGACACGGGTGCGAACACCGGCGGCATGGGGGCGTACAGCCCGTCAGAAGTGTTAAGCGACGATGATCTGTCGATGATCGAGCGACAAGTGTTCGTTCGGATCGTGGACGGGTTGAAGCGTGAGGGCGTAACCTATCGGGGGGTGCTCTACGCGGGCCTGATGGTGACGAGCGGCGGGCCGCGCGTGCTGGAGTTTAACTGTCGGTTTGGTGATCCCGAAGCCCAGGCGGTGCTGGTGCGGCTGAGGAGCGACCTGTCGGAGGCACTCAACGCGACCGTCGACGGGTGTCTTGATAATATCCGGCTGGACTGGGAAGACGGCGCGTCGGTGTGTGTGGTGGCGGCGTCGGAGGGATATCCGGCGGCGTACGAATGCGGCCAGGTGATCGGCGGGTTGGATGCGGCGGCGGAGGTGGACGGGGTCGCGGTGTTTCATGCGGGCACAGCGCGGCGCGACGAGAAGGTCGTGACGGCCGGCGGCCGCGTGCTTGGGGTGACGGCGCGGGGGGTGTCGCCGGCGGCCGCGCGGGAGCGAGCATACGAGGCCATGGGGCGAATCGGGTTCGAGGGCATGCAGTTCCGTCCCGACATCGGTCCGCGGACGAAACGGGCGTAGGGCGGCAAAACATGTCGGAATCTGCGGCGAGGGCGGTCACCTCTTTTAGAGACAAACATATACTCGTGATGGGGCTGGGGCGGTTCGGCGGCGGCATCGGCGTCACGCGGTGGTTGTGCGAACAGGAGGCCCACGTTCGGGTGACCGACCTGGCGTCCGAACGAGACTTGAGCGAGAGCGTCGCCGCGCTACATGGATTGGACGTCGCGTTCCGGCTGGGTGGGCACGATGAGGCCGATCTGCGGGACTGCGATCTGCTAGTGGTCAATCCGGCTGTGAACAAGTCCGCGTCTCTATTCTTCCAGGCGGCCGTGCGACGCGGAATCCCCTGGACGAGCGAGATGAATCTGTTTCTGGAGCGGTGTCCGGCGAAGATGGTGGGCATCACGGGCACCGTGGGCAAGAGCACGACGACGGCGATGCTGGGGGCGATCCTGGAGGCGGCGTCAGGCTTGCCGGAGCGGTCCTTCGGCCGGGTCTGGCTTGGCGGGAACATCGGTCGGTCCCTGCTACTCGATTTGGATGCGATGCGGCCGGACGACGTGGTGGTGCTGGAGCTGTCGAGTTTCCAATTGGAAGATGCCGCGGCCGTTCGGCGCAGCCCGGGCATCGCCCTGATCACGAACGTTGGCGACAACCACCTCGATCGGCACGGGACGATGCGGGCCTATGCGGCCGCCAAGGCGAACATCTATCGGTTTCAGCGGTCGGGAGACGCCGTCGCCGTGCCGCTCGAGCCGGGCCTGCCGCCGGAGTTGGACGATGTCGATGGCCGGCGTCCGATTCATCGCTTTGGCGTCGCTCCGACGGGGCGGAGCCTGCACATCGAGTCGACCGTGGCGGAGACGCCGGACGTGCGTGTTTATGACGACGTTGTGCTGGCGGTGCCGGGCCGGCACAACCTGCTCAACGCCGCTGCGGCCCTGACGCTGGCAGGGGTTCTCGGCGTGGACGAGACGCGGGCGCTGGGCGCCCTGGCCGCTTTTCGGGGTCTGCCCCATCGGCTGCAATTCGTGGCCGAGCATGAGGGCGTGGCCTACTACAACGACTCGAAGGCCACGACGCCCGCGGCGGCGGTGACGGCGATGGCGGCCTTCGACCGACCGGTCGTGATGATTGTGGGTGGATCGGACAAGGGCGTGTCGTTCCGAACGCTGGCCGAAACGCTGGTGGGTGGAGCGAAGGCGGTTGTCTGTTTGGGGGCGACGCGGGACCGCATCGGCGCGGCGCTGCGAGCCGCGGCGGACAGTCGCGGTCCGGCGGACACGCCGGAGACAGTCTGTGTCGACGACTTCGCCGCCGCCGTGGAGGCGGCTCGCCGACTGGCCCGCCCCGGGGATATCGTATTGCTAAGCCCCGCCTGCGCGAGTTTCGACATGTTCAGAAACTATGAAGAGCGGGGGGATACCTTCCACTCCATCGTCTGCGGATGGCGGTGACGGCGCGGCGAACAAGAGAGCGACGTGATCCGCGCGGCGGGCCGCGACGTGTGTGCCACTGCCCGCTGGAACATGAATCCCACTGCCCGCTGGAACATGAATCCCGCTGCCCGCTGGAACATGAATCCCGCTGCCCGCTGGAGCGAGAATCCCGCTGCCCGCTGGAACGAGAATCCCTTCTCGTTCCCGTCTCCCTCAGGGATCTCTTCCTGTTTCCCCGATAGCTGTCCCCGCTGGACTGTTACATGGGAGGATTCCCATTCGGTTGGGACCGAGAAGAGACTCTCGGTCCAGCACGGGATTCGTGGGCCAGCACGGGATTGCCCGTCCAGCACGGCTATGTGTCGGGAACGCCCTTGTCCGATCGGATGGACAGCTCGACGGCGAGCATTTAGAGTGATACGCGGGTGGTTCTCGTTGTCTTCGGTGCGAAGGCTTTCCGGCCCGTGAAGACACGGATGGTTCGAGTAGCGACAGTGACGACCTGATGATGCAAGGAGTGACCAGGATGGCGACAAAATTCGTGTATTTTTTCGGCGGTGGGAAGGCCGAGGGAAGCGGCCGGCAGCGGGCGTTGCTGGGCGGCAAGGGGGCCGGGCTGGCGGAGATGACGAACATCGGCCTGCCGGTGCCGGGGGGCTTCACGATTTCGACGGAGGCGTGTAAGCGGTTTTATAACGGCGATCGCCGGTGGCCGGCCGGCTTGGAACAGCAGGTTCGGCGGAACCTGACGCGCCTTGAGAAGGTGTGCGGCAAGCGTCTGGGTGAGGCGGACGATCCGCTTTTGGTTTCGGTTCGATCGGGCGCGGCGGTGTCGATGCCGGGCATGATGGAGACCGTTCTGAATCTGGGGTTGACCGACGCCTCCGTCGAGGGGTTGGCTCGGCGCACGCACAATCCGAGGTTCGCGTGGGATTCGTATCGGCGTTTGATACAGATGTATTCGACGGTCGTCGTCGGGCTGTCGAAGGAGATTCTCGAAGAGAAACTGGCCGCCATGAAAAAGCGGCTGTACCTGACCCATGACACGGAGCTGACGACCGACAACCTCCGAACTCTGTGCGGTGAGTTCAAGACGTTTTATCGCGAACAGACCGGACGGGAGTTTCCGCAGGATCCGTGGGAGCAGCTCCTGGGGGCGATCACGGCCGTCTTCGAGTCATGGATGGCCGACAAGGCGATCAAGTACCGCGAGGTCGAGCGGATCGAGGGTCTGTTGGGCACGGGGGTGTCAATCTGCCAGATGGTGTTCGGCAACATGGGTGAAGACAGCGGAACCGGAGTCTGCTTCACCCGAGATCCGAACACCGGGGAGAACGTGTACTACGGCGATCTTCTGATGAACGCTCAGGGAGAAGATGTCGTCGCGGGAATCCGCACGCCGATCCGCCTGCACGAACTTGCCGACCGAAACCGCGAGGTCTACGACCAGCTCTGTGCCGTCCGCGTGATGCTGGAGACCCATTACAAGGACATGCAGGACGTAGAGTTCACCGTCGAGCGTGGCAAGTTGTACATCCTGCAATGCCGATCGGGTAAACGGACGCCAACGGCCACGTTCAAGATCGCCATTGATCAGGCCACGCGACCCTTGGTGACGAAAGCGGAGACCCAGCGGCTGGTCAAGAGGGGTTATCTCCCGAAGCGTTATGCGATCGCCGCCACGAAGCCGGCTCTGACGAAGGACCAGGCGATTCTGCGGATCAAAGGGGCGGATATCGAACGCCTGTTCTATCCGGTGATCGACCCTGCGTATGAGTCGGATTTGCTCGACCAACGGCGGTTGGCGAAAGGCATCAACGCGGTGCCGGGTGCGGCGTGCGGGCAGGTGGCCTTTAACGCGGAGGAGGCCGAACGCATGGCCTCCGACGGCAAGAGGGTCATCCTGGTTCGGAAAGAGACCAGCCCGGAAGACGTGGGAGGAATGCACGCAGCGGAAGGCGTTCTGACTGCGACGGGGGGTAAGACGTCCCACGCGGCCGTGGTGGCGCGCGGCTGGGGCAAATGCTGTATCGTCGGATGCGACGCCCTCGATATTGATTACGGGGCCGGTTGTATGCATGTGGGGGGGCGGACGATCTCCGCGGGCGACTGGTTGGCGCTGGATGGCGGCGATGGCTCGGTGTACCAGGGGGAGGTGCCGCTCGTCACACCAACGATGCCGGAAGAGTTTGACGTCCTGATGAAATGGTGCGACACGCGGCGTCGGCTCCGGGTGCGGACGAACGCGGATACGCCCTTCGACGCCGAGTTGGCTGTCAAGATGGGCGCCGAGGGGATCGGGCTGTGCCGCACCGAGCACATGTTCTTTGATACCGAAGAGCGGCGCCTCGCGATGCAGGAAATGATCGTCGCGGATTCCGAGGATGCCCGGCGGGCGGCGCTCGATCGGCTGCTGCCGTTTCAGCGCCAAGACTTCATCGGCATCTTTGAGGCGATGGCTGGCCGGCCGGTGACGATCCGGCTGGTCGATCCTCCGTTGCACGAATTCGTGCCTCACGATGAGGCCCAGCAGCGCGAACTGGCCGGCAAGCTCAATATCGACTTCCGCGAGATTCAGCGGCGGATTGACCAGCTTCACGAGACCAATCCCATGCTGGGGCATCGTGGGTGCCGGCTGGCGATCAGCTATCCGGAGATCCTGGAGATGCAGGTGCGGGCGATCATCGAGGCGGCGGTCGAGTGCCGCCATCGCGGCGTCAAGGTCGCGCCGGAGATCATGATCCCGCTCTGCATCGATGCTCGCGAACTGCAGATCCTGGTCGACCGCACGCGGACGGTGGCCGAGGGCGTGCTTCGGGACGCGGGTGTCAAACTGAAGTACCTGGTCGGAACCATGATCGAGACGCCACGGGCGGCGATCACGGCCGGGCGCATGGCGGAGACGGCGGAGTTTTTCAGCTTCGGCACGAACGACCTGACGCAACTGGCTATGGCGCTTTCGCGCGACGATGCGGGCCGGTTTTTGCCGGACTATGTGAATGCTGAGCGGGCCGCCATCTTCGCGCACGATCCCTTTCAGACGATTGATCGCGACGGCGTCGGTGTCCTGGTGCGCGGCGCGGTGCAGAGCGGTCGCAAGGCGAGAAAGAATCTCAAGGTCGGAATTTGCGGCGAGCACGGCGGCGATCCCGAGTCGGTCCGGTTCTTTCACGACACCGGCCTGGACTATGTCAGTTGTTCGCCTCTCCGGGTTCCGATCGCTCGGTTGGCGGCGGCCCAGGCGGTGATAGCGGACTCGGCCCCCAAGCGGTCGCGTCCGCGGCCCGGCGGATCTCGGCCGACCGGCGGCCGTGCCCGATCAACAGGAACCGGAATGCGAACGAAGCCGAAGCCCCGGTCAAGACCGAAGGCTCGGACGAGTGCCCGGTCCAAGTCCAAGTCCAAGCGGCCTGCTCGACAGGCCACGCCTTCCAGACCCAAGTCGATGTCCAAGTCGGCCGTCGGGCGACGGTCTTCGGTGAAATCGCGGAGTCGGACGAAGGCCCGCGCGGGAGTGCGAAGCTAGCCGGTATATCTCAGCGGCAGACCGGCCTCGTTGTGACAGCCCGTAGCGTTGGGGCTTGTCCCCGACGTGGCACACAACGTCGTCCACAAGGGGAGACGCTGCGGGACGTTGGTGGCACAGGTGATCGGTCGTGAGTCATGCAGCCCGCTTTGCTGCATCGGAAAGGACCACGGCAAGAGTCTGTCGCTATCGCTTCCGGATCACGACCGCCGTGAGGTCGTCTACTTGGGGCGTCCCGTCGGCGAAGCGCAGAACGGCTTCGTGCAGGCATTGAATGATCTCAGCGGCGGGGCGGTGGTCGTGCTCCACGATGACCTTGGCCAACCGCTCCGTTCCGAACTGCCGTGCGGTGCGGTCGGCCCATTCGAAGAAACCGTCTGTTACGAGAACCATCATGTCACCCGGTTGCATGGCCCAGCGATCCGGCGGTGCATAGGGCGCGTCGCGGAGGATCCCGAGCGGAGGGCCGCCGGCCGGCAGTTCGTCGACGTGGCCGGTGGCGGCGGTGTATTTGAACAAAGGCCCTTGCCCGGCGCTCAGATAGCTCAGCGCCCCATCGTCCGGCGAGAGCAGGCCGAAGAATGCCGTCACGAAGCGATCTCCGGGCAGATCGGCGACCAGTAGATTGTTGACACGCGTCACGAGGGTAGCGAGATCGTCGGTGACGGAGACGATCGCCTGAAAGAGTGCCCGACACTCGGCGATAACCAGTGCGGGACCGATCCCGTGGCCGGTGGCGTCGGCGAGGATGACGGCCAGTTGGCCGCGATCGAGCGACAGATAGCTGAAGCAGTCGCCGCCGGTTTCGTCGGCGGGGGTGTTCCAACCCGCGATGTCAAAGCCGTCGATGTCCGGCGGTTCGGTGGGGAGCAGGCCCTGCTGAATGTCCCGGGCGATGTTGAGATCGCGCTGGAGGCGCTGCTTCTCGGCGTACTGCTCCAGCAGCATCTGCCGCTGCACTGCGACGCCGACCTGTGCCCCGAAGGTCCGGACCAAGTCCGCATCCCACGGGTCGAACTCACCTGCGGTCTTGTTCAACACCTGAAGGACGCCGATCGTCGAATTGTCGAAGCCGATCAACGGGAATGACAGCAGATTGCGCGTTCGGAAACCGGTCTTCCGGTCGATCTCAGGATTGAACCGGCCATCGGCGTAGGCATCCGGCACGTTGATGACACGGCCCGTGCGGATGACCTCGCCGGCGATCCCGCGTGAGGCACTGAAGCGGATTTCGTCCACGCCCGTCGCCATTCGGCTGTACAATTCTTCCCGGTCGGCATCATAGAGAAAAACAGTGGCTCGCTCGCAATTGAGGACGCTGCGGGCGGCCTGTTCGACCTTGCTCAACAGCGGCTGCAGCTCGGTGGTCGCGGCGAGGTCTCGCGATACGGCCAGAACGGTTTGCAGGTCGGCCACCTGTTTTTCGTGCGCGGTCGGTCCGGACAACGACGGCTCCTTCCACGGGCGATCGGTCTGTCTCCGAGTACGCCAGTGCTCTGTCACGCCTCATTGGGTGGGGAGCATCGGCGTCCCGCCGGTGTATTGCTTCTGAAAATGCGAGAGATATCTATGCCCACACCTCCCGCCAATCCAAGCGTGACAGGGCGATCACAGCATACGCGATCAGTTGCTAGGCGTCATGCACCGGATCACCGTGAGCGATGTTGGTGGACGAGAAGCCACTGGGCGGGCGACGTCGGCCACAAGGGTCGACGCTGCAACCGCGCACTTAGCCTGCCTGAACAGTCGCGCACCGCACCGCACCGCGGCGCGGCCGCGCCAGATGGCCGTCTCAAGCCGTGCCGCACGTGAGGAAGATGGGGGCCCAGATGCTTCGTTTGGCCTGACGAATATCGCGGAACCCCGCCGCCTCAAAGTAGCTCTTCATCTTCGACCACGAGGCGTGGTGCACCGGCGCCCCCGGCCGGCTCTCCGCCTTTTCGATGAAGACATCGAACAGAACCCATCCGATAACGTTGTCGCGGAACCCGTCGATGATCATCAGCCGTCCACCCGGCCGGAGCACGCGTCGCATCTCGCGGACGGCCGCGCCCTGATGGGGATAGTGGTGGAAGGAATTGCTGCATGTTACGACATCGAACGATGCGTCGGGACAGGGCAGGTGTTCGGCGTCCCCGTTGACGAAGTGCGGTGCATCCTCTCCGATCCTGCGGGCCTTGGCGGCTGCCACTGCACACATGTTGGCGGAATAGTCCAGCCCGATAAGTTGTCGCGACGGGAGCACGCTCCCCGCGACCCAGGCGAGCCACGTTCCCGTGCCCGATCCGATATCGAGCAGGTCGAACGGCGTGGCTTCATCGCGGCGCCAGCGATACAACTCTTCCATGAACAGGCGGTAAGACGGCTGGAACAAGAGGTGCTGGACGATGGAGCGATCGTAGGAGTGTGCCCAGGAGTCAAACTGGCGGCGGGCCTGCTTCTTGGATGCGTGCCTGACGCCCGGGTGTGCCGACCCGATCGCAGGCATCGAATCGCTCGAAGTGTCCGGTCGAGAGTCGGCCGTTGAAGTTCCGTTGTGTTTGACGTTTGCCATCGG
Organism: Phycisphaerae bacterium; assembly: GCA_046754505.1. Lineage (GTDB taxonomy): Bacteria > Planctomycetota > Phycisphaerae > UBA1845 > UTPLA1 > JAPULF01. The sequence continues at coordinate 15,115 of JBHHVX010000016.1, read as the reverse complement.
GTCCGGCTCCTGCGCCGTTCCAGTATCGGCAACGGGGCGGGAGAGTTGCGGCCGGTGCGCAAGAATATGGCCGCGTGGTCGATCATCGCGGTCGGATTGGGACCGATAAATCGTCACATGGACCCAGGCTGCGCGCCACTAAAGCTCCCATTCTGTCGCGGTCGATACCAGACTGCGGCCGGCAGCGTCCTGCCGAGAGACGACCCACACCGTTGCAACATTTCGCCGCCCCAACCGTGGAGTGTGTATCCATGTCGAAGCGAGAACTCATTCAACGAATCATGGAACTGAACAGAACCGCGCGCCGCGAGTTCCTCCAGGAGTTTACCGAAAACGAGCTCGACGACTATCTCCGCCAGCTCGAATCGATCGACGAACCACTGCCGACCTACGGCGTCGTCGCGACCGTCGACTGACCCGTGCGACTCTCTCGCCACGCCGGTCGGGCTGCAGGCTCGGCTCCGCGGTTCGAGTTCGCCGTAGCGCCCGGGAAGCCCTCACTCATTCTTGCCCAACCAGGCCTTCGCACGTCGCACAATCTGCGACTGTTTCCACTTCGCGCCATCGGCGACGATGGCCTCGAGAAGGGGCCGAGCATCGGGCCGTGATCCCTGTTGGATGAGGGTGTCCGCGAGCCACCACCGGGCGGTCATCTGTTCGATCGATCTCTCGTTGCCATACCGCTCCGCCTGTCTGTAATCGCTCCGTGCTGCGTCGTAGTCGAAGCGATACTCGGAGGCCATCTTGCCGGCCAGGATGGCCGCGGCCCAACGCTTGCGTGCGTCGAGGTGCTCGGCTTGTGCCGCCGTGGCCAGGTAGCGTTCGCAGTTCTCGACCAACGCGGGTGTGACGAGTGCGCCTTGGGACAGTACGCCGTAATAGGTCGCGATTCCAGCCTGAAACGACGCCTCTGGTCCGACCGCCGCGTCCGCCGATGTGCGGGGTTCTACGTCTGCGGTTGGTGCAAACGCCTTGGCCGCGTCGAACTCGTCCATATCTTCGTAGAGCAGGTAGGACTCGGTGTCGCTTCCCAGCCGGCCCGCGGGGACGTAGAGCGTCTCCAGCAGCCTGGCGCACGATCGGGCCGACACGTGCTCCAGCACGAGGTGGTAGTCGCCTCGATTCGCGTCGGCCGCGCGGTCTCTGCTGAAGAGATACAATTGGTAGAATGGAGAACGGTGGGCAGGATTCTCGGGCGTTCTCACCTGCGGCGGGGGTCTTGGCGGCGTCTGCACGATCGGTTCCTCTGTCTCAACGGGCGAGGGTCGATCCACGGGTCGAGCAGGCTGCACGGGCCGCACTCGACGGGGCCGCACCACGCGCCGGGGCTTGCGCCACCAGCTCGCGTCCCAGTTCCAGTCGAGGTCATCGCAAGCCAGACCGGCCGATCCGAAGACGGCCACCGAGAACAAACAGACGGCCCATCGTCCGGCTCGACGGCCGTGCCCCGTGATTGCTGTTCTCCGCACACACCTCACGCCGTCTACCCTTTTCCAGCCGAGAACATCGTTCGCCGCCGCCTTGCCGCCTGATTGTCAACCTCCGCCGCGAGCTGTCAACGGCGGGCTAGCTAAGATGGAGAAGTTGCTCCATATGTAGGGGTTGCTTAGTCCGGCGGTGGCGGCCGGACGGGCGGAGATTCCCGAAGGCGACAGCGGGATTTTACGAGGTCTTATTGATTTTGCTCTCGATTTCCGGTGGCGGGCGGGGTACTATTGTCAGGTCGCAGGGGAAAGAAGCGAGGCGGAAGCGGCGGTCCGATCTATTCGGAACCGACAGGACCACAAACATCTCGGCGCCGTGCTGCTCGTTGTTCTCCCCTGAATCGACGGTTTGCCCGTTCCGCACTGTGATTTGTTGCGGGAACGTCGGCAATGCTAGAGCCGGAAAATCGGAGTGGGGAATGAGCGTATCTTCGCGCCACACTGTTTTTGATCGAGTCCTGATCGATCTCAACACCCAGTGCGACTTCCTGTTGCCGCGCGGTGCCGTGCCGGTTGCCAATCGGCATCAGATGCTCCCGCATGTCCGCGCCCTGATGAACTGGGCGCGCATCAGTCGGGTGCCGGTCATCTCAACCATCGATTCACACCGCGCCAGCGAACACAACACAGGATTGCCGGCGTATTGCGTTGATCGCACACCCGGCCAGCGGAAGCTGCCTTTTACGCTGTTGCCGCGGCGCATCGTCCTGCCCGGCGACAATACGCTCGATCTTCCGATCGATGCGTTGCGGCGGTACCGGCAGGTTATTTTCACGAAGCGCTGCAGCGATTTCCTCTCGAACCCCAAGGCGGACCGGCTCATCAATCAGGTGCACAGCCGATACTTCATCGTCTTCGGCGTGGTCACCGAAAGCTGCGTCAAGGCCGCCGTGCTCGCGCTTATGGCTCGTCAGCGCCGTGTCGTCCTGGTCAGAGACGCGTGTGGCCATTGGAGTGATCCCGACGCCGAACTCGCGATCGCTCAGATGGAAGCGAAGGGCGCCACGATCGTAAAAACGGACGATCTTACGAGCGGCCGTGAAGTCTTGAAGATCGACGAGACGACGGACGCCGAGGCTGCCGTCCACGCGCGCGGCGCCGCAGCGCGTTCCGCTAGAGCCAACGGGAACGGCAATGGCAACGGTAAGCTGCATCACATCAGCCCGGGCAACGGGAACGGCAACGGGAATGGGAACGGGAATGGCACTCGTCGCACGAATGACAGCACCCGCGCCAAGGGTAACGGATGGCTTGGCCGGCTCCCCTGTCCGCGACTCGTGGAATCCTCGCCCGTGAGTGAGAGCGATGCCGAATCCCACACCGCGTCGAAGGACGAACCGGCCGCCTCCGTCGAAATCCGCCGATCGCGCACTTCCCCTGAAGGCCCTTGAGAACATCCCGCCGGCTTGCCCGGCGGCCCTTCACCGGCTATCTTCTTTTCGGAAGGTTTGGACCTTGCGGCCGCGTGGGTGTCCCCGTGTGTATCGCCGGCCGACCGACCGCGAAACGATGGGTAACGATGGCCAAGAAGAAGAAGCTTCCGAAGCAACTGGCGATCCTCGATGAGGACCTCTGCACCGGCTGCGACGCCTGCGTGGCCGTTTGCCCGGTCGACTGCATCGACAAGATACGCGACCCGCTGAATCCGGGTTACGCAATGGGGATTTGCACGATCGACCTCCAGACGTGCATCGGCTGCAAGCTGTGCGCCCAAATCTGCCCTTGGGACGTCATCACCATGGTCCCGACCGACCAGGCCCTTGTCAGCGAAAAGATCGCCGCGCTCGTTGTCTGACGCCGACCTACGTCGAATGGAGCCGCGGCCTTCAGCCCGCGCGGTCTGTTACCGGCGAGCGCCGCAACGACAAACACCTGCGAGCCGACCCTGAAGGAGCCATGACGCCCATGCTCACCTTCGCCATCGCCATCGGCAGCTTCGTCCTCTACATCGTCGCCTACCACACCTACGGCCGTTGGCTCAGCCGCAAGTTCTTCAAGCTCGACAAGAACGCCCTTGTTCCCAGCAAGCAGCTTGCCGACGGACAGGACTTTGTGTCTACGCGCAAGGAAATCCTGTTCGGACATCACTTCACGTCTATTGCCGGCACCGGGCCAATCGTTGGGCCGGCCCTCGCGGTGATCTGGGGCTGGCTGCCGGCCCTGCTGTGGGTCCTGTTCGGCAGCATCTTCATCGGGGCGGTCCACGACCTCGGCGCCCTCGTGGTCAGCGTCCGAAACCGCGGGCAGACCATTGGCGAGGTCGCCGGGCGGCTGATCAATCCACGGGTCAAGGTTCTGTTTCTGCTGATCCTGTTCCTGGCCCTGACGATCGTGCTGGCGATCTTCGGGCTGGTCATTGCCAGCATCTTCGCGATGTATCCGGCGAGCGTGTTGGCGGTCTGGGTGGCGATGCCGGTGGCGATCGTCGTCGGCGTGCTCATCTACAAGAAGGGTGTCAGCCCGCACCTGCCGGCGTTCGTGGCGCTGATCATCATGGTCGCCGCCGTCGTCTTGGCGGCGGAGTTCGACGTCCTCCAGTTCAAGATTCCATCGTTCACGTTGGGAGGCTTCACGATCTCGCCGATCATCTCGTGGACGCTGGCGCTGTTTGTTTATTGCTACTTCGCGAGCGTGCTGCCGGTGTGGGTGCTGCTCCAGCCGCGGGACTACGTCAACAGCTATCAGCTTCTGCTCGGCCTGCTGCTCTTGGTGTGCGGCATTGGGGCGGCGACGTTCTTCACCGAAGGCGGGGCACCCATGGTCGCCCCGGCGATTCAGACCCATGTCACGGGCGCCCCGCCGATCATGCCGTTTCTGTTCGTCACCATCGCTTGCGGGGCCATCAGCGGGTTCCACTGTCTCGTTTCCAGCGGCACGAGCAGCAAGCAGATCGCCTGCGAGACCGACGCCCAGTTCATCGGCTACGGCTCGATGTTGACGGAAGGCTTTCTGGCGGTACTGGTCATCCTGGCGTGCTGCGCGGGGCTGGGGCTTGGTTCCAAAGTACCGATGACTCCTGCCTTTGCCCCGCAGTGGTCCAGAGCGTCGGTCGCTGATCAGGCGGACCGCTATCGCCTAACGGGCATGGGGTCACCGGAGAAAGGCTTCGACTCACTCAGCATCGAAGCGGGTTGGTCAGATGAATCGCTGCAATGGATTCAGGATCAGTACGCCGACGGCGCTGCGTGTGTCCAAGTTGTCCGGAAGGCTACGACTATTGCGCGCGGCGGAACCTTTAGTATTTCGAACGGAGCCATCCGTCTTGACGATACTGGCAGTATCAAACTCGCCGGTGCTGCGGCGTGGCAAGACCGATACGAATCATGGTCGGCAGCCAAAGGACTTGGCGAGAAAGTCGGCGCGTTCGTCGAAGGTGCCGGGAATTTCGTCGCCAGTCTCGGCATCCCGGTCAAGGTTGCCATCGCCCTGATGGCCGTGCTGGTCGCCTCGTTCGCCGCCACTACGCTCGACACCGCCACGCGGCTTCAGCGCTATGTCATCCAAGAACTGGCAACCACGGCGAACATCCGGCCGCTGATGACCAAGCACGGCGCGACGCTGTTTGCCGTCGTCGTCGCCGCCATCGTCGCCGCCATTCCGCCGCCGGGAGCCACATGGGCCGCCGGCATGGGCACCGGCGGCCTGACCCTTTGGCCGATCTTCGGGGCCACCAACCAGCTCCTGGCCGGGATGGCCTTCATGGTCGTGGCCTTCTATCTCGCCCGGCGGAAGATGCCCACCTGGTTCATCGCTGGCCCGGCGGTGCTGATGCTGGTGGTGCCGTTCAGCGCGATGCTCTATCAATTGGGTATCCTTAACACCGACGGCTGGTGGCAGCGGAGCCAGTATCACTTGGTTGTCGCGGGGCTGGTCATCTGTGCCCTCGAGGTATGGATGGTCGGTGAGGGCATGATGCTGTGGCCGAAGATCCGCGGCGTGCTCGAAGGCGAACTCCCGCCGATCCGGCGCGGGTTTCCCGTCGTGATGGAGGCAGGAGCCGGTCCGGGTCCGAGCGCCGAGGGTGGTCGCAGTTGCTGAACAGAGCCGCGTCTGGTCAGAGCCGCGACCGTGAGGGAGCGAGGATTCAGCCAAGACCGACGGTTTGCTGACGACCGCGGCCCTGATTCGGCGATTCACGCACACGTTCTGAGAAGGCGGCGCCGGCCCGCTGCTGGACGCGGGGGACCGAAGCGTTATCATTCGGCCGGTCGCCAGACTGCGCGCGGGCGTAGCTCAATGGTAGAGCACCAGCCTTCCAAGCTGGATGTTGCGCGTTCGAGTCGCGTCGCCCGCTTTTTTGCCTTGCCGCGGTCTGTTCCGCCGTTTGTCTGCCGGTTTGCCGCGAGCAGGTGGAGACCGGTCCGTCCGCACGGATGGGAATATCGACGATGGCTGAGGTAAGTCCTTCGCATCCGATCGCGATCCCTTCGGCTGGCACGCAGGTCGTCACGAAGGTCGCGACGCGCCCGATCGGCGGCGGAGATCTGTGTCCTGCCGGAATTGTCGGCGTCGTCATCGCCGTGCCCGTTGATCCAGATGGTGCCTGCCGGGTGCGCTGCGTCGACGGCGTTGAGATTCGCGTTCGATCCGGTGAGATGGAGGTTCTGAGTCTTTACCAGACCAGGGGCCTGCGGACACCGCAGGGAGATGCAGTCGACTACGGCTCTGATCCCCAGATCATCTACCGCTGTGTCATCGGCTCACGGGCTTATGGATTGGATGTGGAAGGCAGTGATACCGACCGGCGGGGCGTTTTCATTGCGCCCTGTGAGATGCACTGGTCGCTCTTCGGCACGCCCGATCAATTGGAGAACCATGAGACACAGGAATGCTACTGGGAGCTTAAGAAGTTCATCGTTCTGGCCCTCAAGGCCAACCCGAGTATTCTGGAGTGTCTCTACACGCCTATGGTGGAACGAGCCGAGGCGCTGGGCGAGGAACTCCTGAAACTGCGCGAGATTTTTCTCTCAAAGCTGGTATACCAGACATACAATGGTTACGTGCTGTCACAGTTTCACAAGATGAATCGTGATCTGCGAAGCAAGGGTAAGATCAAACCGAAACATGCGATGCATCTGATCCGCCTGCTCCTGTCCGGTATTACCGTGTTGCGAGATGGCTTCGTGCCGGTATCGGTGGCTGCCTTTCGCGAAAGGTTGCTGGCCATCCGCGAGGGTCGTATGGCGTGGGAGGAGGTGCAGGCGTGGCGCGGGCAACTGCACAAGGAGTTCGACGCCGCTTTCGCGACCACAACGCTGCCGGAGCGGCCCGATTATGAGCGTGCCAACGACTTCCTGATCCGGGCACGGCGCAGCATGGTGCATTGAGATGGCACCTTCATTCATGAGCGACAAATGTCTTTCGGAGCTCGCCCTGCGACAACCGTATCCTCTGGTCTTTGCGACCATCAGCGGAGCGCATCTTTACGGTTTTCCATCCAATGATTCGGATTGTGACGTGCGCGGTGTCCATGTGCTGCCTGCTCGCGAAGTCGTCGGGCTTGATCGGGCCAAGGAGACCATCGTGGGTTGCGAGCAGGTGGGCGGGGTCGAACTCGATTGGGTCACCCACGATATTCGAAAATTTGCTCTGCTCATGCTCAAGCGAAACGGGTATGTACTCGAGCAACTCTATTCCCCGCTTGTGGTGCACTCCACGCCTGAGCACGAGGAACTGAAGGAGATTGCGCGAGGGTGCATCACCAGACACTACGCGCATCATTATCTTGGCTTTGCGCGCACACAGTGGGAGCTTTTCGGAAAACACGACCCGGCACATGTGAAACCACTCTTGTATGTCTATCGCGTTTTGCTGACCGGCATCCATCTCATGAGGACCGGCGAGATTGAGGCCAATCTTGTCAGACTCAATCGTGGGTTTTGCCTGCCGTACATCGACGAATTGCTCCAAGCGAAGATCGAGGGCGCGGAGAAAGCAGTCTTGTCGAGCGTCGATCTGCGCGTCCACCGAACAGAGTATGCGAGGCTGACCCGCGAACTTGAGGAGGCGTATACGGCGAGCAAGCTGCCGGAGCGTCCGAGCGCAAGACCAGGACTTCACGATCTGATCATTCGACTTAGACTGAATCGCCAGGCATGACAGCCGCTGGTTTCTTGTCGGGAACAGCCGATTCGATCGGAGTCTGTCGTTGGCGACGTAGCCTTTCGGCTACAGTGTGTTTCGGAGGACCGACAGGCGATCGCGATAACGTTCTGTGCCCGACTCGAGCGCGCAGGTGGTGCAAGACATCGGTCGCTGGCGCGCAGTCGTCGTGGTCGAGCCGGGCGCCGCGGGTGGTTGCTATGACTGTGCCGGGGCGAGGGCCTCGATGTTGCGGCAGATGCGAAGTCTGTTGCGGCCGGCCTGTTTGGCTTCGTAGAGTGCCTGGTCGGCCAAGTCTATGATCTCCTTGGGCGTCGTGGGCTCGTTGAGCAACTGGCTCGCGACGCCGGCGCTCATGGACGGCGTGGGGGACACATTGAGAACCTTGGCACGCTGCGCGAAGAGGGCGATGATCCGCCCGGCAATGGATTGGGCCTGCTCGACCGACGCTCCGGGCAGGATCAGCAGGAACTCGTCTCCGCCATAGCGAATCGCCGTGTCTTCGCTTCGCAGGCATTGCCGGATGAGCTCGCCGGTGAACGTCAGCAACTCGTCGCCCGCCTGGTGACCGAGCGTGTCGTTGAGCGTCTTGAAGTGGTCGATGTCGATCATGACGACGGAGAGATCGCCACCGGCCCGACGCTGGGCCTCGAAGATGGCGGTGAATCTGTCTTCGAGCATGCGCCGGTTCTGGACGCCCGTCAGCGGATCGCGCCACGCCTCTCGTTCGATCTTCTTCATGTCGAGCTGGATCCGTCGTGTCTCGTCGGCGACGCGGGAGTCGAGGCTCCGCTCGATCCGGTGCGCCCGTTCCTGGTATTGATGTGCCTTGCCATATAGATCGAGCACGGTGCGAGCGATCACGCCGAGCTCGTCGCGGCGTGCCGTCGGCGCCACGCGGGCGTCGCCCACCTTGCCGGTTCGCACCGCCGTGAGCAGGGCGCCGATTGGACCGATGACGCGTCGTTGAAACCAGAGACCGGTGACCAGGATCGCCAGAATGGCTGCACTCACCACGGGCAACAGATAGCGACCGAGTTGTGCCAATCTCCGGGCGTCGGCGTCGCCGGTTCGCACGAACACGGTCAGCCGGGCGGGCCGGTCGGGCCGAAAGTGCGAGCCGAGCGGTACATCCACGCGGAGCAGGTCGTCTGTGTCGGCCATGATCCGAGGGGCCGGACGGACGGTGGGACCGGTCAGTGTGTCGGGAGGCGGTGTGCGGAGGAGGGCGAGCCCTTGCGGGTCGATCACCGCCGCGGCGGAGAGTGAGCCGGACTGGTCCCATATCGCCACGGCTGTGACGTTGGGGTGCTCGGCGAATCGATCACACGCGCGTTGCAGCTCGCCCCCGGGGATGGAGGCATCAGGGTGAAACTGGGTGGCCAGGATCTCGGCGAGGGCGAGGGCGCCGGCCCGATTCGTGGCACGGCGCTGATTGGCGGACAGTCGGTCGAACACGACCGTGCCGACAACCACGACGAAGGCCAGCGTCAACAGGAGCGCCAGCGTAATGGCCTTGCCGATGGAGAGCACGCCGCTCCGCCGCATGTTGCCGTTCCCCTCATGAGGTGCATCGCCCCGGGGGGGGGCGGCGCGCCGTGGCCGTTCTCCATCCATCGGGGGTGTGTTGCGAGTCCCGCCTGCACAGGGAGACGCTGCCATCGCCCGCGACTCTCCGTCTATCGGCCGGATCGGCGGCTGGATTGGCCAATGGCCGCGAAAGGCAACTGACCGATAGCACGGTCGATCGGCCGGCCGTGTCGGCAAGCGGTTCGGCGAGGGCGCCGACGACAACGGGCCGTTGTTATCGGCGGCAGGCGATCATTGCGTGGGAACGGACGGCGCCGGCCCGGGTAGGCTCACCCGGTGGGTGTGGTTCGCTTGGCGGCTGTGGCTTGCGAGGTGGGGACACGTCTCGGAATCGTAGGTCGTTCCCAGCCGCCGGACTCTGTATGTTGACGAATGTAGCGTCCCTTGTGGTTCTCATCGGGCACGGCGTGAAACGATCCAAACACGAGAAAGTTTCCCGGCTGACCACTGAGGAACATCAGCGGCGAGAACCCGGGCCGTTGCCTGACCCAGATTCGGAAGCTCCCTCGTCGCATGCCGTCGTCCTCGACGATGACGTCCGCGATGCCGCCGTACGATTCGAAATGCTGCGTCGCCAGGGCGGATTCGATCAGCGTGCGGGTGTGTCGGGAGCGGATGGCGTAGTTGCGGCCGTGGCCTGCGGGCGGCTTGCCGAGAACGAACGACAGGGTCAGGTCGACATCGCCCAGCCGGCCGAGCAGGAGATTGTGGCGACGAGACCGCAGCGCGACGTTCAGGTTTTCGGCCGCATCGATCCACCAATAACACTCGCCGGCGTCGTATCGCCACACCCGGGCCGGTGGCGGATCGATGGCATCGGGTCGCAATGAGACGACTTGCACGGTCGCCGAGCCGGTGCAGCCGACCATGGCCATCACGAGGACCGTGGCGGCGACCGCAGGCCGCGTCGACAGGATCAACCGATGCAGTCCCATCAATGGGCCTTATTGAGGGGGAATTGGGCACAGAGGTCCCGGACCTCGCCACGGGCCGTCTGGATCACTGCGTCATCGCCACCGCCGGTGAGGACCTGATCGATCAGGGTCGCGACCGTTCGCATCTCGTCCGACCCCATGCCGCGTGTGGACAGGGCCGGGGTACCGAGTCGCAGACCGCTGGTCTGCATGGGCGGGCGTTCGTCGAACGGGATCATGTTCTTGTTGACGATGATGCCGGCGCGTTCGAGCCAGGCCTCTGCGTCGGCACCCGTCACGTTGGGATGGCCGCTGCGGAGATCAAGCAGCATCAGGTGGTTGTCGGTGCCGCCGGAGACCAGGCGATAGCCGCGGCCCAGCAGGGACTCGGCCAGCGCCTGGGCGTTGTCGAGGATCAATTGCTGATAGGTCTTGAACGCGGGCTTGAGGGCCTCGCCGAATGCGACCGCCTTGGCCGTAATGATGTGCATGAGCGGTCCACCCTGCAGGCCGGGGAAAACCGCCGAGTTGATCTTCCTCGCCCAGTCTGACTTGCACATGACGAGGCCCGCCCGCGGACCGCGGAGCGTCTTGTGTGTGGTGGTCGTGACGAAGTCGCACACGGCAACCGGACTGGGGTGCAGCCCGGCCGTCACGAGACCGGCGATGTGGGCGATGTCGGCCAACAGCAGGGCGCCGACCTCCCGGGCGATGTCGGCAAAGCCCGCCCAGTCCCAGAGCCGCGGATAGGCCGAGGCCCCGGTGATGATGAGCCTGGGCTTGTACTCGCGGGCCAGACGCCGAACCTCGTCCAGACTGATGCGCTCGGTGTCGCGTTCGACGCGATAGTGGCGTACGCGAAACCACTTTCCGCTGATATTCACTTGCTTGCCGTGGGACAGATGCCCCCCGTGGTCGAGGTGGAGGGAGAGGATCGTGTCGCCGGGCGTCCGCACCGGTTCGCCGGGCTTTTTCTCCCGCTGCTCGACCTCGGTGAATCGCGAGCCGGGCTGTAGCGCGGCGAGGAGCACGGCCTGATTGGCCTGGCTGCCCGAGTGCGGCTGCACATTGACGTGCTCGCAGCCGAACAGGGTGGTGGCCCGGTCAATGGCAAGCTTCTCTATGGCGTCCATGTTGTCGCAGCCGCCATAATAGCGCCGACCGGGGTAGCCCTCGGCGTACTTGTTGGTAAAGACCGTGCCGGCGGCCTCAAGGACGGCCGGACTGACGTGGTTTTCTGACGCGATCAGTTCGAGTGTGCTCGCCTGCCGCTCTTCCTCGGCCTGGATGATCTTCCAGACTTCCGAGTCCTGGCGGGCGATGGGGTCTTGCCTGTCCGACTGGGCCACGGCGGTCGCCTCCGGGTGTGGGGTTCTTTACCTGTCTCCGCTCGTGCTACTGTAGGGCCACGCAGGTGGTCCGGCAAACGGCCCTAGAAATTAGGTTGGTGTTAGGCTTGACGTTCGGTCGATGTTCGGCTATGATCGGGTGTCACGGTCGTTGCCATGGACCGAGGCTCCCGCAATGCGGAGGTTGGGCCATGGGTGGGGCGTGCCGTGACGAGTTACCGCTGTGTGTGTTCGGCCCCGGGGGCGTGTTTCGTACCGCGTGGACCCCGGGGCCGACCGTCTTGCCGCGAGAGGCGTCCTCCGCGGCGCCGGATATGAAAACACTGTGCCAGGCCTCAGCGCCAAGCCGCGTTGCGGAGGCCGTGACACTGATGGATGGATCGAGTCGCCGCGCCCGAACCGAATATGCCGCATCGGTCGCGGACTCTGCAATGGCGACGGCCACCGCGCGAGACGCCGGCGCGTGGCCCCTGCTCATCCTCGGGCCGGAGGGCCTGGCGGGTCGGCGGTGGCCGTCGCACAAGGAGGCAGCTCATGGCAGCAAGACGTCAAAAAAAGAAGTCCGTTTCGAAGCGCGGCACGCGCCGGAGCGTGCCGAAGAAGGCGCCGACGCGACCCGCCACGCCGCGTCAGGCCGCGATCCTGACGTTTATCCGGGACTATACATACAGACATGGCTATTCCCCGACCTACGAAGAGATCGCCGACGAATACGGCATATCCAAGGTCACCGTGTTCGAGCACCTCACGGCCCTCGAAAGCCGCGGCCTGATCCGGCGGAACAAGTACAAGGCTCGCTCTTTGGAGCTGGCTGAGCATCTGGAACTTGCGGATGAGCGGCCCACATGCCTGCCGCTCGTCGGACGGATCGCCGCCGGTGCTCCGATCGAGGCAATTGAAAACCGCGAGGCGATCGACCTCGGGAGCCTGTTCGCGTCCAAGCAGGGCACTTATGTCTTAGAGGTGAAGGGTGACAGCATGATCGAGGACCAGATCGCCGACGGCGACTATGTCGTCGTCGAGCGGCGCGACATGCCGCACAACGGCGAGACGGTTGTCGCCCTGCTCGAGGACGGCGAGGCCACGCTGAAACGCTTCTATCGCGAGCGAGGCCGCATCCGGCTCCAGCCGGCCAATCCGCGTTACGAGCCGATCTATACGACAAACGCCCGAATTCAGGGCGTCGTCATCGGCGTGCTTCGCAGGTTCTGAGCGAGTTGTCTGTCACGGTGAGTGCCACGGGCGGCCGGTCCGCGGGTGCTCTGTCGCGCCTGAGTGTTTGGGGAGCATCGGCGTTTCGCCGGTGTATTTTCCTCTGAAAACGCGTGAGCGCGGCCCTCCAGACGTCCCGCCAACACACCGCAGCGTCACCTTGTGGGTGACGAGGCGTGGCGTGGCGCTTCGCGACGAGGCCGAGCGTGGCGCTTCGCAACGTCGGGGACAAGCCCTGACGCTACGGTTGGTCATGATGACGCGAGTCCCCATGAGGCCGGCGGCCGGGTCCCACCGGCCGGCATCGCTCATCCGATCGGGTCGTTCCCGCCGATGTAATCAGCAGTGAATGCCGGTCATCTGGCGGGCCGGTCTGCGGGGACTTCGCATGGACGCGACGAGATCGATCTCTTCACCGGCGGTGTTGACGCTCCGCGCGGACCTACCGGTCCCGGAGGCCCGGGTCGAAGCGGCTCCGGCCATTCGGAACGTCCTGACGATTGACGTTGAGGACTGGCCCATCGCGGTCCTCGGTCCCCATTACCTGATCAGTGACCGCGTCCTGCGAAACACCGAGCGGCTGATGGCCATCCTCCGGCGGCACGGCGTGAAGGCGACGTTCTTCGTGCTCACAAAGGTGGCACAGGTCTACCCGGATCTGATTCGGAGCATTGCGGCCGACGGGCACGAAATCGCGTCACACGGGCACAGCCATCGCCTGCTGACGGCGATGTCGCCCCGAGCGTTTGCGGACGACGTGCGACGAAGCATTGACATCCTCGGCGAGCTGGTGGGGGAGCGTCCGATGGGTTATCGCGCGCCGGCCTTCAGCGTGCTGCCGTCGACCCGTTGGGCCGGTCCGATCCTGGCGGACCTTGGATTCCAATACAGCTCGAGCGTGTTTCCGATTCACCATCGTCGCTATGGCAATGCCGGTGCTCCACGGCACATCCACCGTTGGTCGGACTGTCGGCTGATCGAGTGCCCGCCCGCGACGTTTCGCCTGTTGGGGCAGAACCTGCCGGTCGCCGGCGGCGGGTATTTCCGGCTCTTGCCGGGTGCGGTGGCGCGGTCGGCGATCCGGCGGCTGAATCGATCGGGGATGCCGGCGATCTTATACACACATCCGTATGAACTGGACGTGGAGGGCGTGCGCTTCCACATGGATTGCGGCTTGAGCGTGTCGCCCGTGCGTCATGTGATGCAGTCGCTCTTCCGGAGTCGGATGGAGAGACGGCTCGACGATCTGCTCGACGGATTCCGGTTTACGACCCTGCGCGATCTTCTGAACCAGGCGGCGTAGCACGCCATGCGAAGGCGCCGGACGCAGACTTCCGGTCCTGAGCGAACGCGGGTCGGGACCGTGTGCGAGGCTCGTTTTCGGAAGGTGCCGAGGGTATCATCCCGGCGACCGATGGTGCGACGGAGCGTGACATATTTCGTGGGGACGGCCTTGATTCTGGGGGCGGGTTGCGAACGCGAATCCGCCACCACCCGGGAGCGCGTCGTGACCGACACCGCCCTAGCCCGTGACATTTGGGCGAAGCTCCGCGCTGCGGACTGGGAGCGGCGCGTGGGGTCGCGGCTCGGCCTCTGGGTTTCGATCGGTCGGCAGCAACTCGTCGGGCTGGAAAGCGACCGGGTGAGATTCGCCTATCGCTGCTCAACCGCCTTGCGGGGACCGGGCAACCGCGCCGACACCTTTCAGACGCCGCTGGGCTGGCACCGGGTCGACGAGCGTTTTGGTGACGGCGTGCCGTGGGGCGGCGTGTTCCGAGAGCGCCAGTATGCGGGCGAGATTTGGAATCCCGGCCGGCGAACCGGCGAAGACCTGATTCTATCGCGAATCCTGTGGCTGCGCGGCCTGGAGCCGGGCGTCAACGCCGGCGAGGGCATCGACTCCCACGAACGCTACATCTACATCCACGGCACGCCGGAAGAAGACAAGCTGGGCACACCGGCGTCGCACGGCTGCATCCGCCTGTCGAATGACGATGTGATCGCGCTGTTCGACCAGGCTCCGACCGGCACGTCCGTCTTGATTACCGCGTGGTAGGCAGCCGTCGTGTTTCCGATTGGTCCTGCGATCCATCGGCCACCTGGTCCACGACACGCCCGGCGGGTGATACCGCCGGGCGTGTGGATTCCTGGAGTTTTTGTCGGTCCAGTCGGTGATGCGCTGAGGTGCTACCGTCCCGGCTTGGTGGCCGCCTTCGTTTCCAGGCGCAAATCCCCGTAAACGACGCGCGTATCGCCGTTTTCCTGACGCCAGCGGACCAGCACCGCGTCGGCGTCTCCGGGCTGCACGGTCTTGCCGAAATACTCCGGCTCGCGGCCGGCCAGTTCGAGGAACGCAAAGAACGTCAGACCGCGGAGGCCGGCCATGGATTCCGGCGTCGGGCCTTTCGGAGGCTCGCGTCCGGCGTGCCGGGCGGCCAGCCGTTTGGCCTGAATGAAGCCGCTC
>JBHHVX010000015.1:0-40329 GCA_046754505.1 Phycisphaerae bacterium | reverse complement strand
CCCTGAAACCAACCCGCCTCCAGAGTCCAGCAGAGGGGTGACAATTGTCAAGAAGGTAGGGGTGACGCTACGGCGTCCCGCGGGCCGAGAGGGCGCGGTGATGCGGGGAATACGCTCGACTCGGGAGTCCGTCGCGATCTTTTCGGGCGTCGGGGCCGCGCGGTGGGGCGGAAGGGCGTGCGAAAGCGGATCCTCGGTGCGGGCGACGTCTTGACGATGTCCGTAAATGCTGTATAATGCAATGCTTGGAATGCAGGTTCCGCTGTGATCCGAGGGGTCGGCGGTCCTGCCGCTCCCCGGTGGCACCGGGGCCCCGCATACTGTAGCCTGCCAGGACGTTTGAAACGCTTTTACCGGTTTCTGTTTGAGGATCGGCGGAGGTTGGTCATGTGGATGTCGTCTACCGTCGGCGTGTGCCGTCAGACCGTATTGGGCCTGTTGATCGTCGCGGCCTCGGCCGCCGCGACGCTCGGGCAGGATCTCGCCGACGACATGGTCGGCCAGACGCGTGAATCGTGGGCGCTGTGGCGTTCCGCGATGGACGCGGTGGATCGCGGAGACGCGGTTCGAGCCAACGAGTTTCTCACTCAGGTGGTCGACCTCGATCTCTCCGAATTGCGTCTGGCGCTGATGGCCGATCGCACCGGCTCGGTGCGGCTCGAACAGCTCGCCGAGGGCGAGGACGCGGGCTTCGGGATCAAGACCGTCGCGGCTAGCATTCAGGCCGGCCGCCGGCAGAAGCAGCTCGCGGAGGACGGCTGGCACTTTGCGGCCATCGGTCGATTCAAGTATGCCGACGCCAATTTCAAGGCCTTGGACCAGTCGAGTCCCGACCCCGTCGCCCTGCTCGAGTTGTCCCGCCGCAATCCGAACCGCCACCTGATCCTCGTCAAGCTCGTCGCCAGCGCGGACGTGGGGCCGTCGGCCCGGCGCATGATCGAGCTGCTCGACGAAGGCGAAGAGCGCCTTCGGACCGACCCTTATGAAATCGCGCTGAACATCGAGAAACTCGGCGGAACGCCGCGGATGGTGTTCCGCGCCACGCAGGCGCTGGTCCGCTCGGGGGAGTACGCCGTTCCGCACCTGATCCAGTTTCTTCAGGACGCAAAGCAGGGCGAGCTTCACCCCGCCATCGTCAAAGTTCTTCCCAAGCTAGGCCGGGGCGGGCTGAATCCGTTGTGCATGGCGCTCGGCATGAGCGACAGCGTGACGAAGCAGGTGCTGATCACCGCGCTCGGGCAGATCGGATATCGACAGGCGCTGCCTTATCTGGTGAAGCTTGCCAACAGCGAAACGGAACAGGCGGACGTGCGAAGCGCTGCTCGGGAGGCCATCCGGACGATCGGGGCGTCGTTCGATCACAAGGGGTCGGAACTGTTTCAGGAACTGGCGGAAGCCTATTACCGAAATGACGAATCGCTCCGAGCCGATTCCCGTTTCGACCGGGCGAATGTCTGGTATCTGGTGAAGGATCGGCTTCGATACGTGCCCGTGCCGACTCGGATCTTCAATGACATCATGAGCATGCGGTGTTGCGAGGAGGCCCTCGGGGCCGACACGAGCAACACCGACGCAACGGCCCTGTGGCTGGCGGCCAACTTCCGGCGGGAGGCCAGGCTCGGCCTGGACGTCGAAAGCGATGAGCCGGACGCCCGCGCCGACGCCGACGCGACTCGATCGGCCAAGTATCCGCGGGCCATCTACTTCGCCCGGGCGGCCGGGCCGATGTACAACCATCGCGTGCTGGCTCGAGCGGTGCGGGACCGCGACCCCGGCGTGGCGCTCGGCGCCATCGCGGCTCTGAGCGTGACGGCGGGCGAGCCGAGCCTAGTCGGCGGCGAGGACGTCAAACAGGCACTGGTCGAGGCCCTGTCGTTTCCGAATCGGCAGGTTCGGATCAAGACGGCCCTGGCCCTGGCCTTGGCGCTGCCCAAGACCCCGTTCGACCAGTCGCAGAACGTGCTGCCCGTTCTGGATGAGGCCCTGTCCCAGTCGGGACGTCTGACGGCCCTCATCGCCGATCCCGATGACAACAGCCGGAACCGCTTTCAGGCCCTGTTGCGTTCGGCCGGATTCGAGTGTGCCGTCGGGCCGACAGTCTTCGCTGCGAAGTCCGCGGCCGACGACGCGAACATCAGCAGCTTTGACGTGATCCTGATCGCGAGCGACGTGACCGGACCGGACCTGGTCCACGCGATCGGAGACCTCCGGAAGCAATTCGAGACCGCCGCCACGCCGATCCTGATCGTCTCGAAAGGCGGCGACGTCAGTGCCGTGGGGGATGTCGACCGAGCCTTTGCCGGAACGGAGATCCTCCTCGCCGAGGTGCTCGATCTTGGCGATCCGGAGCGGATGACCAAGATCGTCACGGACAAGTTTCACCGTGCATCGAGGGCGCTGGGCATGTCCGTGTTGGACGAGGCATTGTCACTTGATCTTGCCCTGCGCACCGCCGCCGCACTCCGGGGAATCGCCGAGAACGGCGGCACCGTCTTTGATTTCAAGCGCGCCGTCGATGCCTTGATCAAGGCTCTCGACAATCGGTCCGTGGAACTGCGGATCAGTTGCGCTCATACCCTCGCGCTGGCCGCCCTTCCGAAGGCTCAGGCGTCGATCGCCGATGTTGCGCTGGATGCCGAGCGGCCGCAGACCGAGCGTGTCAAGGCGTTCGGCTCGCTGGCGGAATCTGCCCGACGCAACGGCAACCTTCTCGGTGGCGAGCACGTTCAACAGTTGATCCAACTGACGATGACCGAAGAGAATCTGGTGCTTCGCTCGGCGGCGTCGAAGGCCCTCGGGGCGTTGGATCTGCCGACCAACAAGGCCAGCGAGATCATCCGCAACCAGAGCCGCGGCTGAAACGGTCATCACACCCGATCTGCAAGAGGCTGTCTGAGAAGCCTGTTCGGAGCCGCGCCCGTAAGGACAGCAGTCCGCGTCTGGCCACGATACCCGCTCCCTCACGGTCGCGGCTCTGATCCGTCGTGGCTCTGACCGGGCGTACGCGTCCTCAAACACGCTGTCAGAGCAGGACCGTTTGTCGCTGGCCAACGCCTCTTGAGATCGTACGCAGACCCCTCTCGCGCGGCAGATCCATGAAGAGAGCCGGGTGTATCCGGCGTGTCTCGTGGGCCGCAGGCCCTGGCATTGATATTGCGGGGCGTGATACATTTCGTTTTTCTCGTCCGAGAAGTCTTGACACCGCTCCGACCGGAGGGTAGCATTGATTAAGACTATGAATTAACTCCTCCGCGCCTTGTCCGGCTTTCCCGACTGATGGCCGGGTGTGGAGGGGATGTGAGGCGACGTATGGAGGTTGGAAGTCGATTCTGGCCTTTCAAGTCGCGCCTGACCGGCGCGATTCTCCCCCGAGCGTGCTCGTGGCGAGCCGAACCCCTCTTGCACGTTCGCCAAAACCGGTAGGTTCGTATCCACGGGGCAGGCTTGTGGTGCGCCCATCGTCGATCGAGCGTGAACGGCACGCGGCATCGCGTGTGCGCGGGCGCTGCGCCGGTCCCGTCGCCGCGACCAGTCACATCAAGTCTTCGAGTGGTCTTACAGTTGCAGGTCGCCCGTTTCGCTCAACGAGGCGTGTCTCGTCAGGAGCGAACCGGGCAGAAATGGAGGACAAATCATGGCTCACAACATACAGAAATTGCTCTCTTCGCGTCGCACATCCGGCCGATGTCGGCGCGGTCTGTGTCCGGCCGCTTTCGCCGTAGCGGCCGCGTCGGCCCTGTTCGTTGGTGCCGTCACGGCACGCGGAATCACCTTGGTTGAAGGTGGACACACGGTGATCCTCATCGCCGACTCCGTCGCGCCGCTTGATCCGAGCCAGGTCATCCTGGGGACGAACAACGGCGTACTCGTTGCGCCGACCGGCATCGAGAGCATCACGGTCGATGACACCACCGGCCTGATCTATGTGCAGGTGGCCGCCTCGCCCTTTGCGTGTCCATCGCAGAGCACCGCCATCTACCGAATCAGCCCTGTGTTCGGGGTGACGGTGGTGATCAATCCGGTGACGGGATTCGGAATCTGTGCTCGTGGAAGCGACATCGATCTCGCGATTGACGCCGCCGGCGGTGCGATCCTGGTGGCCGAGAACGAGTTCGGGATGTTCGGGAGCGAGATCGCGACGGTGACCATTCCGGGGGGCGCTTTGGGGACATGGGTCACGCCAAGTGTTTTCTCCGGCAATTCGTTCGGCATGCAGTTTGCGCCCGGCATCGGCGTTGTTCCGGCGGGGGACATCGTCTATGTCGCCGACGTTGGCGGCAACCTCAACTCGGCGCCCTTCGGAGGCCCCAACGTACCGCGGGCCGTCACCCCCGGTGGCGGGGATGACATGTACATTCAGCCGGATGGCGATATCGTCTTCGTGGGTGACTTCGCCGTTGGGATTCACGTCTACAACCCGACGACGTTCACGTCCACGCCGGCCGCGCTGCCGGACGTAGCGGCGATGTTCGCCAATGACGGCCTGCTCTTCGATTGCGGCACCCGTGCCACGGTCTGCCCCGACACGGGCGAGGGTCTGATCTCTTTTTCGTGCAACCTGGGCGGCACGGGCGTCTATCGACTTAATGAGCCGCTCACGGCCTCCAACCTCGTGTTGACGATGGCCCAGGGCGAAGGCATTCAAGACCTCACCGTCGGCCCCGCCAGCAACGGCGACGGCACCCTGAGTCTCTACATGACCGTTGAGAACTGGAATTCCGGGGCCCATCAAGTCTGGGAGGTGACGGACATCTGCGCAGCCGCTGCGAGCAAGGTGTCGAAGTGGACACAGTTGCCGCACGACAATGGACTGGGCTTTGATGCGCCATCGGACCTTTGGTGGAACAAGAACCCGCCGCCGGCTGGACAAACGGTCCTGGCGGACGACTTCTTGACCGACGGGCAGGCGGGACTGGTCTGCAACGAGATTTGCTCAGTCTCGTGGCATGGATCGTACGTCGATCCGAACTTTCCGGTCGGGAGCCTGGACGGGTTCATCATTAGCTTCTTTACCGATTTGCCGGCAAACCCGCCCGATCCGAGCCGCCCGCGCGACCTGATCGTCAGTTATTTCATCGATCTGTTCGAGGAATTTCCGGAGCCAAACTGTCCGCCGGGTTGCGATGGGCATCCAGTGTGGGGCTACAACGCCGACCTTCGCAACGCGTGCATCATCGCGGATCCGATGGGCATCGCGATACAGAACGAGTGCCTGATCACCCCGACGCCGGGAGAGATCTGGTGGATCAGCATCGAGCCGGTGCTGGGCTTCCGGTACACCAAGGACCCGGTGAACTTCTGCGTACAGATGAAGACGAACAACTCGTGGCCCAACGCCTTCTGGGGCTGGCACACGACCTTCCCGACAACCAATTTCAACGACGACGCCTTCATCGGGACGCTCAGCATCAGTCCGGCGCCCAACAAGGTGTTGACCTACAACTGGCAGCATGACCTGCACTGGTTCGACGTAGCGACGCCGGCCTGCCAGCCGACCGTGCCTCCGTTTGATGGAAATACGTCGGCGAACCTTTCGTTCGATCTCCACAACATCAACTTTGCGACGTGTTGGAACCAGCCGCCGTGCGATCCCGGGTTGCTGCCGGTCGATCCGGCCGCCGCGAACGTGGATGTACCGACGGGTTATCAGTGGAGCGGCGGCGATGTCGCCGGCAATCCCGTCAATGTCGTGGTCGCCGACGACTTCATTTCCGACGGCCGGCCGATCACCGGCGTGCGGTGGTGGGGCAGCTACTTTGACCCGCGTTATGAGCCGGGCGCTTGCGTTCCGCCTCCGGCGGGCATGGTCGCCTGGTGGCCGCTGGATGAGGTTGCGGGAAGCGTTGCCGCGGACCTCATCGGCGGCAACGACGGGACGCATGTTGGCGGTCCCACGCCGCTGGCCGGAGAGTATGTCGACAATTCTCTCTGTTTCAGCAGTGCGGCGGCCCCCCAGTATGTCGAAGTGCCGGACGCTCCGGCCCTGAACTTCGGCACCGGCGATCTGTCCATCGACGCCTGGGTTCGGACGTCGAACGCCAACGGCGTTCAGGCGATCGTGGACAAGCGGGAGAACGTGCTCAATCCGGCGGGCGTCGTCGGCTATGAGTTGTTCCTGTCGAACGGTCAGCTCGGCTTTCAGCTTGCCGACGGGAACGGCTTGAATAACTGCGCATGCACCCCGCTCGCGGCGTGTACGAACTACATCTCGGACCCGCTGCTCGGCTTCGTGGCGAACGGACTCTGGCACCACGTTGCGGTAACGGTCAACCGCGCCGTCGCCGGGGGCGGCACGTTCTATGTCGATGGCGTGGCGATCGGCAGTTTCAACCCCACGTGCCGCCTCGGCTCGCTGTCCAACGCCAGCCCGCTGCGGATCGGGTTTTCCACCATCACCGCCGCGAAGCCCTTCACGGGGTGTATCGATGAGGTGGAGCTGTTCAGTCTGGAGGTGCCCGCCGCCGACATTGCTGCCATTTACAACGCCGGTCAGGGCGGCAAGTGCAAGGGCGTCCATGAGGTCGAAGGTTGGTTCCTCAGCTTCCACTATGCCGACGCCAACGCAAATCCCACGTGCCCGCCAGATTTCATGGCCGGCGACGTCCCGACCGTGACCGGCCTGTATTTCTGTCCGGCCACTGCGGTGCAGATCGTCGACACCGGGATCGTGGATTGCTTCCAAGAACGCGTCTTCCAGTACGAAGTCCAACTGGCGGACTGCTGTCTGGTGTGTTCACTGCCCGATCCGCGACTGGCCGGCGCCCTTCCGGCTGCGCCCGATGCATTCTACGAGACGGCCGACTTTCGTTACTGGCTCGACATCCAGGGGGTGGTCGGAGCGACGTTCCTCCCGGACGCCGCCGGCGGTTGCATCAAACGGATCACCAATACCCTGCCGTCAGATCAGGTCGCAACGGGAGATTTCTGGGGATGGCACACCAGTCCCGCGGTCACGCAGCCGCAGGGCCCTTTGGACGATGCGTGTGCGGGTGAAATCCTGTTGCTGCCGCCGACGCCCCCGTATTGTCCGGACTATGGCAATTGGGCCAAGCAGCCGTGGCTGTGTCCCGTGCAGCCGCCGCCTCCGGTCAACATGGCCTTCGAGCTGCTGACGCCCTCCTGTGCCTGCCCGTGCGACATGAACGGCGACGGCCTGAAGAACGGGCTTGACATCATGCCGTTCATTCGCTGCTTGCTCGGCGTTCCGCTGCCCTCCGACCTCTGTTCCTGTGGTGATCTCGACGGAGACGGTGCGGTGACGAATCTGGACATCGCGCTGTTCGTCAACTGCATCTTGAGCAACACGCCCTGTTAGCGGGCGGCAGCGCAGCATTACGTGTCAATCTGGTCGGCCGCGCTCGCGCGGTCGACCACCTCCTTTCGGCCCCCCCGGCGCCAGCGCCGGGGGGTTCCGTTGGGATGGGTGACCGGACGAAGCGCGGGTGGCATTGAATGGCGGTCTTCGCCGCTCGCCCGTATCGCGCGGTGCCCGATGCAGATCTTCGATCGTGCCGTTATGCTGTCTGCGCCCCGGGCGTGGCTCCGCCGCCGCTCCCGTGGAGGGGCGAGCCGACCGGAGCGACACGAACGGCATGATGGAATCTCCCGCCTCGGCATCGCTGCAGACTGATCGACTCTATACGCGGCAGTTCTTCCGGGTCTTCGGCGCGGTCATTCTTTTCATGACCGGCGTAGCCCTGCAGTTTCACTTCGGCCAGTATCTCGCGTACCTCGGCCATGGAGTCGACACGCTCGGTTACGTCCTCAGCATCAGCATCGTCGGGACGCTGTCGATCCGATTGCACATCGGGCACTGGATCGACCGATTCGGCTGTCGCCCCTCCTGGCTTGTCGGCACGTGCCTCTTCGCCGCGGCCGTCGGATCCATTCAGTTTACCGGGCGACTCTGGCTGATCGTCGTCCTCCGCACGCTGTCGGCTGTGGGTATCGCCACCGTGATGACGACCGTCGCCGTCTTTGCCGCCAACATCGCTCCTCCGCATCGCCGCGCCGAGAGCATCGGCACGATCGGCCTCGCCGGGTTCCTCGGGATGATCATCGGACCCGCACTGGGGGACTGGATCTTCACTGGCCCGGGCACCTCCATCGTTCCCTATCGCGTCTTTTTCTCCGTCAGTGCCGCTTGCAGCCTGCTGGCAGGCGGCACGATGAGGGTCATCGCCTTCCCTCGGAGCCGTCGTGCCGCGGAGGGCCGGCAGCCGGTCGAGCGTCCGCCGAGGCCCCACGCGATCACGACCGCTCGCGTCATCATCCGACACTGGCCCGGTGTGATCCTGCTCATCGGCGTCGTTTTCATGATGGCCTTCTGTTTTCCCATGCTCTTTCTCGAGCGGCTCGCCGAGTTTCGCGGCTTTCGCAACATCAAGGTGTTCTTCTTCGTCTACGGTCCGACGGCCATCATCTTCCGAATCATCTTCCGCCGCCTCCCCGAACGCCTCGGTCGGAGGCGGACCCTACTGCTCGGCCTCTTGTCGATGGCGATCGGCCTTCTCTGCATGAGGGGCATCCACGCCGAGGCGCAGCTCGTCCTGCCGGCACTCCTGATGGGAACCGGCCATTGCTTCATCTTTCCGTCGATGGTCGATCTGGCCGCCGGCCGTCTGCCGGCGGAACATCGCGGCACGGGCACGTCGCTGATTCTCGGAGCGGGGGATCTGGGGCTTCTGATCGGTTTCGCGACACTGGGCAAGTTGATCGAGCGCTTCGATTTCGACGCGGCCTTGCTGTGTCTTGCGGTGACCGTTCTCGCGACGGCCGTCCTGTTCGCCGTGACCGCTTACCCACGGGTGCCGAGCCGCGCCGAAGCGTGACCACGGCTCGCGACAGCGAAGTACGCGACGCCGGCGTTTCTCGGACGCGGCGGCGTTCTTCGCCGCACCATCGATCTTCCGTACGCTCGCGACAATAAACTGGGCCTGCCGTCGTTTCACCCGATAGAATGTCCGGGGGTCGCCGCATGGGTGAGGTGCGCACACCTCGCCACGCGGCGGGCGACCGGAGTCATCCCTCCGGAAAGGCCGAGAGCAGGGGTCATGATTTACGCCGCCGTCGTTGCTGTCATTCTCGGGTTGGGAGGAGCTGCGCCGGGCGAGCCTCTTGCGGCTTCGGACACCTGGTCGCGAGAACACGCCTCGCATCTGCTTCGCCGCGCGGGATTTGGTGGCACGCCGGAGCAGATCACGTTCCTGACCGGTCTGGGGCGCAAAAAAGCGGTCGCGTATCTGCTGGATTACGAATCGCTGCCGGACACTCTCCCTCGGCTCGATCTCGCGCCTCCGCCGCCACCAATCCGGGTCAGCCATCCCGACGCCGATCGCAGCGAGCTACAGAGAATCCGCGGGCGACGCCGCCGTGCCGATCGCATCCAGCTTCAGAAAATCACAAACCGGTGGCTTGAAGCGATGGTGTCGTCGCCGCGTCCGTTGCAGGAAAAGATGGTGCTGTTCTGGCACGGCCATCTCACGAGTGGTTATCGCGAGGTTCGAAGCAGCCGCGCGATGTATGTTCAGAACCAGCTCTTCCGCCGGCGCGCCACGGGCCAGTTGCGCGACCTGCTGATTGAGATTACCGAAGACCCCGCGATGGTCCTCTACCTCAACACCCAGCAGAACGTCAATCGCAGACCCAACGAGAACTACGCCCGCGAACTGATGGAACTCTTCACCATGGGGGTCGGCAACTATACGGAACAGGATATCCGCGAGGCGGCCCGGGCGTTTACCGGTATCCTCACCGATCCACAGACCTGCGAAGTCTTTCACACCCGCGGCCGGCATGACTTCGGCGAAAAGACCTTCCTGGGCGAGACCGGGTCATTCGATCCGGCGGACATCATCGATATCATCCTGAAGCAACCCGTGACCGCCGAGTTCATCGCCCGCAAGCTCTGGACGTTTTTCGCCTTTGAGAATCCGGATGACTCGATCATCGAGGCCCTCGGAGCGCTCTTCCGAGAGAGCGATTATAACGTCAGGACGCTCCTGCGGGCGATGTTCCTGAGTGATGTGTTCTATGGTGATCGCGCCCGCTTCACGCACGTGAAGAGTCCTGTGGAGCTGCTCGTCGGAACGATGCGGGCGCTCGAAACGCCGGTGGTCGATGCAACGACCTTGTGCCGGCAACTTCGCGCAATGGGGCAGGATTTGTTCCAGCCGCCGAATGTGAAAGGCTGGGACGGCGGACTCACGTGGATCAACACGAGCACTTTGTTCAATCGCTATAACGCCCTGCGACACGTCATCTTCGGCGACGACAACCCACAGTTCCGCCGGCAGCGGCGCAAGCAGCGCGAGCAGCTCCTGCGGACGCTCGGAGCGGAGGCGCCCGTTCTGACGGACATAGACACCGCGCGGATGCTCGAGCCGCAGGCAGCATACGATCCGACGCCCGTTCTCAAGAGCCTGACACGGCCGACGGCCGAGGCCATCGTCGACCACTACATCGACCGTCTGCTCCAGCGCCGCATTGCGCCCGAGCGGCGGCAAAGCCTGATCGACGCCCTCAAGCAGCAGATCAACACCCGCAAGATCAACAGTCCGTCAAACGCGCGAGGGATACGCACGCTGCTGCACCTGATCGTGAGCATGCCGGAGTACCAGTTGTCGTGATCGGGTTCGACGATGAACAATCCGGAAGGGCGTCCGCCGAAGGAGAGACCGTGAGATGACCGACGCTTTGATCCACACGCGGAGAGAGTTTCTGAGTCGGGGACTGACGCTCGCTTCCGCCGGCGTGACGGTGCCGCTGTTTCTGGACCGTACCGCCTGGGCCATCGCCGATCCGTTTGATGTCAAGCGCGTGTCGTCGGCGCCCGGAGTTCCGGACGAGCGCGTCCTGGTCGTGCTCCAGCTTGCCGGCGGCAACGACGGTCTGAACACCGTGATTCCCTTCCGAAACGATCGCTACTATGCCGCGCGGCCGCAACTCGCCGTCGGGAAAGACGACGCGCTGGCGCTCAACGACGACCTCGGCCTGCATCCCGCCGCCGAGGGTCTCAAGCAGCTCTACGACGACGGCCTGCTGGGCATCGTGCAGGGTGTGGGCTATCCCAATCCCAATCGTTCTCACTTTGTCTCGACCGACATATGGGCCACCGCCGATCCGGACCATCGCCGACACCACGGCTGGATCGGCCGCTATTTCGACTGCACCTGCAGGGGATCAGACCGGCCCGATCCCCGTGGCGGAATCGCCATCACCCCCGAGATGCCGCTCGCGATGACGGGCGAGCGGTTTCGGCCCATCAGTTTCTCCTCCCCCGCGGAACTGAGCTGGCGAAGCCCGGGCGCCGACGGCGTCGTGAACGAGACGTTTGACAAGCTCAATGTCCCTGCCAGCGGTGTCGACGACGCGCCACCGGGCGCCCCGCGGAACAGCGCCACGGCCCTTTCCTACCTCCAGCGTGTCGCCATGGATGCCATGGCGGATGCCGACGACATCCAACGCGCTGCCGGGACCACGATCGCCCGGCGTCGCGGCCGACGCGGACAGCGACGGACCGCCGCCGATCGTGGTTCCAGCCCGCTTGCCCGCCAGCTCGGCATGGTCCGAAGAATGATCGCCGCCGGACTCGATACCAAGGTCTATTATGTCTCCCAGGGCGGCTTTGACACCCATGCCGGGCAGGCCGGTCGTCACCGGAACCTGTTGCGACAGTTGGGCGGCGCGCTTGCTTCCTTCGTCGACGGGCTAAAGACGGACGGCCTGCTCGACAAGGTCGTCCTGATGACCTTTTCGGAGTTCGGCCGCCGCGTCGCCCAGAACGCGTCCGGCGGCACGGACCACGGCACCGCCGCGCCGATGTTTCTTGTCGGCAGCCGGATCCGACCGGGAATCCACGCCGACCCTCCCAGCCTCGAGCCGGACGATCTCGACCGTGGCGATCTCAAGTGGACCACCGATTTCCGGTCCGTCTACTCGGCCATCCTTACCGACTGGCTGGCCGCGGACGCCGGGCGCATCCTCGGCGACGGCTTCGGGCAACGCATGGCACTGGTCAAGTAGTTGCTCCGGCGGCCGGCAAGCCCCGCTGCATCCGTCCACTTGCTGACGCGCGTGGCTCTGATCAGGTGCAGCGGCCGACAAGGCCCGGGCCACACTCGGCCGCGAACTCGGCGGTCAGCATTCCATTGTCGCGACTTGCGGTGCTTCGGTGAATTGGGCGTCGGTGATTTCGCGGAGCTTATCGACGGTGAACTCGGGCGCGATTTCCTTCAGGACCAGACCGCCGTTCTCGAAGTCGAACACGGCGTGTTCGGTGATGAGGCGGTCGACGCAGCGGACGCCCGTCAGCGGCAGGGTGCACTTTTTCAGCAGCTTGGGGGCGCCCTTCTTGTTGCAGTGGGTCATGATGATGACGACGCGCTTGGCGCTGACGACGAGGTCCATGCCGCCGCCCATGCCCTTGACCATCTTGCCGGGGATCATCCAGTTGGCCAGATCGCCTTCCTGCGAAACCTCCATCGCGCCCATGATCGTCAGGTCGATGTGCCCGCCGCGGATGAGGCCGAAGGACTCGGCACTGGAGAAATAGGACGAACCGGGCAGTTCGGTGATGGTCTGTTTGCCGGCGTTGATCAGGTCGGCGTCCTCGTTGCCCTCGTAGGGAAACGGCCCGATGCCCAGCATCCCGTTTTCGCTCTCGAGGACGATGTCCATCCCGGGCGGGATGTGGTTGGCCACGAGGGTGGGCATGCCGATGCCGAGATTGACGTAGTAGCCGTCGCGCAGCTCACGCGCCGCCCTTAGGACGATTCGTTCTCTGCTCGATACGTTTTTCATAGTCGACTCCCTGGAAGACATACTGAATGGCGATGCCGGGCGTGTGGATGTGGTCCGGGTCAAGCTCTCCCGTGGGGACCAGTGTGTCGACCTCGGCGATCGTGATCGGCGAAGCCAGGGCCATCATGGGGTTGAAGTTCCGAGCCGTCTTGCGGTAGATCAGGTTTCCTGCATAGTCGCCCATGTAGGCCTTGATGATCGAGATGTCGCCGCCGAGGGCCTGCTCCATCAGATACTTACGCCCGTCAAAGTCCCGGGTTTCCTTGCCCTTCTCGACGACGGTTCCGACGCCGGTCGGGGTATAGAAGGCCGGGATGCCGGCGCCGGCCGCGCGGACGCGCTCCGCCAGCGTGCCCTGCGGAATGATATCGACCTCAAGCTCGCCGCTGAGAAACTGCCGCTCAAAGATGGCGTTTTCACCGACGTAGGAAGAGATCATCTTTCGAATCTGCCGCGTTTCGAGCAGGAGGCCAAGCCCGAAATCATCGACGCCGCAGTTGTTGGACACGACGACGAGATCCTTGACGCCCATTTCTCGGAGGGCGGCAATGCAGTTTTCCGGAATGCCGCACAGGCCGAACCCGCCCGCGAGGATCGTCATGCCGTCACGAAGACCGGCCTTTTTCAGCGCTTCCTGCGCGTCTGCCACGACCTTGTTCATGGATGCCATTCTCCCGCGGGCGCTCGCTGAGGTGACTGGACGCAGCACGACAGCGGCCGCCACTGTTCGATCCTTGGTGCACGGCATTGAACCGGCAACGACGGCGATGGTCAACGGCCCGCGATCCACTGATCGAGCCGTTTGCAGGCCTCCGAGTCCCGGAATTGTTCGGGCGGGTGTTTCATGCAGACGGCGGAGGCCTCGAGGAGTGGGCCGCCGATTCCGCGATCCAGCGCCAGCTTGGCGCATCGAATCGCGTCAATGGCCACGCCTGCGCTGTTGGGCGAATCCTCGACGCTGAGACGGAGGTCGAGATTCATCGGCACATTGCCCCAACCCCGCCATTCCATCCGCAAAAAGCAGACCTTGTTGTCCTTCTGCCATGCCACATAGTCAGACGGGCCGATATGGATGTCGTCCTTGTCGAGCGGATCGTCCAACTGCGACTGCACCGAATCCGTCTTGGAGATGCGCTTGGACCGGAGACGGTTGCGCTCCAGCATGTTCAGAAAATCGGTATTGCCGCCGGTGTTGAGTTGGTAGGTCCGATCCAGCTTGACGCCCCGGTCGCCCATGAGTCGCGTCAGAGCACGGTGGACGATCGTCGCTCCGAGCTGGCTCTTGATGTCGTCGCCCACGACGGGGAGATCGTGCCGGCGAAAGGCTTCGCTCCATTCCGGGTTGGAGGCGATGAAGACGGGCATACAATTGACGAACGCGACGCCGGCATCGAGACAGGCCTGGGCGTAGTGGCGAACCGCGTCCTCGGAACCCACGGGGAGGTATCCGACCAGCACCTCCGCGCCGCTGTCCTTCAGGGTGCGAACCATGTCGCAGGGCGGAGCATCGGCGACACGGAAGGACCGTTCGTCCGCATATTCGCGCATGTGCTCGGCCACACCGTCGAGGACGGGTCCCATGCGAACGGTGACGCCGGAGCGGGGCAACTCACGCTGAAAAATGGTGGTGCAGTTCGGTAGAGCGAAGAGGGCCTCTTCCAATGGCCGGCCGACCTTTCGACGGTCGACGTCGAATGCCGCCACGACGTGGACATCCTCGAGCCGGTAGCTGCCGATCGTCGGGTGCAACACGCCCGTGGTCTCGGCGAGGCCGCGGGTCTTGTAGTATTCGATGCCCTGCAAGAGCGAGCTTGCACAGTTGCCGACGCCCGCGACGGCAAGTCTGATTTCACTCATGCACTGGCCTCCTTCGATTCGTCAGAGATCAATGGGGCACGGGGTTCTCTTGCGGATCCCGACCGCCGCCCGCGTGCGACGAGCATCCCTGCCCGGCGATCGAACCGCCAACCCCGTAGTGTAGCCTGCGTCGCGCGGCGGTCCAGAACGCTCCGAGGTCGCGCCGACGACGTTCGTGGCAGTCTTGGCGGCAGCATCGTACTGCCGCGATGGGTGCCACTGGCGGATTGTCCGCCAGTGTATCCAAAAGCAGTGCCCTACACGGACATGGGCGGGCAAGCTGCCCGTGGCATTCATGCCGCCGGGGCGATGGCGGACCAGGTAGCCGCCCTGCAACGACCGGAGCTTCACAGTCGGCGCGGCGCGATTATCGGGCTTTTGTCGGGATCTGTCGCCGTCCGTCCCGCGCCGACCGAGATCGGTTGGGTCAGTGCGATGGAAGGTGGTCGATCAGTTGATCGATCTCTCGCTCGGTATTGTAGAAGTGCGGGCTCGCACGCAAGCGGCCGCGCCGCGTGGCGATGATGGTGCGGTGTTCCTGACGGAGATGGGCGACCAGTCGTGCGTGGTCATGGGTGTCAGAGACGAATGCCACGATGCCGCTCGCTTCGCTGGGCGTCCGTGAACTGACCACGCGATATCCCTTGGCACGGATTCCCTCCGAGAGACGGTCGGTCAGCATACGCACATGGTTCCAGATGTGGTCTACTCCCAATTCAAGGATCCATTCGATCGAAGCCCCGAGTGCCCAGATGCCCGCGAGGTTGTAGCTGCCGCCGTCGAATCGCCTCGCGTCGTCCCGGAAATCAAGATTGTAATGGTCAAAATCCTCGGGGTTCTTCACACTGAGCCAACCGACACTGGACGGATGCACCAGGCCGAGCAACTCCTGACGGCAATAGAACAGGCCCGCCCCCTCCGGACCGAGCAGCCACTTGTGGCCGTCGGCGCTGAGAAAGTCGATCTTCATCGCCTTGACATCGATCGGAACGCAACCGACGGCCTGGATGGCGTCGACCGCAAAGAGGACGCCGCGTTCCTGACAGGCGGTGCCCAGCGCGGCAAGATCCATGCGGAAACCGCTGGCGTACTGCACGGCCGAGACGGCCACCAATCGTGTGCGATCGTCGATCGACTCGATGATCCGCTCGACCGGCACGCGGCCGCCGTCCTCGGGCACCATCTTCAGCTTGACACCACCAGACTGAAGGTTCATCCATGGATAGATGTTGCCGGGGAACTCCGCCGCCGTCGTGACGATGTTGTCGCCCCGCGAGAACTGAAGCCCATTGGCCACGTGGCAAATGCCTTCGCATGTGTTCTTGACAAACGTCAATTCTTCGGGATGGCAGTGAATCAGTCGAGCGGCCAACTTGCGGACGCGTCCTGCTTCGGGATAGAGGCCACCGCGGGCGTGGGCGTGGTTTTCGGCTTCATCCAGGAATCGACGCATGGCCGCGCCCGCCCGACCGCTGACCGGCGCAACACCGGCGTGGTTGAGGAAGCTGTACTGCCGAACGACGGGCATTTCGTTGCGGAGCGCGTCCAGATCAAACACCTGACAGTCCTCCGTTGCGGACACACGTTTCGCGCACCGATCCGGCCGGTCGCGTGGTCTGCGATATCACAGCGTATCGCCGCCGCGGGCGAACGCCCCGGACGGCGGAACGGTCGCACCGGAGAGTCTACCGGACTCGTCATCGGAATTCTACGATATGTGCGCAAATCGGTCGCCGGACGCATCGGGGGCGCATGTCATGACAAGACAGGGAGGAATTATCGGTGGATATCGCCCGACCCGGCCCGGCGGCCTCGGCTCCGGCGTCCCGCGATGCGGTGACTCAGAGAGAGAAAGACCCACGCTGTGGCCAACAGCCCCAACGTGCCCGGCTCCGGAACCGGTGCCGTGAGCGCGGCGCTGTCGATGTCTGCCGGATCGCCCGGGGTAAGCGACACCGTGATGGCGTCATTCAGGGTCTGGCTGGCTGGAATGTCCCCCATGACGGTGGCCAGCGGATTGCCGAACAGCGAGGCCATCAATGCGTGGTTGACCAATGTGCGGGCCTCATCGTCCGTGAGCGTTTCGCCGGCGTTGGCCTTGGCGATGATCTCGTCGATGGACTTGTCGCGTTGGGCCGCACCGGAGGCGACCCGGAAAGGGACGGCGGCGTCGGTGCCGCCGGCGGCGGCCTGCGCGAGACTCGCGAGCAGATCGAGGACGATCTGGCCCGAGGCATTGACGGGGCCGACCTCGAAATCCGTCGTCTCCTGATCGGAAGCCAGGGAGCCGTCGGCATTGAACGTCCCGACGTTCGTCAGCCGGAAATTGAAGTCATAGAAACCCAGGGCGTTGATGCGGCCCGACGTGCTGAGCAGGATGTTGCCGGCCCACGTCACGTCCTCCACGCCCGTATTCAACGTGATGTTGTACCGGATGGGCGTCGGCTGGGCGTTCGACGTGCCGGCAAACACATCCGTGAACCGCTGGGCCGTTTCCTGCTGGAAGAAGACTTCGGGAATGATAGCCCGTGTGAATCCCGCACGGGTGTGCAAGCCGACCGGCTGATTGGAAGCCACGATGTTGGGATCGCGACCGAGATCGAACTTCAGCGGACCGAGGTCGAGCGAATTCGGGTTGTTGAACGAATCGCGACCGAAGAACCGCCACTGCTCGTAGGTATAGCCGTCGCCTGCGCGATTGAACTCAAGGCGCTGAGCGAAGATATTGTCATTAAAGAATGGCCCGTTCTGTGGACTTGAGACAAATGTATGATTTCCCGCCAGTTCCAGGCCCCGAAAAAGGTTGCGCTGCAAGGAGCCGAACTGCTGCGCCCACGCCACCGCCGGGCAGAGGAACACGCTCAGCGACGCCGCGATCGCCAAACGAGATAGGAGTTTTCGCAGGTGCATGTTGTTCTCCCGAGGGGCGTCGCGCCCCACGTTTCATGAGCCGGGCCTTCCGTGGCGCGGCGCTTCCGTACCGCGTCTGCGGCAACCGACGCACGGGACGGCCACCGCATCCACGAACATATCGGCTACGGTCCGCTCTTCGATGAGCGAGACTCGGGAGAGGTGCGCCGGTCGTCCCTCGAAATGGAGGACGTCCAATAATCGCGGGGCTACGAAGCTGCGTCCAATAACCCGAACAGTGCGGCCGTGGAACGCATACCGGCTTCAAAATCGCGGACGTGCAGAAACTCGTTCGGCGAGTGCGCGTTGCAGTTCGGCTGACAGTAGCCGAGCATCAGACTGTCGGCACCGAGAATCTGCTTGAACATTGGAAGAATCGGCAGGCTGCCGCCTTCGCGGATAAGGACCGGTTCCTTGCCGAAGCCCGAACCGATGGCCTTCCGCGCGGCCTTCATGCCGGGCGAGTCCAGGTTCGCCAGGTAAGGATCACAACAGGCATGGGACAGGATTTCCACCACCACCGTGTCCGGCACGCGAGCGCGGACGGCCTCCTCGAACAACCGGTCGATCTCCTCGGCCTTCTGGTCCGGCACCAGCCGCATTGAAATCTTCGCGCCGGCGAAGCTGGGGATGATCGTGCTCGATCCCGGCTCCATATAGCCGCCGTAAATGCCGTTCACGTCCAGCGTCGGCCTGGCCCAGCGCCGATGGAGCGCGCCGTACCCTTTCTCGCCATGGGTCTTCGGACTGCCGACATCGGCGAGGAACCGGGCCTCATCATAGGGGAGGCTCTCCATCATCTTCACCTCGTCGGCGGACATCTCGCGCACCGCGTCATAGAAACCGGGAATCGTGACCCGAGCCTCGGCGTCGTGGAACGATGCGATGAGCTTTGCCAACTCGTTGGCCGGATTGGCCACCGCGCCGCCAAACGAACCGCTGTGCAAGTCCTTCTTCGGTCCGCGGAAGATGACCTCCTTATAAACCATGCCCTTCGTCGCCGTCGTGACGGCGGGCGTACCCTCGCCAAACTGCGCCGTGTCGTGGATCAGGACGTAATCGCATGAGAGGTGATCCTTGTGCTTCTCGACGGTCGCGGTCAGATTGGTCGAGCCGACCTCTTCCTCTCCTTCAAGCAGAAACTTGAGGTTGATCGGAAGCGCACCGGCCGTCTTCATCCATGCCTCAGCCGCCAGGATCGCACACAGCATCTGCCCTTTGTCATCCGCGGCGCCCCGGCAGATCATCTTGCCGTCCTTGACCACCGGTTCAAACGGACCCGTGTCCCAGAGCGATAACTCGCCTTCCGGCTGGACGTCGTAATGACCGTATACCACGACAGTCGGCCGGCCCGGCTGCTGTTCGCCCTCGGCGATGACCGCCGGATGCCCACCAGTCTCAACGATTTCGGCCGCAAGCCCCGCTTTCCGGCAGCGTTCCAGCGTCCACGAAGCCGCCTTGCGCACGTCGTCGGCGTGTTCGGATTTCGCCGAGATACTGGCGATCCGAAGAAGATCGAATAACTCCGTCTGAAATCGAGCCTTGTGCTCGTTTAGATACGTTTGTGCCTTGTCGATGGCGGCCTGATCAGTCATCGCATGAACCTCAAACAGTGTTTCGGTGCGTGTACCAATGGCGCGTCCCATACGGCGCCGCTTGCTTGGAGCCATACTCTAATCGGGCCCGGCGACCGGCACAAATCGGCGGTTTCGAGACGTGGATGGCTCGCTACCGCGAGGTCGCACGAGGAATTGGCGGGCAGGTCCGAGAGGAAGGGCACGCATGCCGCAGAACGATGCGGGCCTCCGTTCGATCCTCCGAAACTCTTGCCCATTCGATGATTGTATCAGATATCTGACACAGACCTCCCGCCCACACTACGGAGGCGGGTCCTCGCGCGCCGTCACCCTTGGAGAGTCTTGCGATGATTGTTGCGAGTCCGCGCCCGATTGGCCGTTGGTCCCTTTTTGTCTCGATCCTGACTGTGTTGAGTCTGGCCGGCTGCTGGGGGCCTCCGCCGACGTCCACCTCCCAAAGTGGAGCCCCTGCGCCGATCGTGAACGGCAAGCTGCTCAAGTCGCTGCCGGACGAAGACGGCGATGGGATCCCGGATGTGCTCGATCCTTACCCGCAAGAGGCAGACCACGACGGAGACGGAATCTCCGATGGCGTCGACTCCGATCTGGACAACGACGGCGTGCCGAATTACCTCGACCTCGATTCGTATAGCGCCGACAGCGACGGCGACGGTATCCTCGATCTGCTCGACGAGCATCCTGACGATGACGACGAGGACAAGGATGGCATTAAGGACGGAAAGGAAAAAGATCACGACGGTGACGGTATCCCGGACGCTTTCGACGTCATCCCGAACGTCGCCGATGCGAACGAGAACGGAATTCCGGACGGCCAGGAACAGGACTTCGACAACGATGGGACGCCGGACGCCTACGATGACCCCCCGGATGATGACGACCACGACCACAACGGCGTCAAGGACGGCGATGAGCGAGATTACGACAATGATGGCCTCGTCGACTCCGAGGATCCTGATCCCGGTGACTCCGACACCGACGATGATGGCATCCCCGACGGTCTGGATTCCGATCCGGAGAACCCCGATGTCGACGGTGACGGCATTCCGGATGGGATGAAGGTGGACAGCGACGGAGACGGAACTCCCGACTCGCTTGACTCACATCCGGCGGACGCCGACGCAGACCACAATGGCGTGCCCGATGGCCAGGAGACCGACTCCGACGGGGATGGTGTCGTCGATTCGGACGATGTGAACCCGGGCGATCCGGATTCCGACGACGACGGTATTCCCGATGGCGCGGATGCCAGTCCCACTGATGCCGATGCGAACCAGAATGGTGTGGTGGATGGGTTCGAGACTGACACGGACGGAGACGGCAGTCTGGACAGTTACGACACCGATCCGACCAATGCCGATGTGGACGGCAATGGCGTGCCTGACGGACAGGAACACGATGCCGACGGCGACGGTCTGCCCGACGCCTCTGATCCCGACCAGGGCAACGAAGATGTGGACGGTGACGGGATCATCGACGGGCTGGACGCCGATCCGACCAACTCCGATGCAGATGGCAACGGCGTGCCCGACGGCGACGAGACGGACAGTGACGGCGACGGATTGGTCGATTCGCAGGACTCCTACCCGGATGATGACGACGCCAACGGCAACGGCATCCCGGATGGTCAAGACCCGAACTATAACGACGACGAGGATTACACCGGCGTCGTCGACGGGGAGACCAGCGATCTCGATGGCGACGGTCTTCTCGACCAACTCGATCCGGATGACAACGATCCCGACATTGACGGAGACGGCGTTCTGGATGGGCTCGATGTCGATCCGACCGACGCGACGGTCCACTGACGCCGGATGGCAGAGCGACTGAACGGTCAGAGGGTGAGCCGGGCCGCAATCGGCTCGGCTCGCCCAACATGACGAAGCTCGGGCGCGTACGTTTCGAGCCTCTCATGCGGCACACTCATCGTCTGTGTCGGCTTGATCCTACCAAGACCGGGCGCCTTCCCGTTCGTCAAACAGCCCCGGCTCAGCCGCGGCAGCGTCGTGTTCACGCCGCAGCCACATGGCGATGACGTTACAGACGTAGGTGATCTGACCTTCTGTGAGTGGCCGACCCGCGGGAATGCCATGCCATTTCGCCAGGCACCCGCGGCAGCACGTAGCGGTCGCATGCTGCGCCACGAACACCGGGTGCCCGCGTTTCGGCGTCTGTCGGCCATCGTTGCGGGGCCGCGCGGCCGCGAGTCGCTCACGGATGAAACGGCGGGCATGGCCGGCGAGGGTGTCCAGCCCTTTCAGATCAACATAGGCTCGTTCTCGCGGTCCGAGGTGAAAACATTGCCGAAACCGCGAGTGCCTCAGGGCCACCAAGACTTGGTTGATGGTTCGGACTGCGGCATCGCCCGCAAGGGGATTCTCGTGATCACGCGGATCGGCCTTCATCGTCGCCTGTACCTCACGATTCGAAGCCGGGCGTCGCGTTCGAGCGGCGTCGCCTCCCACTCGGATGCGTTCCATCGCGGGAAGTACGCATCGCCGGCGATGTCGTGTCGCTCGATGTGCGTGATAATCATTTCCTTCACAATCGGAAGGGTCTGGGCGTATATCTGGGCGCCGCCGATGACAAACACACGCTGCTCGCCGTAACGACCACATCGCTCGAGTGCTTCATCGAGCGAATGGGCCGCACTGAGCGACATGGCTTGCGTCTCGATCGAGGGTCCGAGATCGACGTCGAGGTGTCGGGGCGCGGGGTCGGGAAGAACATACGACCGGTTGCGTGTCAGGACGATGTTGCGGCGATTCGGCAGCGGCCGGCCGATCGATTCAAACGTCCGGCGCCCCATGATCACCCCGTGCCCCGTGGTCGTCCGCTTGAAATGACGCAGGTCCGCGGTTTCGTGCCAAGGGATTCGCCCCGAGTCACCGATGACGCGATCGCGTGTCATGGCGGCGATGATGATGATCCGCATCGTAGGCGCCCTCGATCCTCATCGTCGCAAAGGTTACACGGCGACCTTGAACCGAATCGGCTCATCGCACTCGTAACCAATCAATCGGAAATCCTCGAACGTCAGGGCATCAAACGGCTTCCGTGCGATCTCGAGCCGCGGCAGCGCTCTGGGTTTCCGGCGGAGCTGGGCTTTCAGGCCCTCGACGTGATCATATTCGGCCATGCGGCCGCCGGGCCGGGCCGCATAAATGTGCGCGTCGACGATCGTGTGCGCGAATCGTCCGAGGTCCAGCCCGCACTCCTGCGCGATCATCTGCGTCAACGCGGCGTAGGCCGCGACGTTGAAGGGGATGCCGAGGGCGATGTCGCCGGACCGCTGTGTCAGGTGACAGTTCAGCCGGCCGCCTGCGACGTGGAAGGCAAACGTGTAGTGGCAGGGAGGGAGCCGGCTGGCGATGGCGTTGCCCGGCTCCCACGCGGACACGACCAAGCGGCGGCTGGACGGATCTGTCTTGAGCGTGTCGATGACATAGCGAATCTGGTCGATCTCGCAAACATGCCAATCGCCGTGCCTGTCCCGCGCGGCGCTGGGGAAATGCCGCCAGTAATAGCCGTAGGCCGTATCCAGATTTCCGTCTTCATCCGCCCACGCATCCCATATCCGCGTGTGCTTTCGAAGATTGCGGATGTGATCCTCGCCGGACAGATACCAGAGCAGCTCGCGCAAGACGGCCGGCCAGTTCATCTTTTTGGTCGTCAGCAGGGGAAAGCCTGCGGCGAGATCAACCTGATAGTGGGCCGCAAACAGGCTGACCGTATCCACCCCGGTTCGTGACGACTTGGGCGTGCCGTGATCGAGCACGTCCCGGACCAGATCGAGATAGGCTTGCATCGGTTCCTCCCTGAATGCTCAATGCCCACAGGCGGCGTGCGCCACATGCGGATCATACCACAAGATGAGCCGTGGGCTTCAGCCCACGCGGCAACGCCCGGGCGTGCCGGCCTCCGGTTGGGCGACGCTCTTCCCTGCGGAATCTCGCGTATCTGTGTCGCTGCTCAAGAATGGAAGGCTCCCCGGCATTTGAACGGCCGCGCAGGTTGAAGCCTGCGGCTCTTCGCTCTGCCGGCCGGGTCGTGCAATACGCCGTCTGCCCGGTAGAATCCCGAATCATGAAACTCAAACTCCACCATCAAATCCTGATCGCGATGGTCCTCGGCGCCGGCGTGGGACTGCCGCTGAACTACCTTGGCGGGGCGGGGCGAATCGACCCGGAACTGCCGCGGACCGCGGCGGCCTATGGCAAAGGCCTCGGCGACCTGTTTCTGCAGTTACTCAAGATGATCGTCGGCCCGCTGATCCTGACGTCGCTGGTGACCGGCGTGACCGGCACCGGCAACGTACAGGGTCTGAGGCGGCTCGGTGGGCGAACGCTGGCCTACTACATCGGCACAAGCATGATCGCCATCATCACCGGGATCGTGATGGTGAACCTCATCCAGCCGGGCGTCGGGGCCGATCTGGCGGCTCTGGAGGCCGGCCGGGAGCAGGTCAGCCACCAGCTCGTCACCGCCCACCGCGGCGTCGGGGCCATCCTGTGGAACCAAGTCTTTACGCTGGTCCCGTCGAATCCCGTCGCGGCTCTTGCCGATCCGAGCAATACCTCGATTCTCGGCGTGATCTTCTTCGCCATCCTGCTGGGAGTGTTCATCAACGTGGTCGGCGGCGAGGCCGGGGCACTGCTCACAAAGGTCTTCTCGGCCGGGTTTGACGTGATGATGCGGATGACGATGTTCATCATCCGTTTCGCCCCGATCGGCGTGCTGGGCTTCATGCTCTACGCCTCGGCGGGCAAGGGTCTCGACGTGTTCATTGCGCTGGGCAAGTATGCCCTGACGGTGGCGCTGGCGCTCAGTTTCCACGCGTTCGTGACGCTGCCGCTGTTGTTGTGGATACTGGGACGACGATCACCGTGGGAGTACTTCAAGTCCATGTCGCCCGCCCTGTTGACTGCATTCAGCACCGCCAGCAGCAACGGCACCTTGCCGCTGACCCTCAGTTGCGTCGAAAAGCGGGCGGGCATTAGCACTCGGATCAGCTCGTTCGTCCTGCCGCTGGGGGCGACGATCAACATGGACGGCACGGCGCTGTACGAAGCCGTGGCGGTGCTGTTCATCGCGCAGGCCACGAATCACGAGATGGGGACCGCCCAGCAGGTGATCGTGGCCATCACGGCCCTGCTTGCCAGCGTCGGGGCGGCGGGTATCCCCCACGCCGGCACCGTCATGATGGTCGTGGTATTGGGGGCGGTCGGCCTGCCGCTGGACGCCGTCGGCCTGATCCTGGCGGTCGACCGCGTCCTCGACATGTACCGTACATCGATCAACGTCTGGAGCGACTCGACGGCCTGCGCGGTCGTGGCGCGGTTCGATCACGAATAGGGCGGGCATTGCCAGCCCGAGCTATTCGCTGTCTTTCAGGATGAACCGCAGGGCCTTAACCAGTTCTCGTGTGGAATGCTCGGGAAACCCGTGGCCGATGCCCTCGTACACATTCAACTTGGTCTTCGCGCCGATCTTTCTCAGGCGGCGGGCGGCCGTGCGGTTTGCCTTGATCAGGCTGTCACGGTCGTTCTCGCCGACCATGATGAAGACCTTGATCTTGCCGAGGTCCTCGTCCTTGAAAACAGATTCGGACTCGGGTGCGAATCGACCCGCCACCGGAATGATGCCGGCAAACAGGCCAGGGTTTCGCAGTGCCAAGGCCCATGTCACCCAGCCACCCTGGCTGAAACCACCGAGGACGATCCGCTTGCGGTCGATCTTGTGCTCGTCCATCACGTCGTCGATGGCGTCCATGATGTTGTCTTCGATCTTGTCGAGGTTGCGGCCCCAGTGGTACTGGCCGCCGCCCATGTCACGCGTGCCCTGCGGTGTCAGCAGGATGGCGCCGACTTCGCTTGCGGCGGCCTTCCAGCGTTCGGTGGTCTCTTTCATGTTGCCGTGGTAATGGTGCAGCGCCACGATCAACGGGACCTTTTTGGTCTCGTCAAAGTGCTGCGGAAGCGTCACCTTCCACTTGGCCGCAACGTCCTTCTCCGCCGGTTCGTCCGACGCCGATCGCTGCTTTTTGCCGGCCTTCTCCAGAACCTTCTTGTAACGTGCGTCCTTGCGAATGTTGTCAAAATCTGAATCGCCCTCGATCTGATCGACCATGTCGGCCTGGCCCATGCCCTTGTCGACCGCGATGTTGAGGAACTTGAACGCCTTGTCCTTGTGGCCCAACAGCGAGTGCATGCACGCCAGGTTGTAGTTGGTCAGGCCGATGTCGGCGAGTTCGACGGCCTGTTCGGCATACCTCAGCGCTTCCTTGTTCTTGCCGGCGCCAGCGGCCTCCATGAGCTTCTGAGTCAGCTCGCCGACCTTCATCCGGATTTCCATCGGCGAGAGGCTGGGCTTGTCGGTTGCGGTTTTCTCGTTCTTCTTTTCGCGCGACTGGGCTTCGACCGGTTTCTTCGTGCTTGTACCCGTGCGAATTCGGTCGAGCAAACGACGAAAACGTCGCTCGCCGCGAATCGTGCGAAAGTCGTGGTCGTCGGCCATGTGGTCAGCGTCGGCGTAGCCGGCGTCGATGGCCTTTTCGAGCCATTCGTAGGCCTTGTCCTTGTGGCCCAACTCGCAGTGCATACAGGCGACGTTGTAAATCGGATCCAGCTCATCGGGACGCAATTCGTGCATCTTTTCCGACAGCTCCAGCGCCTTCTTGAAATCGGAACTGCGATAGGCCTTGCGGACCTGGCGCGCCAACGCACCGTAGTCGGGCTTGTCGTCATTCAGCGCCCGAGCCGGGACGACGACGACCGCGGTCAACGCCACGGCCAGCACGAAGGCAAACGGACGGACGATCGAGGAGAACGTTTTCGTGGTTTTCATGAGGGTCCTCTCCATTGGGGGGTGGGGCTCGCACCTTTTATACAACGTGGCAGAGTCTAACCGCTTTCGCCGGCCGGGGAAAGACATCGCTCGAAGTGGGCTGACACCTCCGTCGGCCCCGGCCGACCGACCTGGGTGATCTTGCCCACACCTCCCGCGAATCCAAGCGTAACAGGGCACTAGGTTTCGACCATGCCGCCGAGCGGGGGCGCGGACGACCGCAGTCGCTCGGCCTCGCCCGTCTCCATCCGGTAGCAATGCTCCGGCCCCGGGTAGGTGCCATCCGACA
The DNA here is from genome assembly GCA_046754505.1 of Phycisphaerae bacterium. Taxonomy (GTDB): domain Bacteria; phylum Planctomycetota; class Phycisphaerae; order UBA1845; family UTPLA1; genus JAPULF01. Next base: position 14,031 of record JBHHVX010000015.1, on the reverse strand, counting down.
GGTCGGCCACATAGGCCCGAACGGCGTCGACCATGTCTTTGCGGGCATCCCCGTACTGTTTCACGAACCGCGGCAGCCGGCCGACCGACAACCCCAGCATGTCATGGAGGACGACGACGTGCCCGTCGCAGTGGGGGCCTGCGCCGCACCCGATCACAGGCAGTTCCGTGGACTCGGCGATGATTCGGGCCGGCTCCGCTGGAATGGCCTCGAGCAGCAGGGCGCATGCCCCGGCGTCCTCCAGCGTCCTGGCGTCATCGATCAAACGTTGGGCCGTCTCGGCCCGGCGGCCCTGAGCACGATAGCCGCCGTACTGATGGACCGCCTGAGGGCGGAGTCCCAAGTGCACCATGACCGGAATGGTTGCGGCCGCCATGGCCTCGACCGTGGCCGCCATGCGGCGATCACCTTCGATCTTGACGCTGTCGCAACCGGCTTCGGCCATGAAGCGGCCGCCGTTGCGGATGGCTTCTTGTGGGGTCACCTGATAGGACAGATATGGCATGTCGCCTATCAGATAGCAAGAAGGTGCTCCGCGCCGCACCGCCGCTGCGATCGTGACCAGAAAATCGATCGTGATTGGCAGGGTGGAATCGTATCCCAGCACGACCTGCGCCGCCGAGTCGCCCACCAAGATGCAATCGATTCCCGCCTCTTCCTCGATCTGGGCGGTCGGATAGTCATAGGCCGTCAGAACCGTGATGGTCTGATTCGACCGTTTGCGGTTCATCAGCGTGGTCAGCGTGATCTTGTCGCGTCCTGCCATGGCGTGCCCCAGTCCCGGCCAATAAGACAAACAGCCGCGAGACCGTAAACGTTAGGCACTTCGGCCCACGTTGGCAAGTCGAAAGGGGCAAACATCAATCGGCGTCTTCGACCGATTCGACCGTGCCGGTCTCCGCGGGCGCCAAATCGAACCCGGACCGGCGCAGGATTCGATCGAGGATGCGCCGTTCCATCTCCCCGTCCCGACCCAGGGACACCCAGCGACGAGCCGTGCGGCGGTCCCGAACCTGATACCCTGCGGTCGTCGGGAGGGCCTCGGAAAATGCCTGAATGGCCGATGACGCCGTCGTGACCTGATGCTCCGGGGTGGACAGGCGGTAGACGTCGATCTCGACTTCGAGCCTCCAGTCACGAGCCTCGGGCGCTCGGACGAATCGGACTGTGGCCTTCCGCTGGGTCGTATGAAGACCCGCGTGGAGAAAACTGTATGGATCGGCAACGTCCTGTCGCCAGAACTCGGTGAAATGCTGGCTGGTCGTGGGATAGGTCGTGATAAGTCCAATCGCGCGGTCCTGCCGATCCGGACGAAAGTCGTGCTTTTTCAGAACGGACAGGGCGGCATCCCACAGCGTGTCGAGGCTCGCCGCGTCGACCGCTTCGGCAGTAGGGCCCTCCGGCGCGATGGGCCGCTGGCAACCGGTGCCCGTGATGACCCAGAAGAGGACAGCCCAGACCGGGCACAAGAAACGACAGATTGTGTGCGTTCTTGCAAACATGGCGTTGGGATCATACAAGGAGAGACCGATAAGGGTCAAGCGCGAGCCATAGCCGGTCGGAAAGTGCGAAAGCAGAACGCGACGAGATCGTTAGTCCCTAACCTGTGCTGAAGACTCGGTCGCGCTCATCCGAAGGCCGTGCGACCGGGTCGGGCATTCGGATGAACTGAATATATGAAAAGAATCGTGAGGCCGGACATGACAAGGCGTGGATCGCGGTGGGGCTTGGGAATCTGTGTGACGTGGGCAATCGTCCTTCCGGCGTCGGCCGTCGTGCCGGACGACCCGCCACAGGGCGTGTTCGACGACGGGTGGTACGTCGTCAAGATGCAGGACCGCAAGTCCGGTTACATGCACTCCACCACGCGGCGGATCGGCGATGAGATCCATACACAGGTGAACATGCAAATCGAGATCGCCCGCGGATCGAGCACGGTGAAGATCCGCCAGGATCAAAGCTACCGGGAGACCCTGTCAGGGATGCCGCTGGCCTTCAGGCATACGACGACGATGGGGTCGATGCCGGTCACGAGAACCGGCACGGTCAAGGATGGTCGGCTGACCCTCGACACCGATCAGGTCGGCGGCCGGCGGGTCGAGACGTATGATTTCGATCCGGAGGTTCGGTTCGCCTGGGGCCAGCTCCTCGAACAGCGGAAACACGGGCTGACGCCGGGGTCGAACTTTCGCGTGAAGATCTACGAGCCGGACCTGAAGCTCGATGGTCCCATCGACGTGGTCTACACCGTCCACGACAAGCAGTCCATCGACGTGCTTGGCCATCAGCGAAAGCTGACCCGTGTGACCACGACCATGCAACTGGCGATACCGCTGGCCAGCGAGAGCTGGGTGGATGACGATGCGACGCCCATCGTAACAACCATCGACATGGGCATTATTTCGGTGCAGATGTTCCGTTCCACCGAGGCGGAAGCCTTGAAGGATTCCGAGGCGCCCGAGATGTTCTTGCGCCTGTTCGTGTCTGCCCAGCAGCGCATCGATGCCGACGCCCGGCGCGTCCGACTGCGCCTCACCCTGCCCGACGACGCCGAGGCGCTTCCGTCGCTGCCGAGCACGGGCATGCAGACCGTCCAGCGCATCAGCGATCACGAGGCGATCCTGACGATCCGTCGGTTGGACTGGGATGCCATTCGGAAAGTGCAGGACGGGGAGAAGACGGACGCGTCGCTTGCAGCGTACCTGCAGTCCTCGGCAATCCTGAATACCGCCGATCGGCGCATCCGGCGGCTGGCCCGCCGCGGCACCCGGGATGCGGCGACGCCGGCGGACAAGGCCGACGCGCTCCGCCGGTTCGTGACGAAGTACGTAAAGAACAAGAGCCTCGACATCGGTTTTGCAACGGCGTCGGAGGTGGCGAAAACCCGCGAGGGCGACTGCACGGAACACGGCGTGTTGCTGGCGGCGTTGGCTCGCGCCGCGGGCCTCCCCGCACGCGGTGTCAGCGGCATCGTGGCGGTGCCTCAAGGTCCGTTGGCGCCGGCCCACGGCACAACCTTCGGCTATCATATGTGGACGCAAGTCAATATCGGAGGGGAATGGGTCGATATTGATGCGGCCATGCGACAGACCGACTGTGACCCGACACACATCGCCATCGCACTCATGCCGCTGAACCAAGAGGGCATGGTGGACTCCGTGCTATCGCTGCTGCCGCTGCTGGGCAAGTTGCAGATCGAGGTCCTGAGCGTCAATTGAAGCGGGTGTGCCCGACGCCGCGAGTCCGACGGTGCCCGGAGAACGAGGATTCCAGATGATCATTGCGGTGACCGGTGCGACCGGCTTTCTCGGTCGCTACATCGTCAAGCGGTTGGTCGAGGACGGACATCGATGCCGGTGCTGGCACCGGCCGGGATCGGATCGGACCGGATTCGATGACGTTCAGGACCGCATCACATGGATCGCCGGCGATCTCACGGCACCTGAGGGATTTGACGACTTCTGCCGCGGCGCCGAAGCGGTCGTTCACAGTGCCCTTTATCGAGCGGAGGGAGTGGGGTTTCGCGCCGCTGCGGACGACCACTTCGAGGCGTTCATTCGGGCGAACCTGCTCGGATCGCTCCAGCTCATGGCGGCTGCCCGTCGGCGGAACGTGGGGCGTTTCGTGTTCATCTCCACCTGTGCCGTCCACGAGGAAATCCTCGATGACCGGCCCCTCGACGAAGCGCATCCGCTCTGGCCGGCCACCCATTATGGAGCACACAAGGCCGCTATCGAAAAGTTCATCCACAGCTTCGGCCTTGGCGGCGGATGGCCGGTCTGCGCCGTCCGGCCGACGGGCATCTACGGCGTGGCTCACCCGGCGCCGAAGAGCCGATGGTTCGATATTGTCCGGCAGGTCTGTCGCGGGGGAGCATTTGCCTCGGAAGGCGGTGGAAAGGAAGTCCATGCCGCGGATGTGGCGCGGGCCGTGGCGTTGCTGCTCGACGCCTCGGTCGAGAAGATCACCGGGCAGGCGTTCAATTGCTGTGACCGGTACGTCGCCGACCGAAGCGTCGCCCGGCTCGCCCGGGAGATCAGCGGCAGCAACGCGGAAATCACGGGAGAAAACTCCGGGCCGAAGCATCAGATCGACACGGGCAAGCTGCAAGCCCTCGGCATGACGTTCGGCGGCGAGGCGCTCCTCCGAGAGACGATCGGGCAGCTTGTCGCCGCCGCCCAAGCGGGTTGACAGCGACCACGAACTCGCCGACAGAGGCTCTGCGCCCAGCCTACTCTCGGTCGCGCAGAACTCGCAGTGTCCGATCCATCGCATCACGAATGCTTGTCACGGATTCCATCTTGCGAGCGTTCTCAATTGGTGCGATGTCGGCGCGCGACCCGATCGCGGTCAGCGCCCGCACCGCTGCCAGGCGGACTGCCGCGCTCTTGTCGCCGCTCATCGCCCGCGTAACGCCCTTCACGCACTCCACGATGGCTGCGTTCTCGCGGGAGATGCACGCCGCGATCGCCTCGCACGCATGCAGACGAACACGTGCGTCTGTATCTGGCAGCGCTGCAATCAAGGCCCGCGGATCCGTGCGCGGGCTGCGCCGCGCCGCCAGACCCGTCAGGGCCATCGCGCGAACCAGCGGAGATTCGTCGCCGACGGCCTTCTGAAGCAGAGCGAGGTCGGCCGGTCGGTCGCTGAATGCCAGAGCGAAGACCGCGCGCGACCGCAGGCCGGCGTCTTCAGTCTTCGTCAGCGTCTTCAGTCTCGATCGCTGATCTCGTGCCAGCGCCACCAGTGCCCGGCGCGTTCGTGTCAGCAAGTCTGAATCGCCTTTGGCGCGCGCCGCCTGCCACGCGACGACGGACTTGGCGAGCAGCCGGTTTAGTTCCTTGGTGGATATCCTCCGGGAGCCTTTCTTCCTGGACGCCGCACGCTCAGCGAGCGAGCGAACGGCCGGCAGCCAGACGGCGTCCGGCCATCGCATTTCGAACGCTCGGCATGCTCGGACCGCTCCGCGCCGGTCGCCTCCCTGGAACCGGGTCAACGCCTCGGCGAAGGCGTTTAACTGGCGGACGACCGCGTCCTGCTCCTGTTCGGAGAGTTGCCGTTGGCGGCGCAGCTTGACATCGAGCTTCAACTCGTAGGTGTCCTGGCCGTCGTCGCGTTTCTTGCCGTAGGTGGCCTGCCCTTCCATCCGGGCAAGCGTCCCGTTCATGCGATACCAGTGGATGACCGCCTGGGCCTTTTCAAGAGCATAATTCTGTCCGAGCGCGCCGGTAAACTCGCCCTCGACGAACAGCGTCAGGCGAGCGGCAACCTGCCCGTCCAGCTTGGCCAGATCGACAAACTCGAACGTCTGAGTCCCGGAGAATCCCTCGATATTGATGTCTCGCTGCCATCGATGTCCGGCGTCCACTCGCTTTGCCGGCCAGTGGGCGAAGTCCAACAGCGCGGCCAGAACCGCCCGTTCGGCTGCCTCGGTGATGGGCAGCACCTCCAGCGGCGCGTCACGCGGCGTGATGACCGCGCTGCGCAGGCTCGGCGAACCACTAAGCAGGCTAAACTCGGTGGCGTCGGGCGTCGGACGGACGCGCTCGTCGTCATGGAAAACCCGGAGCACCTTGGGGGGGGTGTCGACCATCATGTGAAAAACCTTCACACGGCCGGGCTGGGACTCATCCACGTTGCACCGAATCCAGTCCGAACGGCGGGAATACGTCGCGGTCTGCAGATAGTCCTGTTGTTGGGAGGTGCGGCGGATCAGGCGGGAAATCCGGTGTTCGGTCCGAAAGCCGGGGATCAGATTGTTGCGAAGTCGAACATGGTCGGCGCCGGCAGCCGGCGCCGCCACGAACGCGCTCGTCAGGCCGAACAGGACCCACGCGGATTTTGCGCCAAGCCTCATGGAACCTCCCCTCTCCGCAGTGATGCGAGAAGGATCCCTATTTGTCTTTTTTTTTGTGCGGCGGCTCCTCCTCCTCGGGAGGGATGTAGGGAACCACCATGGGGCATTTCTCCGGCAGCACATATCGAATATAGCATAGATAGATGGCGCCGACCAGAACCAGGCTCAGCCCGAGAAACTGCGAGATCGTCAGGCCGCCGAAATCCAACGGGTTGTCCTGGCGAATCAACTCGAGCAGAAACCGTGAAACCGGATAGACGAGCAGGAAGACTGCAAGAACGGTGCCGTGGCGGCGGCGGTAATAGAATACTCGCGAGAGCAACCATGCCAGCAGAAGACCGTTGATGACACTGTAGAGTTGGGTGGGGTGCACCGGTTTCGATCGGAATTGACTCGCCAGTGCAGACAGGTCGTTCGGCGTCAGGCCATAACGATCGCACTGCTGCCACACCTGGCCCTGAGCGGGGTTGACGCGAACATACTTCTTGAGGGCCGAGCGGGCGGCGGCTTTCAGACGAACCGTTTCGGTTGGGTCGGCGTCCGCCTTGACCTGCTCCTTCAGCTTGCGCCGCGCGGCCTTGTAGGCCTCGAGGTGCTCGTGTCCGGCCTTGTTCTTCTCGTGCAGCACGGCCTCGATGTATTCCCGCGGCAATGGCAGACTCTCGCCCAGATCGGTCACGACGATCAACTCCTTCGGAATCGTGATCTGACCGAACTCGTATTGCTGTTTCATGGCCGGACTGCCGTAGGGAAACCGTACGGCCCAGGGCACGGCGGCTCGCTCGCGTGCCGGATCATGGTCGTCGAGGCAGACGGCTCCCCAGCAGCAGCCGTTCAGAAAACATCCGATCCGCGTCAGGGCCAACCCCCACGCCAGCGAGGGTGTGGTGATGTCCAGGTACCACCGCCATGAGACCTTCGCGATGTATTTCAGGTAGATGAACACCGCCGGGATCGTCAGGATCGGCCCGCCGAGAAACTCAAGCCCGCCGGCGCGGATGTCCAACGCCGCGATAATCGGATGGGCGTAAATGGCAAACCGCTCGTCCCAATAGTGGATGACGTACATGGACCGCGCACCGACGATGCCGGCCACCAAGGCGATGAAACCCAGGTTGAGAACGACGTCTGGGTTCGCCTTGACCTTCATGGCCCGACGCGCCGCCCACCAGATGCCCGTCAGAAAGGCGATCATCATCATGACGCCGTAGCTCTTTACGTCGGCGAGCCAGTCGGGCAGGAACGGAATGCGAAACATGGTCGGGTGCATGTTGAGTCAGTCCTGAACGCGTGGCGCCCGAGCCGCGACGGAATGGCAAGAGACGGAAAACGCCTCGCGTTTCCGCAAATGCCCACTGTTGCGATTCGTCGTCCGCGATCTCCCTCGCACTGTGTTAATCCTCGGTTTCCACGAGGACGTTGTCGATCAGCCGCGTCCCACCGATCCGTATGGCGCCGGCGATCATGACACGATCCGATGGCGTCGTCACGGGCGCAAGCGTATCCGGATTCACGATACTGAGGTAGTCGACCGTGACGTCGCCGGCAGCCTCGACCACCTTGCGCATGGCGGCATGGACGTGCTTCATGGACGTCTCACCGGCCAGCAATCGCTCTCGGCCGGCGAGCAGGGCGTGGTACAAGCACAGGCTTCGCTCGCGCTCGGCCGTGTTGAGGTACACGTTCCGGCTGGACATCGCCAACCCATCCGGCTCGCGAATGATCGGGCAAACCTCGATCCGAACAGGCATCCGGAGGTCCTCGACCATGCGGCGGATGACGACGGCCTGCTGGGCATCCTTACGACCAAAGTAGGCCACGTCCGGCTGAACGAGGTTGAACAACTTGGCAACCACCGTGCAGACCCCATCAAAGTGGCCGGGACGAAACGGACCGCAGAGCGTGTCGGCGAGCGCACCGGGCCGGACCCGTGTCTGGTCGCCGGCGGGGTACACCTCATCGTGGTCCGGAGCGAAGATCAGATCGACGCCCGCCGCCGAACATGTCGCTCGGTCGGCGCCGAAGCACCGCGGATAGGCGTCGATGTCCTCGTTCGGACCAAACTGTGCCGGGTTGACGTAGATGCTGACGATCGTGAAGTTGCCCTGCCGCCGGGCTGCGTCGATCAGGCTCACATGCCCGGCATGAAGGGCACCCATGGTCGGGACCAACCCGATGGTCCTGCCAGCGCGGCGGGCCGCTCCGACGGCCAGCCGGACGTCAGCCGCAGAGCTCACGGTCATTGGCAGCATTCGCTTGTCGGTGGTGCAGGCGGCCATCACCGCCTAGTTGTAGCCGTTGCCTGCGGCAATTGCCAGCCGGCGAACCGGGTACGAGCGACCACTCGCCAAAAGAACGCGTGACCGGTGATGGTTGGATGTGCGCGGTGGGCCGGCGCGCGCGTCCGTGCTGCCACGCCGCGCCTGGGACGACCTGTGCTATCGGTGTTTGCGCCCGTCGGCAGCCCGCTTGAGAGCCGCTTTCTGTTGGGCTTGGAGCAGTCGGGGCGGATGCGGAATCAATCGCTCGAAGAGTCGGACCCGCGCAGTGGTGTCGACGATGATGTTCGGCAAAAAGCCCGTCCCGATGCCGAAATCCCCACCGGGATGCGCCTGCACGGAGGCGCGATCTCGAATGCTATCAATAGCCTGCCGCAACAAGAGCGACTCGCCGCCGCCCGGGGGCGTGGTCGACATCTGCTGCTGCATATCGATCGCGGTGTTCGTGTCGTCCGTTCGGTCTCGCTGAGTCGTCTCGCGAACTTCGATCGGGTTGCGGCCCAGGAGGAGGAATCCCGTGCCGTTGCCGAACAGCGTGTTGAATTGAAGCTCGATCCCCTTCAGGCCGAACAAGTCGTTGATATTGACGTCTCGATCGAAGAGCGTCGACTCGATCGTACGGACCATCTGATCGGTGACGAACTGGCCGGGAAAGACGTTTCGGGTACGGAGAAACCCACTGGTCCACGAACGGCCGCCGACGATGCCGGCATAGCGGTTCTGAATGGCCATGATCTGACCACGTCCGAGCGCCGACAGTGACATCTTCCAGCGGCCGTTTCGATACTCAAACCGGAAGATGTCCGTGCCCTTCTTGCTGAGGGTAGCCACGGGACACTCGATTTCCATGTCGCTGCGGATTACACCCTCGGCGACGCCGGCGCGAATCGCGCCATAGGCCAGCTTGATGCGCGATTTGGCGGAATTGTGGACGTATCGCAACTCGGCAATGCTGACCAAAGACGCCCGCTCGATCATGATGACCGTCGGCGGCTCGGCGGGATAGGCCACGAGTTTGATCGCGCTTCGCAGCGACGTGCGGATTTGTTGACCCTTGATGAGGTTCTCGCCCCGGCGCACCCGACGCCATCCCTCTTTCAACTTCGGGTCGGTCCCGGCCTTGGCCACATACACGCGGCCCTTGACCTCGTACACTTGGTAACGAAGCGGCTCGCCGGCCGCGGGCGCAGCCGCTGGGGGGGCGGCAGCCTGTCCCAACACCGGCGCGGTAGCGAGACTGAAGGCAGCCAGCAGCGCCAACGACCACGTGATGCTCTTAAGTTGCGTCTGCATCTCGAACTCCTCCGGACACGCCGGAACCTGGAGGCAACACGGACCCGCGTGGGTACGTCATCATACTCCGCCGCCAAGGAGACCTGTGCAGCGTTCCGCAAAACGGAGCACCTGAGTCGACGGCGATTCCGGTTCTTATGGATCGTCCTTGACCGCCGGCGGCAGGTCGTCCACGACTGAACCCTCCGGCGGGACGATCGGCGGTGGGACGATCAGATGGCCTCCGGCGTCGCGGTCGGTTTCGTCACTCAAGTCGATTCGCTGCGTTTCGTAGAGCCCCTTCTTTTCCATCAATTCGTCGGCCTTGCCCATCAGGGCGACCAGCGCCGGCCCGGTCATGTATTGGTAATCCACGGCATCGTCGAGCATGTCGAGATAGAGCAACTCGCGCATGGCATAACGCCGGTCACCCAGCCCGAGCGAACCGAACAAGTTGTAGTTGACGCCGCCGCGCACTTTGCAAATCCTGCACACCATGTATGCCACCGATCCGGCATCGATGACGTTCTCGGCCTTCAATCGCCACGCGGGCCGCGTGATCTCCCGTGTCTCGAGCTTCTGCCGGCGCTGATCGAACGACTGGCTGTCGTCCTCGCCGTCGGCCAGAATCAGCATCGCGCGGAAGGCCTCATCCACCGTGACCAACGGCGCCTCGGACAGATAGGCCTGAAAGCCGTCATCCGACAGCGTGGCCGGATCCACCTCCGGCGGACTCATCCGCGGCCCGGCACATCCACTCTGTAGCAAGCTACATGCCACCAAGGCAAGAGCGGGGCGGACAGAGCTCTTCAAACGGGTGCGGCATCCCCAAATAGCCCTATAATAACTACGCTCTGATAGTGCCAAACTCAAAACGACCATGACAATCCCGTCAGAAGAAAAGTGCGTGTCGTTCGGTCGGTGAATGCCCGCCCTGGGAAAAATGACCCAAATCGAACCGTGAAGGCCAGATCGCTGGTTACCCGATAGTTGGCGAAATAGTCCATCTCCCAGCCGAGATAGCCGGAGCGGCGATCGGCGAACGGGTCGCTCACGGCGGCGGAGGACCGGTGTTTGGCGTAAACGAACCAATCGGTGCCGAGTTCCAGGTTTTTCGCCGCTTCGACCTCGGCGAAAGGCCGGAAGGCCCCGCCGGCGCGCCAAACGTGGATGTTCGACAGCCGCGGAGCAAACGCAAGACCCGTATCACGGAAGCCGAAGCCGACGAATCCATGATCCACGTGGTCCTTGCGGTTGCCTCCGGCGGCGTTTGTCGGACTGCCAAGCCGGTTGGTATCACCGCTGGCGAACATGTACTCCAAGGAAAGCCGGGGTTTCGTCTTGTGGGAGAACAAATACTCCACTTGATGGTCGAACGCCCACGCCTTGATCTCGTCGTGACGCAGGAATCGTTCGTTCCCGAAGCTGCGTCCGCGTTCGAGAACCCATTCCGTGCTGTAGCGAAGGTGGTCAATCAGTTCGCCCGTCGATCCGAATCCGATATAGCGAGAGCTGTAACGGAACTTCTGCAGGAAGTCGGGCGGATCTTCACTCGTGTTGTCATCCTGCCAGGCGATATAGAAGAATGGGACGTGGCGGTCGAAGCCCAGGTAGCGTTCCTGCACGATCCAGAAGTTGCGGTCGCTGTGATCGGCAACGGGACGACTGCGGTCGATGTTCTCGGTGCTGGCGGGTGTCCTGGCTCCGATCAAGATCGTTTCAAAGTCGGCGAATTCGGTCTGGACTTGAACCAGGTCGAGCGGCAGGCTGATCGCAAAACCCGTCCCGGTCCGGACGAAATCGCGCCCGACCTTCAGCTTCAACTCAAACGGCGTGGCTCTATCTCCATGCAGGCGGAGTGCCTTGGCCACATCGAACTGATACCAGCCGCGTTCAAGGTTTGGACCATCGAGATCGTCCTCGTTGGGGGTGAAGGAGTCGCCGGCATTCCAGTCGCTGTAGGTCATCCGCATGCGAAGGTAGCCTTCGTGGATGCCGCGGTCCGCGCTCAATGACGCCCAAAGCTGCATCTCCGTCTGGCGAAACGTTCGACTGCTTTCCCGCCCATCGTCGAAGAGAAACAGGTACGCGTCGAACCAGCCGCCGTAGTCGACGCGAAACCGCTGAGAAGTCGGCAGCTCGCGGGCGAGTCGAAGCTCGTTCCGCAGTTCCAGATCGCGGCGTCGCTGAAGAAACTGGTCGGACACGCCGCCGGCATCGCCTCCGCGTTGAGCGGTCGCGGCCGAAGGCGCTGCGCCAAAGATCGCTCCGGCGGCAATCGTGCCGGCGATGAAACGCCTGATGCCGAATCTCACGCCGTGGCAGCCTTTCCGTTGTGCGCCGACTGTCCGACTCGCCCCGAGCCTGGAGGAAACAGCCTCGCCCTCACCCGCATCCTTATCGGTCCCGCATCACTTTGCAAGTTCCCGGAAGGCCGGCGCTTCCTGTCCGACGTCCCAACAGGTCAGGTGTAGTATCATCGGATCGCCGCGTTCCCGCGGTGCAGAGATTGGGGCCTGACGAGGCCCCCGCTGAGGCCGGTGGCGGAGGCACGATGTTTCCGGTCGTTCTTGACCATTGGTGTTCTCCGCCGGAAGAATCTGACAGGACGCAGGCGGCCGCAGCGTCCATTCAATACACAGCCCGGCTGGCAAGTTCCAGCCCGGCCGGCAAGTTCTTGCCGGCATCGCCGGGCTTGACAGACCCGCACGACGCCCTGTAGATAGCGGGCTTTGGCGTGGAGGCCGGGATGCTGAGCCAGCATGACCGCGAGCCGGCAATGGCGTGCATCAGGCAGCCCAAGGCATTCCGCGGCAGGCCCGAGGCACTCCAATCGCCTCGAGATGACGAGGACAGCCGGAGGTCAGGCTCGGCCTCGCAAGGAATCAGATTGTCATGATCAGGGTACAGAATCTGACAAAGCTCTATGGCAACCGAAAGGCCATCGACGGAATCTCCATGCACATCCACGAGGGAGAGATCGTGGGATTCCTGGGGCCGAACGGGGCGGGCAAGACCACGACCCTGCGAATCCTGACGTGCTACATGCCGGCGACGTCTGGGACGGCCACGGTCGTCGGCCATGACGTGTTCAACGAATCGCTCGCGGTCCGGCGCGTGGTCGGCTACTTGCCGGAAATGGTGCCACTGGACAATGGGATGAGGTGCCGGGAATACCTCACTTTTCGCGGCAAAATCCGCGGACTGAGCCGTGCGGAGCGCCAGGCCGCCATCAAGCGGACGACGGAGTTGTGCTGGCTGGGGGAGTTCATCGACCGCCCGATCGGCCAGTTGAGCAAAGGCATGCGACAGCGCGTCGGTCTGGCCGACGCCTTGCTCCACGATCCCAAGGTGCTGATCCTTGACGAGCCCACGGTCGGCCTCGACCCGACGCAAATCCGTGAAACGCGAAACCTGATCAAGGAATTGGGCAAGAAACACACCGTGCTGCTGTCGAGCCACATCCTGCCCGAAGTCGAGGCGACCTGTGATCGGACGATCATCATCGCCGGCGGCAAAATCGTGGCGTCGGGCTCGCCGGATGAATTGAAGGACCGAATCCGCGGCGGGTCTCGTCTCATTGCGGAAATCTCCGGACCCAACGGCGACGTGACCAAGGCCGTTTCCTCCGTAACCGGCGTCAAGAAGGTCGACTCCGCATCCGACAACGGATGGATTCGGCTGACGATCGACACCGATGGCGGGGCCGATCCGCGTGAGGACATTTTCAAGCTCGTCAAAGCCAAAGGCTGGTCGCTGCGCGAGATTCGACTCGAAGTCGGCAGCCTGGAGGAGTTCTTCGTTCAAATCACCGCGCGGCAATTGCGAGAGCAGCGGGATAACAAGGAGGCCCGGTCGTGATCCGAAACGTGACGGCCCTGACCCAGCGAGAACTGTACGCGACCTTCTTTTCGCCCGTTGCCTACGTCGTGGCGACGGTGTTTCTCGTCGCAACCGGCTATCTGTTCACGACGACGACGCTTCTGCCCGGCGCCGAGGCCTCGGTCAAGCCGATGCTGGACAGCATGGCGTTACTGCTGGTCTTTGCGGTGCCGCTGCTGACCATGCGCGCCCTGTCGGAAGAATTCGCCAGCGGGACCATCGAAACACTGATGACCGCACCCGTAACCGATTTCCAGGTGGTATTCAGCAAGTTCCTCGGCGTCCTGTTGTTCTATGCGGCTTTGTTGCTGACCACAGTCGTCCATGTGGGCTTGCTGTTCAAGTATGGTGGAGCCGAGGTCAGCGTCGTGCTGTACGGATATGTCGGCATGCTGCTCTTGGGCGCCCTCTATATCGCTGTTGGCATTTTCGCCAGCGCCCTGACGCGGCATCAACTCGTCGCGGCGATCATTGCGATGGGTGTCCTGAGTCTGTTCACGCTGGTGATCGACGCCATCGCCTCTTGGAAGGGGGGGGCGTGGCGGACCGCGCTAGGCTACGTCAATATCGTGAGGCACTTCCAGGATTTCAGCAAGGGGATTTTCGACACCGGCGCAGTTGTGTTCTTCTTGAGTGGCACGATCTTCTTTCTCTTCGTGGCGGTCAAGGCGCTCGAATCAAGGCGATGGCGGTGAGACCGGCGGATGGCAATGAACGAATCGTGGTTTGCTGGCTTGCGAA
>JBHHVX010000014.1:0-40470 GCA_046754505.1 Phycisphaerae bacterium | reverse complement strand
GGCTGGAGCGCCGGACGTGACGCTTGTCAACAGGCGACAACTCGCTGATCGACATGGGCTGGAATGGGAACGTGCCCTTCACGATCGGATCCGTCCCCCACCCTTGGAAGGGATGGGGCACCCGTGGCCTTCGGCATGTCCACCGCTGCGCGGATGGACATGCCACCCGCCGCCCTGTGAGGATGGAGCGAACCGGCGCGGCGGGTTATAATGTCATCATGATGAGTGCCGTGGCGCCGATGGACACCCTGACCCCGCCGCTGTCGGAGATCATCCGTCGCATCGTCGCGACGATCGATCCGGACCGCATCATTCTGTTCGGCTCCCGGGCCCGCGGCGACGCCCGACCGGACAGCGATTACGACCTGTTGGTGATCAAGGACACGACCGAGCGGACGCTGGTTCTCGCGCAGCAGGCCTACCGCGCACTGATCGGTGTGCTCGGCCCGGCGGATATCCTGGTGGAAACACCGCAACGCCTTGCGCAGCTCAGGAATTGCCCCGGCTTGGTTTATGGCGACGCCATGCGCGACGGAAAGACCCTCTATGAGCGACCCAGCAAGTGATGAGCGCGACCCGCGCGTGTGGCTCGGCCGCGCGGAAAGCTGCCTGGCCCTGGCGCGGGAAGGGCACGGGATGTCGGCGGTCTTTCTCGAAGACCTGTGTTTCCAGGCCCAACAGGCCGTTGAGAAGGTACTCAAGGGGCTCCTGATTCTGAAGTCTGAGCACTTTCCCAAGACCCATGACCTCCGTGACTTGTTGACCCGCGTCGAACAGACGGGCTTCGTCCTCCCGTCCACCTTCAGGGCTGCTGCAGACCTTACCGTCTATGCGATCATGACGCGTTACCCCGGCGGCCCGGCGGTGACCGAGGCGGACTATCAGGCCGCGCTCAAGATCGCCACGGACGTCGTGGCATGGGTCCGGCGGGAATTGGAAACCGCTGGGAAATAGACCTTCGTTCTCATTGACACGCCGTGCCGACCGGTGCGGCGACAGGCTCCTGACGAGTATCCGTTGGGTTGGGGAATGTCATCTGCACGGTGGCCGCGGGATCGGTCGCGACGCCGCGGGCGACGAGGTCGTCCCAGTGCTTTTCGTTGAAGACGCAGCCGGGGTCGCCGGCGTTGAGTTCGCCGAAGTAGGCGTCGGCCCGGGCGCGGCAGCCGCCGCAGTAGTGCTTGAACTCGCAGACCTCACAGTGGTGCAGGCGGCGGTCGCGGTCGCAGAGCAGCTCCCAGAACTCGTTGTGGCGGAAGATGTCGATGAAGGAGCGTTCGCGGACGTTGCCCTGGACGCGGTGGGGTAAATAGACACACGGCGTGATGGTGCCGTTCGGCTCGATGGCGACGTAATCCCGCCCGGCGCCGCAGCCGCCGAGATACTTGGCGATGACGCGGGCCTTCTCGCCGCCGCCGCTGCCTGCGTGGCTGCACGCCTGTTTGCCTTCCGTCGGGGTGTGGGCGACGCAGACCCGGCCGAACTGTGGGGCCGTGCTGATCACGCCGATCTTGCCGGACTGCATCCACGTGTTCAGCGTCCGGAGCAGCCACTCGCGCTGCTGGGGATTCAGATCGCCGTCGACCATGGTCAGGCCGCGGCCGACGGGGATGAAGTTGAAGTGTGCGAAGACGCCGGCCCCGAGGTCGCAGCAGAACCGGAGGAAGTCCTCCACCTCGGCGAAGTTGCCCTGATGGACGCACATGGCTACGCCGAGCCGCAGCCCCTCCTGCTCGACGACGTTGCGCATGCCGGTGACGGTGCGGTGCCACATGCCCGGCTGGCCGCGGAAGGCGTCGTGCTTTTCCGGATGGATCGAATCGAGCGATATTTCGACGTATTTGACACCGGTCTCGACCAGTTGGGCGGCGAGCTTCCGCGTCATGGTGCCGCCGTGGGTGGCGATCGTCGTGTGGATGCCGTGTTCGTGGCAGCGCCGCAGGACCGGCAGCAGATCGGGCGAGAGGGTCGGCTCGCCGCCGGCGAAGGCGATCATGGGCACGTATTGTTCGGCAATCTGATCCACGAGGTCGAGCTTCTCATCGAGCGTCAGTTCGTCGGGCAGGGCCTTGTGATCGGCGTCCTGGTAGCAGTGCTTGCACTTCAAATTGCACAGGTTGGTGAAGTTCCAGACGATGAACAGCGGCGCGACAAATCGCTGCGGCAGGGTCAGGCCGAACTCCGCGACGCTCCGGGCGGCGATGACGAATCCGCGGATCGTCGAGGCGTGCTCGCCGATCCGCTCGCGGAACGTGTCGGCCGTGACGCTTCCCTTCATTTTGTCGATAAACTTGTGGAAGGGCCAGTACTTGATCCGGTGGCTCAGCGGGGCGTCCGGATTGGCGTAGGACTGGATGATGTGCTCGATCATCGTCCTGCCGTCCGGCCGCGACCGGCTGATGTAGCCGAAGAGCTTGCGCATCGCCCAGGTGTCGAGGATGTCCTCCAAGGGGTGGTGGTAGTCCATATCGACATAGCGCGACTTGATCTTCCGCCGCTCCTCCGGCAGGACCACCCGCTTCGGGTTCGGATGGCCGCGGAGAAACCGGCTCTCGCCGGCATACGCGGACGAATTGATGTGCCCGTCGTCGCTCCGCTGTGACGACTTGATCGCATTGTCGCTGATCGCCGCTTCGTGGCCGTAGTATTTGTTGATCCGCCGGGCCGTTGACTGTTCCGGGGCCTCGGTCCGCGAGTCATAGCGGTCGCCGCGTGGATTCCCTTCCTGCGAAACGCCGCTCCGGGACAAAGCCTCGTCCAGGTCCGTCCGCCCCATGATGCCGACGAACTGCGACGCGCCGTAGGGCATGTCTTCCGGGTTGTCGAACACGTTGCCATACGCGGTGTCCTGGGGGACCCCTCCGATCCGCCCACCGTTGGAAGATCCGCAGCCGCCGCTCGCACCGACCGTCCCGATGACCGGCAGGGAAATAGACGTGCCGGTGTCCGTCGTGTCGCGCAGCGTCTCCTCGCTCACCACACCCATCATCGGAACGGAAAACCGGAGCTTGTCGCCCGGCGCGCCACCGCCACCGTGTTGAGACTTGCCATTCGAGCGGCCGTTGTTGGTCATAGAGGGGGCCTTTCTGGTGTTACGCACTGCGCTTTCACGAGCATCGCGCGGGCTGAAGCCCGCGGCTCGTCATTGCCGCCTGCGGCTCTTTATTGTTCGTTTGGCTACTCGACAATTGCAACACAAGCTTCACCATTCACCGGCAGCCGCATCCCGCGCCGCAGCCGCCTGTTTTGCTCTGGCCGGCCGCACCGCCGGCCACCGGCAGGGAGAGATAGCGTTTCAAGTGGCTTCCGTTGTGTCGGACCGTCCGCCAACTTTCGTCTTCGTCTGGTTCGATGCCGAATCGTCCCGCCCAGGGCATGACGGCGTTCGGACTGCTCGGCGGGACGATGTGCATGCCGGGATGCTGCTCTGCCCAAGTCTCGTTCGGCGTGCTCCACATCGCCTCGATGAACGGGCGATAGGTCGGGCCGCTGTTGTAGGTGCAGAACGGATAGATTCCGTCCGGCGTGCTGTAGTGAATTACGCAGCGTTTCACGCGCTCGATGTCATAGTTGTAGCGATCCTGGAAGTGCATGCCGGCGCACATCAGTGTTCGGTAGTTTTCCTGCTCGGCTCGTTGGCTCCGGCCTTCCTGCTTGCTCACGCAGCCCTGCATGGCCCGGATGAACCGCATGGCCGTCAACCCCTTGGGGGCCTTGTCGCGGCGAAAGTTCTTCAGCACCATCCAGAGTATCCTCGCCTTGTCCAATCGGCCGATCCGCGCCTTGGGCGCCAGCTTCTTCGCCAGTTCGTTCATCTCGGTAAACATCGAGGCGATGTCAAACACCGCCGGAATCGGTACGGACCGCTCACGAGTCGGCTGGCGGGCGTATTCCTCCGGGCCGATCAGGAAGTAGGTGCCAAACGCGCAGTCGGTGTGACAACTGCTGCGAATCTTGGGCTTGTTCTCGACAGCCGACAGTAGTTCGCTGAGCGGCACCATGAACGACAGCGGAAAGAAATCGCGATCCAACTCCGCGCCGGTGTGATCCGAGATGGCATGCGCCAGATCGCCGAGCGTGTACCGCTTCTTCGCCAAGTCCCGTCGGTTGATCCGACCGGTGAAGACGACCGGCTGATAGCTGATCGCGCTGATGACGTCCGCGTTCTCGACGGCGAAATCGAAGAGCTTGGCCACCTGGTCGTTGTTCTCTCCATTGATCACGGTCGGCACCAGGCAGACCTTCAGCCCCACCTTTCTGGCGTTTTCGATCGCCTGAAGCTTCTTTTCCAGCATCGCCTCGCCGCGTACAAACCGGTAGATCCGATCGTCCAGTCCGTCGAACTGAAGGTACAGCGTGTGCAGCCCGGCCTCTTTCGATCGTTGCGCGAATTCCAGGTTTGCATGGGTGATGCCGTTGGTGGCGATCTGGATGTTGGTCATGCCCAGCTCCGCCGCGCGGCGAATGATGTCGTGAAAACGCGAATGCAGCGTCGGCTCGCCGCCGGAAAACTGCACACACGTGCATGGAACCGGCCGGCAGTCCAGAAGCTGCGTCAGCTCTTGCTCCACCTGCTCAAACGTCGGCTCGTGCACGTACCCCGCGTCGTTGGCATTGGCAAAGCACACCGGGCATGTCAGGTTGCACCGGTTGGTCAGGTCGATATTTGCCAGAACCGCCGGCGACTGGTGCTGGTTGCACAACCCGCAATCCGAAGGACAGCTCACCGCCCCGGTCACCTTGGGGTTCGTCATGCCCGGCTGGTCCTCGAAGGTCCAGTAGCTGGCGCGGAGATAGACACGCACATCGCTGTTGATGCAGTCGCGGAAGTAACCGTGCGCCGGGCACGTCTTTTCGATCATCACACGGCCATCTTTGACGTAGTAGCGGCCGAGGATGTTGCAGGAACACTCCGGGCACAGGGTCTCGAGCGTCCGCGGCAGTTCGTGAATGATCGGGTTGATCCGCGTGCCGCCGAAGGTGAACTTCGGCGAATCCGGCAGGCTGTTTCGGGCGTCCGGGTGCCACAGGACGTCGTGATGCGCCTCGAGGCTCTCACCGCATCGGTGACAACGGACCGACAGGACGACCTGATTGTCGTGCATGAAGAATGTAGACGGAACGACAGCGTCGCACGTGGGGCATTCGCTCAGCATCTCCCACGGCAGACGGGCATGTTTTGGGTCATATCTGCGAAGGGACAGCTTGTATCGATCCAGGGCCGTGCGGGCATTGCTCCGTGTCACGGCCCTGCGTGGCTCGTAAGCCAGATAAATGGGATTCTTTGCTCCCCACCGACGCACGTGCTCCGCGACCCGTGGGATATCTTGTGTTTGGGACATCCATTCGCTCCTGCGCCCGGCCCGGCGCGAATCTGGGATTTCGGGCGCGGACGTGGGATTCCTGTCCCGCGCCCTCGGTGCCTAGCCCCGTAGGGTCCGCTGTGCGGACCGAACGACGTCGAAACGCGTCCGAGGACGCATCGGTCCGCACAGCAGACCCTACCAAGACTACACCGGCGAGACGCCGATGCTCCCCACGCAATCCGGCGCGACAGCGCACTAGTCCGCCACAACCTCCAGTGTCGCCAGTTCCCGCGCGACCTGTTCGGGTGACAAGGTTTCGTCTGCATTCAGTCGATCCACCAGATCACGCACCTTCTTTTTGCCCTCCGCCTTTCGCACTTCCTTCAGAAAGCCGTCGAAGAAGTGCTCGCCCGCCATGGCCAGGCCGATCTCCCGTTCCTTGTTGCGATCGTCCAGTTCCGTGAAAAAGACCACACGATAGCGCCGATCGTAATCAGCTTCGCGATAGATCTCGAACATGATCTTGTCGGCCTCGGTTGCCATGATTTGCGGTGTGAGGCTCCTGTTTCACGCTCGCGTTCGCAGGCTTGTTATCCTGCATGTCGCGCGGGCAGGATTCCCGTGACAGTCGGTGCGAGAAAAGATTCTCGCACCAGCGGCAGTATGACGCCACATGCGACCGGAGACAACCCCGGGCCGTGCGTCCACCGTCACACCCCGATCAGGGCCTCTTGGTTCGTCGCCGCTCCATCATCTTGCGCATCCGCTCGCAGTCGCCGTTCGAGTTCTGCCAGTTGGGTCTCGATGTCGGCCATCTCTTGCCGGTCGCGTGCGAGCTTCTGGCGATGACGCTGGAGAAAATAGGCGATTGTTTCGATGCGGATCTTGATCGAGCCGGCCGGCTTGTTCTCGTCGATGTCCTTGAAACAGAAATACGGCGTGCCCGAGCGCTCGATGATCTCCTCGATCGTGGCGTAGATAGGAGCGTCGTGACCACACTTGAAGCTGGAAAGCTCAAGGGCGACCAGGTTCGGGTGCCGGGCGACGTACTTCGCCGCCCAGATCTTGCGGTTCGTGTTCTCGCTGTAGGCGTTCTTCCACGCGTCGTTGATCGACAGGGGGCTGGTGACCTCGCCGCGGCGGACTTCGTCGCCGAACAGGCGCTCGAGGGTCTCCGGGTCGCGCGGCAGCACGTCCATTGTGAAGACCGGGATGCCGATCTTCTGGAACTCGGCGGGGATTTCATGGCAGAGGCCCGGGTCGCTGTGATAGGGCCGGCTCAGCAGCACGACGCCGATCTCGTTCCGGGCTTCGATGCGATCGAGGAGCGCCCGGGCCTGCTGACGGAGTCCTGTCCAAAAGGAGTCGTAGTGATTCCATGCGACGCGGCAGGCGCGGCGGTTCTCGGCTTCGGAGAGGCCGAGCTTGTCACGGAATTCGTCGAACATCTGCCGGGCCAGCAGGTCCGGCTCGCCGAAGTTGAGGAACGTATCCAGGAACTGCAGACCGAAGTCGGCGAACAGATTCCCCTCCTTGGTGAAGGCGGCCTTGACCGCTTCCGGCGTCGTGGCGACCGTCGGGCACGCCCGCGAGTCATCCACGCCGTCCAGGAACGTCGGCAGGCTGTCGATCATCGGGAAGAATATATAGTCCAGCGGCTGTTTTTCGCTGTGCTTGCGGTAGAGCAGGTTGTGGACGTGCGGGATGCCCACCTTGCTGGGAAAGCACGGGTCGATCGCTCCGCGCTTGGCCCCTTGCTTGTATAGTTCTTCGCTCGTGTAGTCGCTCCAGACGAGATTGCGCCGGGCGACGCCGAGGGCCTCGAAATAGGCCATGAACCACGGCGCCATCGAGTACATGTTCAACACCCGCGGCAGGCCGATCCGAACCTCCGGCCGGCGCTTCATCCGCTCGGCCCGAAGCTCGATCTGCCTGCGCTTCAGGAAGTTTGCGACGCCCACCGATGGGATGGGGTCGGCGACGCTGTCGACTCCCGTCGGCTTGAACGACTCTGTCGCGCATATCTCCGCGAAGTTGGGGTTCGCCTTCCTAGCGGCGTCAAGCCCCTTCTTGATGTCGCGCATGTCGTTGACGTCTTCGACCGTGCCCTTCTCGCACGTGGCGATGATCAATCGCTGCTCACCGGATTGGAGGAGAACCTTCGATTTGCTCTTGGTGGAGGTCTCGCGGGCGTTTTCCTGATGATCGGTCCTCACAGCGGACCCTACAGCTCGTTCATATTGGCGTTTCTTCGTGCTGCTGTCGCGCTTCATCCGCGTCGCGTGACCGCCCTCGGGGCCCGTCTTGAGGAGGTGGCTCGAGAGGTCGATCGTAACGCCGTTCGGGTCGGCCGCGCGGGCTGAAGCCCGCGGCTCTTCATTGGATGGTTGCAAGGCGGAGCCGGGTGATGCCGGCGGGCTGTCGGAGCCGACCTCAACCGTCGGCGGGTCGTCGGTCTTCACGTCGATGAATGTTCGCAGGCACTTGTTCTTGCAGAAATAACACCGTGTGTCTTCGCTGCGCGTTGTGTGATACTGGATTGTCTTCACGTGCTCGAGGCCGATAAACCGCGTGCGCTGTCCGTTTTCGGTATAGAGCCGGTGGGCCTCGACCGCACAGCCGATCGCGCCCGCCTCGCCGCAGAACTTGTGGACGATCACCTCCGGCTCGACGCCGGTGCCGATGAAGCGCGAGCGGATGAAATCGACCTGTGCCTTAACCGCTGCCAGATTGTGCTGCGTCCCACCCTGAAGGATGAACTTCGTTCCCAGCCTGGCCAGGTTTGGAATCTGCGAGACGTACAGCCAGATGTTTTTCGGCAGGACGTCGCACAGCCCCGCCATGATCTCCTCGGGTGCCCAACCTTGGCGCTGAAAATCGACAATATCCGACTGCATGAACACCGCGCAGCCATATCCGAAACGCGGCATGGCGTGGGCGCCGAAGGCGATGTCGGCGTATTCCTCGACCGTGTAGCCGAAGCCCTGGGCCGTCGATTGCAGAAAATATCCATTTCCGGCCGAGCACTGGGTGTTCAGCTTGAAGTCCTTGACCTGTCCGTTCTTCAGGATGATCAGCTTGATGTCCTGTCCGCCCACGTCGACGATCACGTCTGTTCCGGGATAGAAGTGCAGCCCTGCTTCCGTGTGGGCGACCGTCTCGACCAGGGCGACATCCGCCTGGATCACGTCTCGGAGCATGTCCTTGGCATAGCCCGTCGTGCCGACCCCCAAGACCTCCAGGCGACACCCCTGTCGCTCGATTTGGGTCTGAAGCTCGCCGATGATCTCCATCGTGTCTTCAATCGGATTGCCCTTGGAAAGCTGGTAGGCCCGCGCAATGACCGTTCGATCCTCGTCAAGAAGCACACCCTTGGTGCTCGTGCTACCCCCGTCGACGCCAATGAAGGCCCGGACAGTCGTGCCGGAGGTATACGTCGTCGGCGACCACGCCTCCGGGCGATGCCGTGCCCGGAACGCTTCGAGTTCGTCGGCGTTGCGGCACAGCCCTTGTCCGCCCGCGGCTTTCTTCTCTTCGAGGCGGCCGACATTCACATACCATTCGAGCTCGGTCATGCCGCGGTAGACGCCCTGGTTGGGGTTGTCTTCAAGCTCGATCTTTGCGAACTCCACGGCCCCGAGCGCGGCGAAATACTGACCGTTGTCTGGGACCGCTATCAGTTCTTCGATCGGCTTGTCCGGCACCGATACCTTACGCTCTTTCCAGACGAGCGGAATGTTGTGCCGCCAGCAGTCCTGCATGCCCTTGATGTAGGTGTTCGGCCCGCCGAGCAGCAGCACCTGTGGTCGAAGCGTGTGCCCGCGCGTCAGCACGGCCAGATTCTGCTGGATAATCGATTCAAACAGCGACGCCATCAGCTCATCCGGCGGGACGCCCTGCTTCTGCAATCCGTTGATGTCGGTTTCGGCGAACACGCCGCACTTGCCGGCGACCGGATGCAGCTTGATGTCGACATAGCCCATCTGGCAGAGGTCGTCGGCGGGAATCTTGAGCTTGGCGTTGATCTTGTCGATGACCGCGCCCGTGCCGCCGGCGCACTTGTCGTTCATGGATGGGGTTTTCTTCTTCTTCCCGCTCTCCTCGTCGGTCTTGAAGATGATGATCTTGGCGTCCTGCCCACCCAGTTCGACGACACTCTGCACGTCGGGATACAGCTTTTCGACCGCCAGGCTGACGGCGTTGACCTCCTGCACGAATTTCGCCCCGATCCGCGGACCGATCGACGCCCCGCCCGATCCGGTCATGAAGATACGAAACGCGTTGCGCGGCACGTCTGGGAACCGGGCCTCGACGGCCCTGAGCATTTCGAGGCACTTTTCCGGCTGCTTTGTATCGTGCCGTTGATAGTCCTGCATGAGGACGGTGTCGGTTACGGGATCGACCACGACATACTTCACCGTCGTGCTGCCGACGTCGAGGCCGATGAGGAGGCCCTGCGGATGGTCGTTGGTGCCTTCAAACGGCATGTCTTCAACGGCCGGTTTTGCATTCTGCGGAGTCGGCGCACTGATGTTCAGCTCGACGAGGGTTGGCGTCTGAGCCATCAGGCTCGCTGTGCCGCTGGCGCATCCGCTGCCGGCGTGGTTTGCATCATGGGCAATCACGGCCACGAAATCTCTCCCGCCAATCGGCCGATTGTCTCTGTGACGACGGCCGCGCGGGCTGAAGCCCGCGGCTCTTCACTGTAATTGGATCGGCGCGACTTCCGATTCATGGCTTCAGTCCTGGAACGTCGGCTCAGCCGCACTTGCTGGTCGGTTTCTCATCCGTTGTCTGCCTGAACCAGGGCTGCCAGCCGCCGAGGTCTTGCTCGTCGTCCGCTTCGAGGTGCATGCTCGTTATGCGCCGCCTTCATCGCCGATGCCACGTCCAAAACAAAGCTCGCCGCCTTGCCCACCACGCCCTCATGGTGTGCTACGGGCTGAAGGGGCCGGCGCAATTCACGGTGTTCCGCGATGTACGCTCGGATCTGCTCGATCGAGAAACCGGTCCGTGCCACCGCCGCCTTGAACTCGTCCTTGCACCGAGCCTTGGCCTCGCCGAGCGCCATCTGGACCCGGCTGTGGGCGTTGATGTCGCCCTCGCCGCTCGTCTCGATGGGGATATAGATCATGTCCTTGTACTGGCTGATGACCGCTGCCTGGGCCCCGTCCGACTGCGTGCTCGGCATGCACCCGAACGGTTTGAGGCTGAGGACCATGTGGGCCAGGCCCTTGTTCGAGTAGTAGATGTTCTTGGCGATTTCCAGGTGGCCTTCGCCGCCGCTGGCGCGACTGTTGTAGAACGGATGGCCCAGCCTCGTCAGCTCGAGCTGATTGGCCAGTTCGTGGGTCGTACCGCCAGTCGCCTCACGAAGACGATTGTATTCTCGAACGACCAGCCGATCGGCCAGACGGAGCGTGAAGGCCTTCTTTCGGTCGGCCAGTCTGCCGGTCAGGCGGGCCTTCAGGCGGAGGCCGGCGCCGTCACCGGTCAGACCGCGGCGGTCCGTGGCGGCCTTTTCAGCCTGGTGCAGCATGTAGCATATCCACGTGGCGACCGGCTCGACCAGCACCTCCGCCCCCTCGCCCTCGAGAAAACGGAACATCCGGAAGTTGCCGTCCCCTTCGGTCGTCTGAGCCCAAAACTCGCCGGTGATCTTGACAATGGGCCGGGGTTGCGTGAAGTCGACCTCGATCTCATCCTCGATGAGGCACCGACACCGATCCAGGATGTCCGTGTAGTACGTACCCCTCAGTTGATCGATGAACTTGCCCACGTCGTCCCCGTCCCGCACGGGTGCAAATCGCGAGAGAATCCGCGCCAGGCGTCCGCCGTGAATCTCGTCGTAGTTCTTTCTGCGCAGCGCGGCCTGGCAGAGTTTCAGGCACTTTTCGAGAGCCTCGTCCGTGCGGCCGGAGACCGTCTCATACGGCCGGATCTGGTTGGCGACCTCGTTGAGGACGTCGCCCATGAAAATCGCATTGATCAGCGTCAGGAAGAAGTTCAAGTTGAACTCGAGGCCGGCCTCCACCGCGGCCTGATCCAGCCCCCCGCCCTGCTGGAACAACAACACGCGGAATCCGTCGAAGCCGCTGTTGCGCAAGGCCAAGCGGTATTCGGCCTCGTACATCCCGAACCGGCACGGCCCGCACGCCCCCGCCGTGATGAACACGTGGTTCCGGATGATCTCCTCGGTCGACAGGCCCTCCTCGTCGCGCATCTGTTTGAGGTGGTTGACGAGAGATCCGACCGTGAAATAGGTCGGGTTGCACTGGCCGTTGTTGCCGTATTCCCGACCGGCCTGAAAGTCGGTCTTATTCGGGGTCGGAACGATGCCGACTTGGTATCCCAGCCCCTGCAGGCCGGCCAGGATCAGGCGCTCGTGCCGCATCGTCAGACCGCCGAACCAGACGGTTACCCGACTTCGCTCATCCTTCGTAAACCCTTTCTCGGACGGCCGCCGAAAGTGTTGGATGGAACCGACATTCAGGCGAGCTTCGTCCATCATTCGCCGACGTTCAGCCTGAAGCGTTGCTTCGATGGAATCAGCAAGAATGGGGAGCGAGTTCTCATTCCGCCGTTGACGCTCTTGGGTGTCCGGAACCGGTGCGACCATAAGTCACCTCGTTAGTGTTCACTAGCTTTTCAGAATGACGCCGAAGGCGTTGGCCTCACGCGCCCTTCATAACAGGGAACGAAAACTGATGCAAGTCCATGTACTGGATGAAGTAAAGTATTTCTTGCCAGGTCGGCCGATTACGCCGTCCAAGTTGTGTCCTGGGTTAGTATCCACTAACTTAGAGGAGCGTGATGCAATCTTTGTGCCGGGGCAGAGGAGAAGGCAGGACCATCGAGCGGGCGTGTGCAACCTTCTGTCGTCCAGGGAATTAACGATACAGCATCAATTCAGTCCTGTATACGGATCGACTGGAGGCTTTTCTGATCGCCTGCAATGGTGTTTCGTAGGTGGGACGACGTGGCTCGATTTCGTGACAGACCGATGGCGCGTTTCGCAGCCGGATTATCGCCTGGTCATGGTATTTTTTTGGCTATCCGGCAGGTTCGAACCGTGTCTACCGTTATAATCAAAGTGCAAGGCGGGCTCGGCGGCGGCAATTCCGGACCGCTCAGCCGCGTCGGAGGGGCCAGACTAAGGACGTTCCGAAATGATCCACAAAGCCACGTCGTTCTGCCGGATCGCAATACTTGGCGTGATCGCCGCGCCGCTCGCCGCCCAGACGGCCGTGCCGCGGCGTGCCGGGAATCCACCCGCCGCGACCGCCGGTCCCGACACCCGCGCCGCCGCGCCGGCCGCGCCGGTCGAGCCATACCTCCTGCGTCGCGGCCACTACGTCTATCCCGCTCCCTACAGCCCGGATTATTCGAGTTCGCACCTTCGTCCATATAATGACTACAGTCTCCTTCGCGATCGCTTTGACAACCGGCGAGGCGGGTACGGCTTCCGCCGTCGCGGCTTCAGTCGATACGAACAGGGTTTCGGCGGAGGCCATTCGTATCGGTACGGCGGCGGGTATCCCTACGGGGGAGATTCCTACGGTTACGACGCCGAGGAGGCCTACAACCAAGGTCGCTACGACGCCGACCACGAGTATCTCTGGTACATCGCCGCCGAGCGAGCCGGCCGGCTGCTCAATCAATATGCCGCGCAGTTCGACGACGGCGTGCTCAGTTTCCGCGCGGGGAATTACGAGCGTGCGTTGGTGGACCTTCTCGGAGCGGCCGAGAAGAACCACGCCAACGCGGCGTCACGGCTCCATGCCGGCCACACGCTCTTCGCCCTTGGCCGCTATGATGAGGCTGTCCGTCTGATCGCCCGGGCCTTTGAGTTGGCCCCGAGCCTTCCATACAAACGCTACGACATCCGTGATGAATATGGCGACAAGGCCGACTTTCGGGGGCACCTGCAGGCGCTGAAGTCGTTTGTCATACAGGACCCGAAGAATGCGTCCGCCCTGGCGATGCTCGGCTATGTGACGTTTTACACTGAAGGCCCCGGCGCATCGTTTGTCTACCTGAAGCACGCCCACCACTTTGCGCCGGCGGATATGTTCATTCCCAAGCTGCTCAACATCGCCCGGCTGACGGCGGGTGCAGAGCCGAACGGCCGCGGTCATACGTCCCCGACGCCGCGAAGGCACGGCGCCAACCCTTCGTCGATCGACTCGCCGAAACGAACCCCCGCGCCGTCGTCCGAGCGCATCTCGGTCCGGCGCGTCAGCATTGACCACGACTGACGCCGCGCCAACCCGGTTCATGCGACGCACGTTGGTCAAACCGTGAACTCCGCGGCCACATTTCCGAAGATCGCTCACACGGCCGCGCGGGCCTGGAGCAGTTCGTCGATCGCCTCGACGAGGTGGGCCAATTGCGGCTTGGTCAATTGGCGGTCTGCGCCGACCTGCTTGCCTTTTTTCAGGTTGTCGTCGCTGACAAGCGAACTGAATACGATGACGGGGATGTCCTTGAGTCGCGGGTTTTGCTTGATCCGCCTGGTGAGGTGCAAACCGTCCATCCGCGGCATCTCGATGTCTGTGACGACGATATCGGGCAGCGACGCGGACTCGAGCAGTTCATTCAGCTTGGTCCATGCCTCTTCGCCATCCGTTGCCAGAACCAGATCCTTGAAATCTGCTCGGCGGAGGGAATCTTCGAGCATCTTGCGCATCATGCGAGAGTCGTCGGCCAGAAGCACCTTGACGTGTTCCCTGTGCACGTTGCCATCTTGCGACGAAGCCTCCTCGAGGCAGTCAATTCCCGCGATTCGGAACGCGATGCGTTCAAAATCCAGCATCAACACCATCTTATCGTCCAGGCTGACCACGCTGTTGATGGCGAGATCTCCTTCACCCGCTTCGTACGGGACCTCGGACAGATCGCCCCAACTGATGCGGTGGATCCGCTCGACGTGATCGACGAGGAACCCGAGGCGTTCACCGTTGAATTCCGTGACGATCACGCGCGTTGCCGATTCGTCTTCTGACGCGGCCATGTTGAAGTACGCCCGCAGGTCAACCTGCGGAAGGACATGTTCGCGGAGCTTGAAGACGCCGCGAATGGCGGCATGGCTCTCGGGCAGGCGTGTCAGTTGGGTCGGCGCGATGATCTCGCGCACCTTGGCGACGTTCACGCCGTAGTGGCCGCCGTCCAGCAGAAACACCAGGATCTCCACCTCGTTGGTGCCCGCGTCGGTCAGAATGCCCGTCAATTCCTTTGCCATGAGCCCTTCCTTTACTGAAGCCAAGTCGATATGGATGTGAAAACTGTGATTTCCACTCAGCGAGGCCCCTTTGGTCGCCAATGGCAGCTCCTCCCCGGCAGACCGGGCGTCCTGAGCATGCCGATGATCTCCATCTACGCACCGTGACCATGCGGCGCCTCCTTGCCGGAGACCGCACATGTGCTCTCCTTATCGACGACGACACGCGATGTGATTACGTAGCACCGGCGTTGAGAGATGGGTTTTCATAGACTTGAAATATCGGACGTAACAATGGAGGCACGAACACCGGTCGATCGATCCCGTTGAGAGCCGAGCACCCCGCTTTCACTCGTGGCGCGGTTCGCCGGTCGGCCCGGACACACCCTCCGCCACGGATGGTCGCTCCGTGGTTGCGGCGAATCCACGGAGCGTCGTGAAGAAGGGCGCCCCGCACTTCGGGAAAGCGCGGGGCGCCGAGGGTGGAGTGGGAGCAAGCGAATCGGCCGCGGCCTGTACCTCGGCCATTCTATTAGACGCATGAAACCCTCGGGTGATTGCAAAAACCAGAAAAAATATTCTCGGCCTCGCCCAAAACCCGGGTCGTGGGGCGAGCGGCGGGCATGAGGTCCGCCGGACATCCTCCACCCGAGTCGCCCACTACGTACCCTTGGCCCAGCCGGTCTGCGCCTGGACTCGTATTGATTGTGCCAATTGGATAGATGCGTGTGTGGTGCGAAAGAACGCCCGGCCAGCGCTCACGCAAGACGACGACGGATCGACGCGACAGTCGCAAGGCCGAAGGCCGCCAGGAGGGCGGCGCCGGGGGCCGGTACGGGAACGGGTGTTGTAATCGATGTGATCGTTCCCAGTAATTCAGGGGAAGTCGTCTCACCGTCAGGCGTGATTGCTGCGCTAAACGGTCTTTCCTCGAACTCGGAAAGGTCGGGTAGCGAGAGTGGCGGAGAGGGGCCGGTGGCCAGTGCAGCGGTTCCATCCGTATCGACCAAGGCTAGATCCGCGCTGCTGATGCTGTTTCCGAGACCGTCGACCGCGTCCTCCACCAGCACCGCGTAGCTGTGTTGTCCGAGCGGAACGTCGACGAAGATGGTCCCAGTGCCCCCCAGAACACTCGACGAAAACGCGAACCCGCCGACCGTCAAAGCGAATTCAGTCACCGCCGGATACTCTGCGAATATCGCGTCGCCGACGTTGGTGGTCGTCGAATCGAATGTGAAAGACCCCGAGAATGTCGTCGCACCGTTCAGAGGGTTGCTGTCGAACGAGCCGCTGAAGTCGCCGTCAAATGTAAAGGTCACGAGGTCCGCCCGGGCCGACTGCGCCGATCCGGCGAGCATAAAGAATACAACAGACAATACACAGAGGCTAGACTTCGCCATCGTGTGCTCCTTCGAGAGAGATTCATCGAGGCCCTCGGCGTGAGCTCCCTCTCCGCCTCGACGGGAACACGTCCAAGGCAATAGTCTCCCACGAAGGCCTGCAGACCACAAGTATTTTTCTCGCACTCCCACATAACATTATGTAGATACGATGGTTGAGGCTCTGCGCGGGCTGGGTGTGCGCACTAATCCGGAGGCGAATCGGTGCGCTCCACACCCTCACTCCGTCCCAGCGGCCGCTCGCACGACCGACCTCAACATTGTGACATCGACCTGGTCCATGGTCTGCACCCAGAACTCGATCCGGCCGGTGTCCTTTTCGGAGTGGAGGACCGGTTGAAGCCCGAGCGTCTCGATCATGGTGGGCGTGAAGCGACCGAGAGGTGTCAGAATCTCGACGCGCAGGCCGTATCGCCGATTTGTCACAATCCGCCCGATCCGGCGACCGCTCTCCGTCGCGAGATTCACGAGCACCTTGCGGTTCCAATCCACCCGAAGCCGAGGGACAATGCGGTTCATCGCGCCGATCAGTTCCACGAGCACGATGGGCTTCCACAGGGTGCCTGTTATGTCGCCCATCGACTTTTGCGAGAGGTGCCACGCCCGGCCATTCGTCCTCCATGGCATCGCTCCGGCGGTGTCTCTCGCCAGACGTCCGACATGGCCAAGGTATGTCCGCAGGGCCTTCGACAGGAACAAAAAAAATACACGGGTATCTATTTCCTTGTGGTCGTGGATTAGCAGCCGGATGTCATCGAATGTGTCCGAGGTGCGACGGACCTTGACTCTCGGCTCCGGACCGTAAGCCGGGATGTCGTCCCGCTCGTCCAGTGTTTTCAGCTTGAGCTTCTCGCGGAGCGCCCGCTGCGTGAAGGTCTGCTTCGGCACGCGGATCGACACGTCCAGAAGCCATCGCCCGCCCGTCCGGGCATGACAGAACCACGTCACTGCGCTTCGCGTCAGGCCGGGCGGGATTTTTGCGGAAACCTCAACCCGGGCACGATCGTTCCAGTTCGTCGGAAGAAGGCGATCACCGCCGAGCGCTTCGATGGTATCGATGATTGCTGCCAGGGCTTTTCCTTCCCACTCAATTGGGCGTCCGTCACGGCTGACGCGATCGCCGGTGTGCCATCGTCGGCCATTCCGCTCCCATGGCATCTCGATACTTGCATTGGATTCTTCCGGGACAGGCGGTCCCTCCCGAGTGGTCCGGGCGTGCGCCGTCGAAACGTCGAACACCGCGCGCTCGGCGTGCGGGCCGGCCGCCAGGACGCCTGCGAGGATGCGTCCGGTGTGTGAGCCGCGGACAGCCGCAACATGTTCCGGCGAACCGGCCGCCACCACTCGCCCGCCGCCGTCGCCCGCTTCCGGGCCCAGGTCGATGATCCAGTCCGCCGTCTTGATGACATCCAGATTGTGCTCGATGCAGATGACCGTGTTTCCGATGTCCACCAGGCGGTGCAGGACATCGAGCAGCTTCCGCAGGTCATCGAAGTGCAGTCCGGTGGTCGGCTCATCGAGGAGGTACAGCGTCCTGCCCGTGTTCGGACGCCCCAGTTCGGCGGCGAGTTTCACCCGCTGGGCCTCGCCGCCGCTCAAGGTCGGCGCCGCCTGGCCCAGCGCGAGATAGCCGAGACCTACGTCCTCGAGTGTCTGGAGCATCCGCCGGATCTTCGGCACGTTGGCGAAGTGGGCCAGCGCGCTCGACACCGGCATCTTCAGCGCGTCGGCGATGTTCCTCGATTTGTATCGCACCTCCAGCGTCTCGCGGTTGTAACGCGCCCCGCCGCAGGCTTCGCACGGCACCCAGACATCCGGCAGAAAGTGCATCTCGTAGCAGACCTGGCCGAGTCCTTCACACGCCTCGCAGCGCCCGCCCGCGCGGTTGAAGCTGAATCGGTTGGCCGTGTAGCCGCGAATCCGGCTGTCCGGCAGCCGGGCGAACAACGCGCGGATCAGATCGAATACCCCTGTATACGTCGCGGCGTTCGACGAGGGCGCGTTACCGATCGGCTGTTGATCCACATTGATGACCTTGTCGATGTGGTCGACACCATCGAGACGCTCGTGCAGCCCCGGTGCTATCCGCGCACGGTGAATCCGCGAGGCCAGCGCCGGATAGAGGATTTCCGTCACCAGCGACGACTTGCCCGAGCCGGACACCCCCGTCACGCAGATGAAACGTCCGATCGGAAAAGCGACGTCGACGGCCGCCAGATTATTTTGGCGGGCGCCGGTGACCGTCAGGGCCGGCGGCCGGGGGGAGGCGCATCGTCCGTCGGGCTCCGCGCCGGGCCAGTCCACCGGGCGGCGGTTCGTGGGCACAGGTACCGCTTCCTTCCCCGAGAGATACCGGCCCGTGAGCGACGCGCGCCGCCGGAGTGCCCTGGGCGAGGCGGCCGCGACCACCCGACCGCCCGCGGCCCCGGCCCCCGGCCCGAAGTCGATGACATGGTCGGACGCCTCGATGATCTCTCGGTCGTGCTCGACCATCAGGAGCGTGTTGCCCAGGTCGCGGAGCCGGTGCAACGCCTCGATCAGGCGCCGGTTGTCCCGCGGGTGGAGGCCGATCGTCGGCTCGTCGAGCACATAGAGCACGCCCGTGAGGCCACTGCCGATCTGAGACGCAAGTCGAATCCTTTGAGACTCGCCGCCGCTGAGTGTCGGAGCCGACCGGTTCAGCGTCAGGTAGTCCAACCCGACGTCCACGAGAAACCTCAGGCGCGATCGGATTTCGTGCAGCAGTTCGCCCGCTACCCGCGATCGGCGTGAATCCAGCTTGAGCGATCGGAAGAACGCCGCGGCCTCACGGAGCGTCAGGGCGCAAATCTCCACGACCGACCGGCCACCGAGCCGAACCGCCGCCGCCTCACGCCGGATTCGTCCGCCGGCACATTGCTCACAGGGAACGTCGCTGACGAGGTGTTCAAGCTGCGCGCGGTAGCGCCAGGACTTTTTCGTTGCTTCATCAATCGCCGGGAAAAAACCCTTCCACTGAAATCGCATCTCCCGCGCGACCGGGTCTTCAACCGCGATCCACGGGTCGCCCAGCCCGAACAGCAAGGCGTGCCGCTGCGCCTCGGTCAGCGTCTCATAGGGCGCCGCGGCATCGAATCCGATCGCCTTCGCCAGCGCCTTCAGCAACGCACGCAACAGGGGTGTGCGGGGCGCCTCCTCCCAGCCCGCGATCGCCCCTTCCACGATCGAGCGGCCCGGGCGGATCGCCACCGAATCCGGGCTGGTGCCGCGCTGGAGGCCGAGCCCCTCGCAGTTCGAACACCAGCCGATCCGCGAATTGAAACTGAAATGATGCGGCGTCAGTTCGTCGTAGCTCGAACCGCAGGTGTCGCAGGAGAAGTGCTGCGAGAATCGGCGCGTCTGTCCCGTCTTCGCATCGACGGCCAGCAGCACGCCGTTGCCCAGCGCGAGGCACTGCTCGACCGAGTCCGCGATGCGGCGGCCGCCGCCCGGGCGGACGACGACTCGATCCACCACCGCTTCCACCGCATGGCGCCGGCGGGCGTCCACCTCCGGCACCTCTGACAACTCGCGCAGCGTCCCGTCGACGCGAACGCGGACATAACCGTTTGCGCGACATCGGGCGAACAGGTCCTCCCAGGATTCACCCGGACCGCGGTCAATCGGGGCACACAGCAACAGGCGCGTGCCGGTCGCGATCGACGTCACGGCCGCAGCGATCTCCTCGCTGCTTTGCGTGCCGATCGCAACGCCGCACTTTGGACAATAGGGCGTTCCGACGCGCGCCCACAACACGCGCATGTAGTCGTAGATCTCCGTGACCGTGCCCACCGTGGAGCGGGGGCTCCTGACGGCTGCCTTCTGCTCGATCGCGATGGCGGGACTCAGCCCATAGACGTGATCGACCTTCGGCTTCTGCAACTGTCCGAGGAACTGCCGGGCATAGGCCGACAGGGATTCGACGTAACGCCGCTGACCCTCGGTATAGACCGTGTCGATCGCAAAGCTCGATTTTCCGCTGCCGGACACGCCGGAGCAGACGGTCATCGCTCCGCGCGGGACCGTGACGGTCACGTCCTTGAGGTTGTGCTCGCGAGCACCGATGACTTCGATGTCCCTGGAGACAAGGCGCGGCCCGCGTCTTTCGCCTGATCGCTTTTGCTCTTTCGGCTTCCCGGTCTCTTGACCGCTTGCGGGTCTTGCCGCCCGGGACAACACCGCGCGCAGCACCACACCGGTGTGAGACTGCGGGCACGCCGCCACCGCTTCGGGGGTTCCCGAGACGACCACCCGGCCGCCCGCATCGCCGCCCTCCGGGCCGAGGTCAATGATCCAGTCGGCCGTCTTGATGACATCAAGGTTGTGCTCGATGCAGACGACGCTGTTGCTCGCGTCCACGAACCCGTGCAGCACGGCCAGCAGGCGGCGGATATCCTCGAAATGCAGGCCCGTGGTGGGCTCGTCCAGAAGATAGAGCGTCCGGCCGGTGGCCCGCTTGACCAGTTCCCGCGCCAGCTTGATCCGCTGGGCCTCGCCGCCGGACAGCGTCGTGCTCGACTGGCCGAGTTTCAGATAATCAAGACCTACGTCGTGAAGTGTCTGCAGCATCCGATGGATCTTTGGGATGGCCTCGAAGTGCGCCAACGCCTCTTGTACGTCCATGTTCAGAACGTCGAAGATGCTCCGGCCCTTGAACAGAATCTGAAGCGTCTCATGGCTGAACCGCCGGCCGCGGCATACCGCGCACGGCACCCACACGTCCGCCAGAAAATCCATCTCGATCCGATTCGCCCCGTTGCCCTCACAGGCGTCGCACCGCCCCCCGCCCGCCTTGCCGGTCGGCACGTTGAAGCTGAACCGTCCCGGACGATAGCCCCGGACCTGGCTGTCGGGTAGTCTGGCGTAGAGGCCGCGGATTTCATCGAACAGCTTGATGTAGGTCGCCGGGTTGCTCCGCGGCGTTCGGCCGATCGGCGACTGGTCGATGTCGATGACCTTGTCGAGGTGTTCGGTCCCCACGATCTCGCGGTGCGCTCCCGGCTTGACGTTTTCGGCGCCGTTGAGCGACCGGGCCAGCTCCTCGCGGAGAATGTCGTTGACCAGCGAACTCTTGCCGGAGCCCGAGACGCCCGTGACGCAGACAAAACGCCCGAGCGGAATCTCGACATCGATATTCTTGAGATTGTGGTGGCGTGCCCCGCGGACAATGAGCCATGCCGGTTCGTCGGGCCGAGGCGCATCCGCCGGCGCCATTGTCTTGCAGCGCGTCGCCGCTCGGCCGGGCTGTCTTCGTCCACCCGGCATGTCAGACTCCCGCGGCGGTGTGCAATTCGATGAACGGATTGTCAGCCATCACGGCTCTCGCGGCGCATGCGGTTCAGGCCGATCACGAAGTTCATCATCACCGCCAGCGTCTGAAACCGCTCCGACGGCGTCTTCGCCTCGGCCACGAAGCGCTGCGTGAGCCGGTTTCGCTCGGCGGGCGACATTGATCGGATCTGCTCGTTCATCATCGCCGTCAGGGGCATCGCCCGGCCCGTCGCGTCATCCATCACCGCTCCTCCGACGGCGCTGCTGTGACCGTGGCCTGACCGGCCGGCGCTTCGGCACCTCGATCTCGCGTTCGCCGCACAGGTACCGTCCAGTGAGCGACGCCTTGTTCGCCGCGATTTCGTCCGGCGTGCCCTCGGCCACGATGCGACCGCCGCGGACGCCCGGCCCGGGGCCGAAATCCACGACGTGGTCCGCCGCTCGCATCGTCGCCTCGTCGTGCTCCACGACGATCACCGTGTTGCCCATGTCGCGCAGGGCCTTGAGGCTCTCCAGCAGCCGTTCGTTGTCGCGGGCGTGCAGGCCGATACTCGGCTCATCCAGAACGTACAGAACCCCCGCCAGTCCCGAGCCGATCTGACCCGCCAGGCGGATTCGCTGCGACTCGCCGCCGCTCAGTGTCGGAGCCGATCGATCCAGCGTCAGGTAGTGAAGCCCCACGTCCAGAAGAAACTGCAGGCGCGTGCGGACCTCCTTCAGCAACTCGTCGGAGATCAGCTTCTGCACGGGCGTCAGCGCCAGCCGATCCAGAGCCGCGAGCGCGTCGGACACATTCATGGCGCACAACTCATGAAGGTTCGGCCCCGTCCGCCGTGCCCCACGAATCGGCAGACGAACGGCCAGCGCCTGGGGTGTCAGGCGGGCGCCGCCGCAGTCCGGACATGGGCGCCGCCGCATGTATTTTTCGTAATACCTCCGCACCAGCGACGATCTGGTCTTGCGGTACTTGTCGCGAAGCTCCGCGACCACCCCCTCAAACGTTCCGCCGTGGCGCCAGACGCCCCGCGACCAGCGCCACTCAAACGTGATATGCCGGTCGCCCGTTCCCCACAACAAGGCGTCGCGGGCCGACTGCGAAAGCTCCTTCCAAGGACGATTCAAATCGCAGCCGATCGCACGTGCCACGCCCTCGTAGAAGTGCCGGCGCCATCGGCCGATCCGTGTCCGCATCGGCGCGATGCACGGCCCCCAGAAGTTCAGCAGCGGATCCGGCACCAGCAGATCAGGATCAAAATCGAGCAATTCACCGAGGCCGTCGCATGCGGGACACATCCCTGCCGGCGAGTTGAATGAGAACACCTGTGGTGTCGGCGGTTCAAACGACAGCCCGCACCGCGTGCACGCATATCGCGAAGAAAAGACACAATCATCGAAATGCCCCTTCCGGTCCGCAGGGCGTGTTGCTCGCGGTCCCCCCGGGTGGGGGGGCGCTTCACCGGATCGGGTCACGATCACGGTGCCGTCGCCGACCCGCAATCCGTTTTCGACGGCTTCCGCCAGGCGCGAGCGGGCCTGCGGCCCGAGCGTCAACCGGTCTATCACGACTTCGATGTCGTGCCGCTGATTCTTCGCCAGCGACAGGTCATTGCGCAATTCGGTCAACTGCCCGTCGACGCGCGCCCGCACGTAGCCGTCGCGGATCAGATCGTCGAAGAGATCCCGAAACTCTCCCTTCTGGTGTCGGGCGACCGGTGCGAGAATCATGATTCGCGGCGCCTTCCGATCGTCGAACGTCGCCTGCACGCCGGCGATGATCTGATCCTGCGATTGCGCCGTGATCGCCCGGCCGCACGCGGTGCAGTGCTGCGTTCCGATCCGGGCGTAGAGCACGCGGAGAAGATCGTGAATCGCCGTCACCGTGCCGACGGTCGATCGCGGGTTCCACCCCGTCGCCTTTTGCTGGATGGAGATCGCCGGCGACAGCCCGGTGATCAGGTCGCAATCCGGTTTCTGCAATTGCCCCATGAACTGCCGGGCATAAGACGAGAGCGACTCGATATAGCGCCGCTGGCCTTCGGCATACAACGTGTCGAACGCCAGCGAGCTTTTCCCGCTGCCGGAGACGCCGGTAAACACAATCAGGGCGTTGCGCGGCAGCGTGACCGACACGGAGCGCAGATTATGCTCCCGGGCATGCCGAACTTCGATACACTCGGGTTCCATGGACACCCGGCGGTCATTTCTTTCGCGCCGCGTGAACCACGCGAAGCGACCGCCCTCGGCTATTTCGCCTTGACGGCCGTGTGACGGCCGCCGTTTCGCGCCGACGCTTTGTGTGACTTTCCGGCGGCGGCCGACTTGGGAGCGGTTCGCTTCGAACCATTGCCCGATGCCTTGCCGTCTTTGCGGCGCATCACCTTGTAAGCCGCCTGTGTTTCAGAATAGTCAAACGTCTTTACGTTGTCCAGGCCCGCCTCGCGCACGGCCGTGATGACGTTTGCCCGCGTGACCGTTCGGGTCGTCTTCGGGAGGACCACCCAGATGGCTCCGCCGGGGCGAAGCGTCTCGCTCAGGTCGCCGATCTGGCGCAGCTCCGCCGCACGCTCCACGCCGAGCATCACCATGTCGCATTCGGCGGGCCGCGATGTGACGATCTTGGCCCGCTTGTTCTCGATTGAACTGACCAGATCACCGTCGTCGAGATTCATCACCCGGACTGTGTGTCCGGCCTTGACGCCCAGCTTGTCGGCCAGGCTTTCGGGGTTCAGAATCGACCCGATCCAGCGAGTCGCCGTCCGTTCGTCGAGGCCGATGGACACGGGCGTCCCGTGAAAATCGAAATAGATCAGGTCGGCTTCCTGGCGTGGCTTCCGGATTTCGGCCAGACGAAAGCGGAACTTCGTCGAACCGGCGAAGTCGATGTAGCCTCCGTCCATGCGCACTTTGCCTTCGTATCGATCCCGCCCGACTCGTAGAACACAGGCTGATTCCATCGCCATGGTTGCGTCCTTCATCCTTGTTAGCAGCGTCGCTTCTGCTCCGAGGCCGCGACGCCATACCTGTGTGGCAACGGTCCGTCTCCCGATCCGGTGCCACCTGCGACCTCGATCAGGGTTTCGACAGCCTGCCGATCGCACCGCGCCATGCGATGCCGAGGCAGCCGCCCGCCCCGCCGCCCGGGGTTCGGACGTTGAAGACGGCCGGCACCGTTTCCGCTCAATACAAAAGTATCAATTTGGCAACCGCGGCAGTGCTCGATCGAATCAGGCTTACGCGCAGGCGCGCCGCCGGTTGCCCTGACACCGAGCGGGATTATAAGGCGGTTCCCCGGTTGTGGAAAGGCCCTTATTCCTCAACCTGTTCGCGCAGCTTTGCAATGGTGGAAAAGTCTTCAAGCGTGGTCGTGTCACCCTCGACACGACCCTTTGTGGCCAGTTCCTTCAGCAGACGCCGCATGATCTTCCCGCTCCGCGTCTTCGGAAGTCCGTCCGCAAACCGTACTTCCCTGGGCCGGGCGATCGCTCCGACCTGGCGTACGACATGTTCTCGCAACTCTCTCTCCAGTTCGGAACTCGGTGTCTGATCACCCTTTACGGTCACGAACGCCGCGATGGCTTCGCCTGTGATTTCGTCCGGACAACTGACCACGGCCGCCTCTGCCACTGTCGGGTGTGACACCAGGGCTGACTCAATTTCCGCTGTTCCGAGTCTGTGACCTGAAACCTTGATCACGTCGTCCACCCGCCCCATGATCCAGAAATAGCCGTCCTCGTCGCACCGGGCACCGTCGCCTGTGAAATAAACCCCATTTATTTCAGACCAGTATTGTTGGCGATATCGTGCCTCATCTCCGTAGATCCCCCGAAGCATCCCCGGCCACGGCTTGCGGATGACCAGGAATCCGCCCGTGTTCGACGGCTGAACCACTCCGTCCTTGTCTACGATCGCCGCGTCGATGCCGGGAAACGGGCGCGTCGCCGAACCCGGTTTTGTCTCGGTCACGCCCGGGAGCGGCGTGATGAGAACACCCCCCGTCTCCGTCTGCCACCAGGTATCCACGATCGGACACCGCCCGCCGCCGATGTGCTCATGATACCACGTCCACGCCGCCGGATTGATCGGCTCGCCGACCGTGCCGAGCAACCGCAATGCGGTCAGGTCGTGCCGGGCGGGCCACTCCGTCCCCTGTCGCATGAACGCCCGGATCGCGGTCGGGGCGGTGTAAAACTTGGTCACGCGGTGGCGATCGCAGATCGCCCAGAAGCGATCCCATCCCGGATGGTTTGGGGCCCCTTCGTACATCAGGCTGGTCACGCCGTTCTGAAGAATACCATAGAGGATATAGCTGTGGCCCGTGATCCAGCCGATGTCGGCGGTGCACCAATAGACGTCGTCGGGCTTCAGATCGAAGATCAATCTCGCCGTGTAGGCCGTATAGACCATATAGCCGGCCGTCGTGTGCAGGATCCCCTTCGGTTTGCCCGTGCTGCCGCTCGTGTAGAGCAGGAATAACATGTGCTCGCTGTCCAGCGCCTCGGCCTCGCAGGCGTCCGACACGCCGGCGACCGCGTCGTGCCACCAGACATCGCGTCCTTCGATCATGTCGAGATCGTTGCCGCATCGTTTCAGAACGATGACCGTCTTGACCCGGTCGGTCATCCGGCAGGCCTCGTCGACGTTGGCCTTCAATGGCACGACCCCACCCCGGCGCCAGCCACCGTCGGCCGTGATGATGACGTGAGAGTCCGCGTCCTCCAGCCGGTCGGCGATCGCCCGTGCACTGAATCCCCCGAAGATCACCGAGTGCGGCGCCCCAATCCGGGCGCAGGCCAGCATGGCAATGGCCAGCTCCGGGACCATCGGCATATATAACGTGACCCGGTCGCCCTTCTTTACGCCTGCTGACTTCAATGCATTGGCGAACCGGCACACCTCCGCCAACAATTCACGATAGCTCAGCCGCCGAACGTCCTTCGGCTGACCGGCGTCGTCACACGGTTCCCCTTCCCACAGAATCGCCGTGTGATCGCCCCGGCCTCGCTCGACCTGCAAATCAAGGCAATTGTAGCTTACGTTTGTCCGGCCCCCGACGAACCACCGGGAAAGCGGGCGCTCCCACTCCAAAACGTGGTCCCACTTCGTGGAGAAATGGAAGTCCTCGGCCACCTCGCCCCAGAATCCTTCCGGATCCTCGATCGATCGCCGGTAGAGTGACTCGTACTCCTCCGGGGATTTCACGTGTGCAGCCGCCGAAAAATCCGCTGCGGGAGCATATTTCCGCGATTCTGCCGCCGCCGACTCGATGCCCGCACCGTTCGTCATGCTCGATTCCTCTTAATCCCTACCCATATGTCACCGCGACACGAGGGGTCGCCCGACCCGGATATCCCGGCTTGGCATCCTATTCGGAACAGACCGCCGGCGTCAAACGGCGCCCGTTCCCGCCCGTCGACACGGGTTTTCCGCTGGCCCTGCGCCGGACTCGACGATACGATTTTTCGCGATGTGCACGACCGAACCCGCCGCTGATTACTTTCGCTTCTGCCCGGGCGAAGAGGGCATCAAGATTTCCAACGCGATCTGCCGTGGGCGGCGGCGGTCCAGCTACCCCAAGTGTCCCGGGTGCCAGTTCAATGACGACAAAATGAAAACACAAACCGCTGACTCACCGGCCGGGCGCGCCGGCCAGACTGCCGACATCGATGCCGTCTTCAAGGCCTACGACGTCCGGGGCCTCGTCCCCTCGCCGCTCTCCGAAGACATCGCTTGGCGCGTCGGCCACGCCACCGCGCAGTTCCTCCGTGCCAAACTCAGGGGTCTTGAGCGGGCCGACCCCAAGTGCCGAACCATGGTCGTCGGTCGGGACATGCGGTCCCACAGCCCGGCGCTCCAGAACGCCCTCATCGAGGGCATCCGCTCGACCGGCACCGACATTGTCAATATCGGCATGATTGACACGCCGCAGCTCTACTTTGCCATGAACCACATCGGCGGCTGTGGCGGCATCCAGACCACCGCCAGCCACAACCCCGCCGAGTACAACGGCTTCAAGATCTGCGGTGTTCGCGGCGTGCCGATCGGGCAGGCCACCGGCCTCAACAGCATCCGCGACATCGCCTCGCGCGTTCCACGCCACCAGACCGCCACCACCGCCCGACTGACCGACCGCGACCTGACCGAACCGTATCGCGACTTTATCCGGCGGTTCCTTCGCGGCGGCGATCGCCTGCCGAAGGCGGTCAAGGTCGTCGTCGACGCCGGCAACGGCATGGCCGGCCGGTGGTTTCCCCGTGTGTTTGACGGTATCGAGGACCTCACGATCGTCCCCATGAATTACGAACACGATGGGACGTTTGTGCATGACCCGAACCCGCTCGTGGCCGCCAACCTGAAGGACCTCCGAAAGGCCGTCAAGCAGCACAAAGCCGACTTCGGCGTCTCGTTCGACGGCGACGCCGATCGCTGCATTTTTCTCGACGAACGCGCCATTGTGATCGGCTGTGACCTCATCACGGCCCTGCTCGCGCGATCCTTCCTCGCCCGTGAGCCCGGCGCCGCCGTCGTCTATGACCTCCGCTCCAGTCGTGTCGTCGCCGAGGAAATCGGTCGCGCCGGCGGCGTACCCGTCCGCGAGCGCGTGGGACACGCCTTCATCAAAAAGACCATGGCCGATCACAACGCCATCTTCGGCGGCGAACTCTCCGGCCACTTCTACTTCCGCGATAATTCCTATTGCGACTCCGGCCTGCTTGCGTTTGTCCACATGCTCAACGCCCTCACCGATACCGACCGCCACTTGAGCGAACTCGTCCGATCCTTGAATCGCTACCGCAGTTCCGGAGAGGTCAACTTCGAGTGCGCCGACAAGGACGAGGCCCTCCAGCGGATCGCCGAGCAGTTCAGCGACGCGGAAATCGACGAATTGGACGGCATCACCGTCCAGTACCCCGACTGGTGGTTCAATGTCCGCAAGAGCAACACCGAGCCCCTCCTGCGGCTCAATCTCGAGGCCGGCACACGGAAAGTCGTCGATCAGAAGGTTGCCGACCTGGCGCCTCTTCTCGGTACACGCGTCGCGCATTAGTCGTTTCGGCTCAGCGCCGATGCTCCTGGTGGACCATGCCCACCCGGCTCTTCTCAGCGCGGACACTTGTAGGGTGGGCACTGCCCACCACTTCTTCGGTCACGGCGCCAATGCTCTTGGTGGGCATTGCCGGGACCGTGACAGTTCATGAAGATTTGATGAGTGGTTGCAGCCTCCCGTGGCGGCCGTGGCCTCTCGTTTGCCGACGTCGGCCACGGGGGGCCGACGCTACTGATTAGAGAAGATCGGTCACCCGCGCCGCGAGTGCCGCAGCCGTCTCACTGTTGCGGGCCTCGGCAATCACGCGCGCGACGGGTTCCGTGTTCGACGGCCGGACGTGAACCCAGCCCTCCGGCCAGTCGATACGCAGGCCATCGACGTCATTCAGCCGCCCGTCGCCGACGATCGTCCGTACCCGGTCCAACCAGAGCGCCACGCGCTCGCGATCGAGTTCGAATTTCTGCTTGGTCATGACGTAGTGCGGCATGTCGCAAATAATTTCGCACAGAGGCCGCCCTTCGGCCGCCATCAGGTTCAACACCAGGGCCATGGAGACGAAGCTGTCGCGGACCGGCACGACCCGCGGTTCGATGACCCCACCATTGCCCTCGCCACCGATCGTGCAGCCCCGGTCGAGTACTGCTCGAGCCACGTTCGCTTCGCCGACGGGCGTCCGGTAGACTGGGCCGGCGCCGGCGGCCTGTGCCAGGTCATCGATCATCCGTGAGGTCGAGAGATTGGTCGCGGCCGGTCCACCCCGCGTGGCGAACACGTGTCGTGCCGCCAGCGCCAGGGTGAATTCCTCCCCGATGTATCCCCCCGCGTCATCGACGACTGCGCACCGATCGGCGTCCGGATCCTGAGCAAATCCCACGTCGGCGTCGTGTTCGCGGACCGCGCGACACAGGCCCGTCAGGTTCTCCTCGATCGGTTCCGGCTCGTGCGGAAAGCGTCCCGTCGGTTCGGCGTTGACGTGCACGACGCGGCAGCCGAGTCGTTCGAGGAGCTTGCGCCCCCCGGCTCCGCCGGCCCCGTTGACGCTGTCCAGAACGACCTTGAAACCGCGCCGCCGAATCGCGTCCATATCGACAATGGCCAGGACCCGCGCCACGTGCCGCTCGTGCGTCGTGTCATCCGTCGTCACGCGGCCGAGGCCGGCGACGGCCGCGTACCGGAAATCCTTGTTGTGATACCGGTCCAGGATGCTCCGGGCGGTCTCCGGCGGCGGCGCGAAACCTTCCGACGAGAGGAACTTGATCCCGTTCCAGACCGCCGGATTGTGGCTGGCCGTGATGACGACGCCGCCGGCGGCCTCGCGCTGGCGCACCATGATCGCCGTTCCGGGCGTCGTGACGATGCCGAGGTCGATCACGTCGCAACCGCAGCTCAGCAGACCGCTCACCGTCGCGAATCTGACCATCGTGCCGCTTTGCCGCGAATCGCGCCCGACCACCACCGCACCCCCGTCGAGGTGCGTGCCAAATGCGGCGCCGAGTTCCGCCGCCAGCGTCGGCGTCATCGTGCGGCCGATGACGCCTCGCGTGCCGG
Source organism: Phycisphaerae bacterium (assembly GCA_046754505.1). Taxonomy (GTDB): domain Bacteria; phylum Planctomycetota; class Phycisphaerae; order UBA1845; family UTPLA1; genus JAPULF01. Next base: position 10,662 of record JBHHVX010000014.1, on the reverse strand, counting down.
ACACGCCCATCAGCAATGCCATCGTATCAACCTCGTTACCGGACCCTGAAGAACAGATCATTCAACGCTGGACGCTCGGAATGTCCACCTTGCCACACAGCGGCTACCGCGCGCGGACCGCGTCGATGTCCTCGCGGATTCCGGGACGCAGATACCGTCCTTCCAACTCCTCCAGCGGCGCCAGGGCCGCCAGCGTTCGGTCATACTGCGTGGCCACATCGGCCGTCGTATCGACGAACAGGATACGCTCGCCGCGCAGAACACAGTAGCCTCCGCCGTCTCCGCCGAGCGGCTCACGACGGATCGTCAGGCCAATCTCCTCTGCCAGTCCGACCAGGCTATCGAGACGCTGCTCCAGATCCATCGCGTGCGCTCCGATCGACCGCTGTCAAGTCCGCCCCGACGGATGCCGATAACATCCGCGGCGGTTCCTCACCGAGCTTGCCGGAACAGTATACATGACTCGCGCTCCATCCGACCAGACTCGACCGCCTTCCGACGACATCGAATCGCCCCTCCGCCAGCTCGATGGGCTGGAATGGCATCTCGAATCGCTCCAGACCCAGGTGCGACAACTCCAGCGGCTCGCCGCCCTCGGGACCATGTCCGCGATGCTGGCGCACGAGATCAACAACATACTGACACCTATCATCAGTTATTGTCAGTACGCGGCGGACCGCGACGATCCCGACCTGACGCGGAAGGCCGTAGAAAAGACGCTCACCCACGCCCGCCGCCTCACGGCGTTCTGCGGGCGGATCATGGGACTGGCCGCCGAGGATACGATGGGTCCGGTCGACAGCGCGCTCCTGCCGCTGATCGAGGACGCCGTTGAGTGCCTGGGCCGAAGCCCGGAAAAGGACAACATAGAACTGACCCTCGACGTTCCGCCAGGATTGACCGTCCACGGCCATGCCGGGAGCATGCGACAGGTGTTGTTCAATCTGGTCCTCAACGCCCGACAGGCCATACTCGACCGCGGCGCAAGCCCAGGCCGACTGACCATCACTGCACGGCAGACCGAAGGTGATGGCATCGAGATCAGCGTCGTCGACAACGGTTCCGGTATCCGGCCTGAAGACCTGGACAAGGTCTTTGAGCCGTTCTTCAGCACGCGGCGCAGCGAGCCTGTCGCCGATCGCCGAGGTGTCGGGCTGGGGCTGACGATCTGCCGGCGCCTCATCGAGGAACAGAACGGTCGCATCACCGTTACGAGCGACTACGGACGCGGCGCGACATTCACACTCGTCCTTCCGGCGGGTCAGACCGGCTGATCCTGACTTGACCTGGCGGGTCCGACGGCCCGGGGCCTCACTTGCCCAGCTTCTTCCGAAGTTTGGCCACCACCGTCGGCGGAATGAGCCGGTCGATCTGCCCGCTCGCGAGTCCCCCCATCTCGCAGATTTGCCGGATGAGCGTGCTGCTGATCAGGGCGGTCTGGTCGGTCGTGAAGAGGAAGACCGTCTCCACATCGCCGGCGATCATATTGACGTTAGCCTGGCGCAGTTCGCTGCGGAGGTCGTCTCCGTCACGGATGCCCTTGACGATCACGTCCGCGCCCTTGCGCTTCACATAATCCATCGTCAGCCCGGCGTAGGCTTCGACCTGTACGTCCTTCTGGCGGCCCACCAGTTCCCGGAGCATGTCCACCCGCTCGTCTTCCGTGAATAGAGGCTCTTTTTCGGGATTGCGACCGACCGCTACGATCGTCTGGTCGAACAGACGTTGGCTGCGCTCGATGATGTTCAGATGACCGCGCGTCGGCGGATCAAACGTTCCGGCGAACACCGCGGTCCTGGGTCGGCGCTGATCCATCACCGAGAGTCTCCAAACCATTCTGCATGACGCGAACCGGTGCCCCGTGGCCGTCCCGCCGATCGTCGCGTTTCGCCCCCATCACTCATACCGCAGCGCCTCGACCGGATCCAGGCGGGACGCCTTCCATGCGGGATACAGGCCGCTGACCACGCCGGTGACCGTCGCCATGGTCAGGGCCATCGCGACCGCCCAGCCGGTGGTGACCGTCTCGAAGACGCGTGTTAATTTCTCGATCGCGCCGGCCATTCCCCAGCCCATCAGAACCCCGAGCGCCCCACCGAGGAACGACACCGTGCACGCCTCGATCAGGAATTGGCGCATCACGTCGATCCGCTGGGCCCCCATTGCCATGCGAACGCCGATTTCCCGCGTGCGTTCCGTGACGGCTACCAGCATGATATTCATGATCCCGATGCCGCCGACCACGAGGCTGATTCCGGCGATCGACCACAGGACGATTCCGACGATGTTCTGGAACATCGCGAACTGCGCGACAAACTCTTTCTGTGCCTGAACCTGGAAGTCGTCCTGCTGTCCGGCGCGGATCTTGTGGCGTTTGCGAAGCATCCGCTTGATTTCGTCCTTCGCCTGCTCGATGTCGGCGTCGTTTGGCGAGGCCGCCTCCGCCAGGATGACCGTTACAGCCTTCATGCCGTAGAGCTTGTCCATCGCCGTCGTGACCGGAATGATGATCTGTTGATCCACATCCGTGAACGCGATGTTGCCTTTTTCCTCCATGACACCAATAACTACAAAGGTCCTTGATCCGAGCAGGCCCGTAATCTTGATCTTTTCGCCGAGTGCCGGTCGACCGCCGAACAGCTCCTTCTTCACCTTTGACCCGACCACCGCGACGCTCAGCTTCGCCTGAACATCCGAGCGTGTGATGAACTCTCCGTCCGCGACGCGGTGGTTGTTGATCTTCGGATAGGCCTCCGTCGTTCCCAGAATGGAGGCGTTGGTGTTCCGCGAAAAATACCGGACCAACCCTCCGCTGTTGACCTGCGGGACCGCCATACGAACGGCGGGGCACTCCTTGCGGATGGCGTCTGCATCCTCCAGCTTCAGTGAGTCGAACGTCCCCACCGTCCGATGTCCCCGCCGCTGAACGGCCGGCATGATGAACAACTTGTTCGATCCCATGGACTGAAAGCCACTCGCAAACCGGGCGCTCATACCCTCCAGGATCGCCATCGCGGCGACCACCGCCGCCACGCCGATGATCACACCCAGGGTTGCCAGGACGCTTCGCAGTGGGTGGACCCACAGGCTGCGAAGTGACATCAGGATGATTCGAAGAAAAAACATCGATTCAGAGGTCCTCAAAGAGGCACGTCTCGAACCCCGGACAACCAATACCCCCCACGGCCACTTTTCGCAATCCCCTCACACCTTGACCGGTCGGGCCATTGGCGGCGGCTTGCGATCCGCCTTGGTCGGTTCTTCGCGCTCAGCGATCTCTCGGCGCTCCGATGGATCCACCGAGCGGTCTTCATAGATATGACCATCTCTCATGCGAATGATCCGTTCCGCCTGCAGCGCGACCTCCGGCTCGTGGGTCACCAGAATGATCGTCACCCCCGCGTCGTTCAACTCGTGGAAAATCTCCATGATCTGCCGGCCGGTCCGCGTGTCCAGGTTGCCCGTCGGCTCGTCAGCCAGGATGATCTTGGGTTCGTTGACGATGGCCCGCGCGATCGCCACACGCTGACGCTCTCCGCCAGACAGCTCGTTGGGCTTGTGGGAGCACCGCTCGCCGAGCCCAACGCGCTCGAGCGATCGACGCGCCACGTCGCCGACACGGGTCCTCCGGGCGTAGAACATCGGCACGGAGACATTGTCGATGGCCGACGTACGCTGAATCAGGTTGAACGTCTGGAAGACGAACCCGATCTTCTGGTTGCGGACAATCGCGAGTTGCTTGTCCGTCATCGCGCTGACCAGTTCGCCATCGAGGTGGTACGCACCTCTTGTCGGGCGATCCAGGCAGCCCAGCAGGTGCATCATCGTGCTCTTGCCGCTGCCCGAGGCTCCCGTCAGCGATACGAACTCTCCGGCCTTGATGGTCAGGTTGACTCCGTCCAGCGCGCGCACCACCGTATCCCCCATATGGTAGTGTTTCGTCAGTCCGTCAACCTGGATCAGTACTGCCATATTCTGATTGGTATTCCAATCCGCCGTTATATGTGCAGGAGCGGCGGATCCGCGACACCCCTCCTCAGGCCGCGCCGTCGATCAAGTCTGCTTCCCCGGTAACGGGGCTACTTCTTTTCCTGCGACTTCTTTTCCTTCTCGGTCAGTCTCGGACGCTTGGTCCACACCTTCTGTTGCGCCTCGAGTCCGGAGATGATCTGCGTAAACGTTCCGTCCGTCTTGCCGATCGTCACCGGAATCTTTTCCTCGCCCCACGGGCCGTTATCGCCGATCCGCTTCGGCACGTAAACGAAACAGTCGCGGCCTTCACTGTGCAGGGCGTCATTCTTCACCAGCACCACGTTGTCGATCTTGTCCGTGGTGAACTCCAGGTCTGCCTGAAGCCCCAGCAGCTTCTCCAGGCTCTCTCCCATCAGTCGGATGCGAACATTGAAGGTCACGACGTTATTTGCCATCTGAGGCTTCGGCAGAATCCGCTCGATCACGCCCTGAAAGGACTCCGACCGGTACGCCTCCACCGCCACGTCCACGGGACGACCCTTGAGGCTCTGTATCTCATCCGACCCTTCGACGATCGCATCGTTCTCCGCCGCATCGATCACGCGACGGGCATAATCGATCGCCTCGCTCGTCTCGAGCGGTCGGGTCTTCCCCGGTTTTGCGTGCTCCGGGGCGATCTCCCGGATCATCCCGATGTCGGCCTCGTCCACCTGAGCCATGACAAACATGGCACTCGTGTCGGCCATGATCATCAGCGGCGTACCACCGGTCAGCGACTGCGTGCCGCTCTGAACCATTTCGCCCTCGCGAACCATGATGCTGTAGATCATGCCTCCGGTCGGCGCACACACCGTCGTCTCGTCGAGCCGCAGTTTCGCTTCCTCGAGGTTCTTCTTCGTCGTCCGAAGCGTCGCTTCCGCCTGCTCGACGTCTTCCTTGCTGCTCGCGAGCAGCGTCTTTTCATTGTTCCTGGCCCGGGTCAGTTCGGTCTCCGCGCTCTCTTTCGCCGATTTCGTCGTCAGGTAGGCAGCCCGAGCCGACACCTCCTCCACCGATCCGGCCGCGTTATCCCGCCGGTATTGCTGGATCTTTTCCCACCGATATGCCAACTCAGTGAGACGTGCCTTCGCATCATCCAGCCGCGACTCGGCCAACCGCGTTCTGAGCGGAAGGTCAAGCTTCATATTCTCGAGAGAAATACTGGTCTTGTCCCGCGCCGACTGCGCCCGATCCACGTCCGCCTGCCGGGCCTCCACGTTTCGCAACTCGTCTACCGGGTCCAGTTTCAGAAGAACGTCGCCCTTCTTGACGACCTGTCCGGCCACGACGCTGATCTTCTCCGTCTTTCCGCTGGCCTTCGTCTTGATCTCGATGAACTGCTTCGGCTCCACCGTGCCCGATGCCGTCACCGGGATCACCAGGTCGCCCAGCGTGACGTCCTCCATCTCTCCGTCTAGGAACGACCGCATGTGTATCCGGCTCACCCCGAAGATGCCGCCCAGAACGACCACAGCGATCACAAGTACGATTACCAGCCTTTTCATAAGGGCGACTCCTGCCTTCCTGATGCAGCCGGACCGGCACGCCGGCGCCAGCCAGTATTAGCGTGCGATGCGACCGCCCCTCACGCGCTGTACCTGTAATATCCTGTCACACAATAGGATACATCAAAAACGCCGACACTTGAACCCCCAGGCCTCCGGGCGGCTGTCGGGGAGTTCGCTGTCTGGGTATCTTATATTTCGACGCTGAGCCATTCCGTGCCCTACGCGTTTCCGGTACCCGCCCATTTTGTCCAGCGATGACCGGCGGTAGCGGCGGCCGACGTGACCGTGCCAGCGTCGGCGGCAATGCCGCGCCCGGGCTTCGACGGGTCCAACCGGTGGCCTGTCCGCCAGTGCTTCGATGGATAGCGCCCCTATGCGGACGCGGGCCAGGGAGGAGGTTCGTGGCACGCCGCCGCAGATCGTCTTGCGGGCTCGTTGGGTACGGGGGAACCGACCCTGCGGGGGTTGATCGGTGAGTCTGAACACCACGGGATGATGCTATGACGCCACGCGCGGCTTGACGAACGCATCAATTGCCCGATACTGGCTTCACTCGCGTGCCGAATCGCCCGAAATGAGGTTCTGGAGCAACACGCCGAACGCACGGTCGAGGATCGAATGACCGCCAGTCAGTCCCAGACGACCCGGCCGGATAGGTCGGGCCCGATCGAATCGCTGCCCAGCGGTTCCCCTGTGCCTGCGGCTGATCCTAAGTCTGGAATCCAGGATCAACATTCTTTCTTGCAGGATGTTACAAGAAACGTCTCCGTCGTTCTTGAGTGCCTGCCCGGTGCCCTGCTCGTCTTTGACACCGCGTGGAAGGTCGTGCTTCAGAATGAGGCTGCCCGGCGGCTTCTTTCCCATGCTACGGACATCTGCGAGACCCTCTCCAGTCTGACCGTCGACGGCGCGTGCCGAAACTGGGCGGCCGAACTCAAGGCTGTGCTGCAGTTGCGTCAGACCCGCCGCTTCGAGGCCGTCATCCATCCCGCCGCCGGGCACGCCGAGACCTACCTCAGCCTCCTCTGCGCCCCGCTGTATGACCCGGCCGACGATCGGGTGACCGGCGGCATCATTCTTGCCGAAGACGTCTCGGCGCGCATCAGCATGGAGCAACGCCTCGCCGTGTCCGAACGCCTTGCCGCGGTCGGCAAGCTCGCCGCTCGCGTGGCCCATGAGCTGAACAACCCGCTTGACGGAATCATGCGTTACACCAATCTCGCCCGCCGGCGGGCGACCGAATCGGGCGATCACAAGACCGCCGAATACCTCGAAAAGGCGGCCGTCGGCCTGACCCGCATGGCGCAGATTACGTCGACGCTGCTGGAGTTCTCCCGGACCACCCACACTCAGTTCGAGCAGGCCACCATCAACCGGATCGCCGAGGATGCCGTCAGCGCCATGAGCGGCCGGGCACAGGACGTGAACGTGACGGTCGTCTGTAATCTCCACAAGGAGGACATGCCCGTCGTGCGCGGCAGCAGCCTCTTTCAGGTCTTCTGCAACCTCATCAAGAACGCCATCGACGCCATGCCCGATTCCGGAACGCTGACCGTCACGACCCGGATCGTCGGACGCAACGTCGTCGTCGTGTTCGAGGATACCGGCGCCGGTCTTCCCGAAAACACCGAACGCCTCTTCGATCCGTTCTACACGACCAAACCCTCCGGACAAGGGACCGGCCTCGGCCTCGCCGTCTGCAAGGACATCATCGAGCGTTACGGCGCGACGATAACGGCGGCCAACCGCCCCGAGGGCGGGGCACGCTTCACCGTAACGATCCCGAAGCGGAATTGTGCCAAGGTGCCCGCACCTCGGCTGCGGGAGCCGCAATCATGACGGGTTGCGAAAAAGGAGCGTTGAAACATGGCTGACACGACCCAAGCCCCCCCCGTCTCGTCCACCGCGACGAAGACTGCTGACAAGGACGTCGCCACCCGGCCCCAGGCACGGGTGCTGCTGGTCGACGACGACCGGATTATCCTCGACTCACTCTCGGAGTTTCTCCGGCTGGAAGGCTATGAGGTCGACGGCGTCGACTCTGTCGAGGCCGCGATTACCCGACTCGAGCGACAGGTCTATCACATCGTCATCAGCGACGTGAATCTGCCGAAATCCGACGGCTTCGAGCTGCTTCGGACCATACGCGATCGCTTCCATGACGTCGTCACGATCGTCATCACCGGCTACGGCACGATCGAGTCCGCCGTCGAAGCCATCAAGATGGGCGCCTATGACTACCTGACCAAGCCGATTGTCGATGACGAAATCCGTCTCGTTGTCCAGCGCGCCTTCCAACAACAGTCACTCATCCGCGAGAACCGTGTCCTCAAGCAGCAGCTCCAGCAGCGATACGCCCTCGACAACGTCCTCGGCCAGGACTACCGAATGGGCAAGGTCTTCGATCTTGCCGAGACCGTGGCTGAAACAAAGACTACGTTATTGGTAACGGGTGAGTCGGGAACCGGCAAGAGCCTCATCGCCCGCGCCATTCACCACCGTTCCGATCGCCGCAACAAACCCTTTGTCGAGGTCTCCTGTGGCGCCATTCCCGAAAGCCTTCTCGAATCCGAACTGTTCGGCCACGTCAAGGGCAGCTTTACCGGTGCCGTGTCCGACAAGGATGGCAAGTTCAAGGCCGCCGAGGGCGGCACGATCTTTCTCGACGAAATCAACTCCGCCTCTGCCGGCCTCCAGGTCAAACTCCTTCGCGTCCTCCAAGAACGCCGATACGAACCAGTCGGCTCCAACGACACCATCGAGGCCGACGTGCGTGTCATCCTCGCCTCCAACGTCGACCTGAAGAAGGAAGTCGACGCGGGAAGGTTTCGGCAGGATCTTTACTACCGTATCAATGTCGTCACCCTCCATATGCCGTCGCTCGCCGAACGCCTCGGCGATATCCCCCTGCTGGCCAAACACTTCCTGGAGAAATACTGCGCGGAGATTCACAAGGAAATCCTCGACATCACCCCGGAGACCCTGCAGGCCCTCCAGCGTTACCACTGGCCCGGCAATGTCCGCGAGTTGGAAAATGCCATCGAACGCGCTGTTGTCCTCAGCAAGGGGCGCCACATCACCCCCGACGATCTTCCCTGTTCCGTCCTTGATGACGCTCCCCCGAGTCACGCCGCCGGCGAGGCCTTCCAGCCCATGTCGCTCAAGCGCGCCCTGGAAGAGCCGGAGCGGCGCATCATCGAAACCGCCCTTCGCGCAAATAATTGGAACCGCCAGACGACCGCCGAAGCGCTCGAGATCAACCGAACCACTCTCTACAAGAAGATGAAACGTTTCGGCCTCGAATTTGACCCCAACAAGCACGGTGCTGCCTGACCCGCGCAACCCCGAACCGCCCGCGTCAACCGGCGCAGTCTCCGGTGCGACCGTTTGTGTGTTTTGATCTTTTAGGGTTTTGACTTTTTGACATTCTGACGTTTCCCTGTTTCCCCGTCGTCCAGCCCCGTTCCCCGCAACAGGTCTTCCGGCGAGTTCCAGTTCTCCACCCACCGCGCCTCCGCGCCGGCCAGATCGACGACCGTCGTCCGGAGGTTCGACAGAAGCGCTACCAGGCTGTGTCGCCGCGCCGCAATGGCGGCCTCGACCGCCGGCCGCGCCTCTGCTCGATACAGCGCGCAGCACGGATGCCATTGCCCCCCCGCGCCGCCGGTTCGAAACGCCACGGCCTCCCCGGAATCATCGGCCGTGCATAGCCGCTGCAACGCCTCGCCCGTCAAGTACGGCATATCGCACGCCAGCAGCAGCCAGGCATCGTCCGGCCGGGCAAGCATCAGCGACTCCAGCCCGCCCATCGGCCCGATTCCGCGATGGATATCCTCGATCACCCGCAGCGCCGCTACCAGCCGCGGCAGCTCAAATCCGACTTGCCCCAACAGCACCACCCGGTCGCTCACCGTTGCCGCCAGGGCCGCGGTCTGCTCGATCAGCGTGACACCGCTCACGGGAATGAGGGCCTTTTCAAAGCCCATCCGCCGGCTCTCGCCCCCGACCAGGATGCCAACCACAAGCGTCATGGCGAGCAGTATAGCGGCCCGAATCGAGTTGGCCTCCCGAATCACGCGTCGACAATCGGCCTCCGAACCGCTGTCGTCCGATCGCCGTATAATCCGATGTCACCAATGGTCTCAGGAGAATCTCGGTTAGGGCCGAAAAGGGATTCTCGGTTCAGCACTCCAGCACGGCCACGAACTGCGAGAGGAGGTCATCATGTCTCGATGTCCGCGAAACACGACGAGTTCGGACGGGAGGATAGATCCCGCGCACCGCCATCACGCCCGAGTGGCGCGTGCAGCGGTATCCCTGGTAGCCGCCGCGGCTGTGACTGCCTCCGGTTGTGCCGGCCCCGCTCCGACCGGCAGCACCTCGGAGCCTCCATCTGTCACCCGCCAGAGCGTGCAAGCACAACTCAGTGCGCTGGAACGCGATCTGGCTCTGGCGCGCCGGGCGTTGAAGAGGTGTGAGGACAACCTCGACTTGACGCGTGTCGAACATCCGGATGAGGCCCTCCGCGAGAGACTCGTAACCCTGGAGGCGTCGGCTGTAGAGCTGGAGCTTGATCTCCTCGCAAAGGAGGCGGCCTGGAACGCCCTTCGAGACGCCGGTCCGGACCAGGTGCCGACAACGCCCGAGGTCGCGGCCCTCGTCAAGAACGACGCCTCCGTCGTGCGACTCGTCCGGCAGGTGCAGGCGGCTCGTGCCCGCTTGGGTTCATTGCAAGCGGCGCCGAACCCAGCGAAGGCCGCGATCAAGACGGCCGACCAGCGGCTGAGTGCCGCCGTGTCGCAACTCGAGCAGCGCCGCGCCGACCGGCGGCGGACCTACGCAACCGCGCAGATCGAACGCGCTCGACAGGAATATCTCAAGGCGAAGCGGACGTCCGGGCAGTTGAAAGAGCCTCTCGCTGAAGCCACCGCCGCCCAGCGCGACCTCGATCAGCGGATGACGGATTTCCTTCGCCATCGACAAGAGCGCGACCAGGCCCGCCTCACCATCCAGTCGCTCGACAAGCGGAAAGCCGTCCTCGAAGCCCGCCTCGCCGCCCTGAACGAGCCGTAGCCGCTCGCCGACATCATGACATTTATAGCTTTATGGAACGAGAATCCTCCCCCTGCTGGAACGAGAATCC
>JBHHVX010000013.1:0-41753 GCA_046754505.1 Phycisphaerae bacterium | reverse complement strand
TTGGAAAGCGTGTGTGCGGGCAACTGCACCGGGGGTTCGAATCCCCCTCTCTCCGGTCGCGAATTACCACGTTTCGTAACTCGTTCTATTGACGTAGGTTACGGAATCAGCTATCATCTCGCACAGCGTTTGTGATAGCTTTTGTGAAAGAACGCGGCGGCTCAGGGCCTTGGTGGTTCGGGACGGAAATCCGCCGGCATCGTGGACTGCACAGATACGATGGCTGACGGAGTGCAAGCCGTGCCGGTGGTTCTGAAGGAATGATGCGAGCGCGGAGATTACTGGCGAGGGTCTTCCGGAAGCGTCCAGATGGGGCGCCTGTCACGCTGCATGATCCGCATGTTGGCGGCGATTATCTATTCCGCCTGTCCGCCCATGAGACGTTCAGGGCCTCGGAGCACAACTTGATCGTTCTCAGCTCGCTTCGGCAATGGGCTACGGCAAGCGGCGCGAACCTTCAGACACTCGTTGATGCCATCGTGCGACACCACAAGCCTGCCATTCTGCATATGGTCATTCGCCGTACATGCACCGATCTGCCCGCGCAAGTCGCCGTGCCGTCGGGCTGGGTGGTCGTGGACAGGTCGAAGACGGCGCACGCGTACAGGATTCCACCCGATCGCTTGACTGAACTCGGAGCATTCGTCGACCGCTTTGCCGTGCGCTCCCGCTCGTTTTTTTCATTCCTACCCTCGAGCGCCGCCGGCGATGGAGTCGGCGGCACCCGCGCGGACCTGGATATGGATTTTCTGGTCGGGCCTGACAGAGACGGACGTATCGTTCTGATCTATGACACGGACGATGATTTCGCTGTTGCCGTTTTTCCGAACAACGCGGCAACTCAAGACGTCGTCGCCCGCCTCGTCGAAAACGGACTCGTGCACCGAGCTGAAAATGCGGACAAGCAAAACACACAACACGTCGTGCAAGGGTCGGTCAGATAGGCACGCAGAACGAGGGCCTGGGCCGCGACCGACAGAGTGGCGGACAGTGCCCACCCTACACGGCTTGCATAGCACGAGAGGCGTGCGTCCGGGCCGGTACCCTACCGGCCTTCGCGGCGGATGCGGCGGCGCAGCTTGAACAACTCGTAGAAGGCCTTCAGGATGACCTTTAAGTTGGCGCCGGTCTGCGTGCCGGCGGTGCGGGGGTAGTGGTGGACGCCGGTCTCGACGATGCGCAGCCCGCGGCCGGCCGCCTTGGCCAGCAGCTCCGTGCTGATCAGCGCTCCTTCGCTGTGCAACTCGATCGCGTCGATGAGCGACCGGGGCAGGAGCTTGAACGCGCAGTCGATGTCGCGAACCTTCAACCGAAACAGTAGACGCACCAGCCGGCCCCAGCAGGCGGCGTTGAGTTTGCGAATCCACGGGTCGGCCCGCTCGAGGCGATAGCCGACGGCGACATCGCCGCGGTCGAGCAGGTCGATCAGCTTCGGAAGCTCGGCGATGTCAAACTGACCGTCGCCGTCGGTGAAGAATATCCACTCCATCCGGGCCTCGGTCAGGCCGCGGGCGACCGCCCCGCCATAGCCGCGATTGGGACGGTTGTGGACCGCCCGTACCTCGGGGATCTCCGCCGCCAGTCGATCGGCGATCTCGCCGGTGCGATCACGACTGCCGTCGTTGACGACGATCACCTCGAACGTCTCGGCAAGATCGCGCGCGGCCTCCGACGCCGCCCGCGTCACGCGCTCCACGTTGCCTTCCTCGTTGTAGCAGGGAAAGAAGATCGTCAAAGACGGCAACCGCTTCATAGGCGTAATGGACGGCCATCGCGCGGTGCTGTCAAGCGGAAGGGCGTGGCGGCGTCGCGCCCGCACCGCGGATTCGCCGGATCAGATCGCTCGTGCCGCGGCCTTCCACCAACGGAAACAGCTCGACCCTGCCTCCATAGGACTCGACGAAGGCGCGGCCGGCGATGAACCGATCCGCGTAGTCCGCACCCTTGACGAGCACGTCGGGGCGAATCGCCGTGATGAGCGACTCCGGCGTGTCGTCGTCGAACAGGACGACATAGTCCACGTCGGCCAGCGCGGCGAGAACGGCGGCGCGGTCGTCCTGGGCCACGACCGGGCGGTCCGTCCCCTTGTTCTGTCGCCGCACCGAGGCGTCGGAATTCAACCCGACGACAAGGACATCGGCGTGCTGCCGGCAAAAGGCGAATCCCCGCACATGGCCGAGGTGGAGCAGGTCGAAGCAGCCATTGGTGAACGCGATGGTCTCGCCCCGCGATCGGCGCCGCGCCAGTTCGGGCAAGAGGGCTTTCAGTGTCCGCACCTTGCCGAGTTCGCGCTGGTGCTCCGCCATGATCTCACCGACGATCTCATCCCGCGAGATCGGCACGCATCCGAACTTTTCGACCTCCAGCCCGCCGGCGAGGTTCGCCAGCGTCACCGCCTCACGCATCGTGCCCCCGCCCGCTGTCGCCACGGCGATCGCTGCCAAAACCTCGTCACCCGCGCCGGTCACGTCGTACACGTCGCGCGCCCGCGTCGCAACGTGTTCAAACGACCCGTCCGCCGAAATCAACGCCGCCCCGTCGGCATCCAGCGTGACACAGACCCAGTCGGTGCCGCACGCCGTCCGGATGGCCCCGGCCGAGGCCGACACGGCCGCCAGATCAGGCAGCCGACGGCCGATCAGACGTTCCGTCTCCGTTCGGTTCGGGGTCGTCAGGGTCGCACCATGGTACGGACCGTAGTCGGCAATGGGGGCCGGATCGACCAACACCGGGATCGATCGCTCCCGGGCCATCGCGATGACAGGTTCGGTCAGCGAGCGGCCGATCACCCCCTTGCGATAGTCCTCGATGCAGATCGCCCGGCAGCCGTCGTCCAGCGCCGAGCCGATCCGCTCGAGCATCGCCGCCACGGTGGCCTTGTCGGCGAGGTGGTCGCGTTCGTCGTCGACACGGATGAGTTGCTGTCGGTGGCGGTGCTGGGCCAGTCCGACCAGTCGCGTCTTGCGAGTGGTCGGACGGTCACGCACGGTTATCAGCCCGCCCGCATCCGCCCCGGCGGCATCCAGCAATCGCCGAATCTGCCCCGCGGCATCGTCGTCACCGACGATCCCGACGCAATGCGGCCGGCATCCGAGGGCCGCGATGTTCGCGGCGACCGATCCGGCGCCCCCCAACGCGGCCTCCCGTCGCACGACGCGCAGGACCGGCACGGGGGCCTCCGGGCTGATCCGCTCGGCATCCCCGTAGAGGTAGCGGTCGAGCATGAAATCGCCGACAACCAGGATGCTCCGGCCCCGGGCCGTCTCCACCAGATTCGTCAGTCTCTGCCACATGGATATCCCCGTCGACTTGGACCTGACGGGCGAATCGTATCGGGGCGGGCCGGGGCCTTCAACTCCGGCCGCCGGAAGGAGCACGGCGTACTTGCTTCCTGGCGTGTTGAGGCTCAATACCGCCGCTGACGGACCTGATCCGAGCCCCGAGCGCCAGCGAGTGGGTCAGCGTGCAACCCGTTGCTTGCGCTCCGGGCGCTGATGAACGCGCCAGAACACGCCAAACGCATACGTCCGCCGTGTGGACCACACCCCGCCCGGCAGGCTGGAAGCCTGCGCCACAAGGGAAGCCTGCACCATAGAGCGACGGGGCGACCGCGCCGGCGGCGCAGGTGTAGCCTATTGGCAACAATAGGGTTACGGCACCGCGGACACGCAGATTCTCATCGCGGCGGTGGCATTTTCGGCTCGGCAGTACTGCCAGCCGCGATTCGTCCGATATCTTCTCAAGCTGGGAGTACTGGTACGCCGAATTATCGGATAGTTGGCATTCTCGGACGCTCCGGCCTCCCGCATCGCCGGCGGCGGCTTCAGGACCTCCCCGAGCGGCCCATGCTGAGGAAAGACCCCCATGAGGATCATCGCCGTCGCAAATCAGAAGGGCGGATGTGGTAAATCGACCATTGTCATCAATCTTGCGGCCTGCCTGGCACGCGAAGGCATCCGCGTCCTCGTCGTCGATTTCGACCCGCAGGGTCACTGCGCACTCGGCCTCGCCGTCCCGGAGGAGCAGATTGAGCAGAACATCGCTAACGTGCTCTTGGCGGTACACGAAGGCGAAACGCCGGACCCCTCGCGCGTCACGTGGCAGATATCGAGCAACTACGACCTGATCCCCTCGCGCTTCGACCTGTCCACCCTCGAACAGCGGCTCGCCGGAGTCGAGGGACGCGAGCGCTATCTCGGGCGTTTCCTGGCGTGCGTGGAGGAAAAATACGACTACGTCCTCATCGACACGCCGCCCACAGTGGGCTTCCTGACCCAGAACGCCCTGCATGCCGCGACCGATATCATCGTTCCTGTCGACACCGGCTACTTTTCGCTCCAGGGCCTCTCCAAGCAACTCGAGACCATTCAGAGCCTGCGGGCCGGCTCGGACAGGCAGGTCTCGGTACGAATCCTCGCCAACCTGTATGATGTTCGCACCAAGCTCGGCCGTGAGATCCTCGCCGAGCTGCGCAAGCGTCATGGCGACGCGATGTTCAGCGGTTTCATCAACTTCAACACCAAGCTCAAGGAAAGCTCCAGCCTCGGGCAGCCGATCACCGAATACGATCCGACGAGCATGGGTTGCCGCGACTTCGTCCGGCTGGCCCGCGAAGTCATGACCCTCTTCGAGACTCGGCCAGCCGTCTCGCCGGAACTCCTCGAACAGGCCGACGCCCTCGCCGGCCGCGCCAACGCCTTGCTCGCTACTTCAGCAACGCTCGTCGGCAGCGAGCCGTTGGCACCCGCCGGAGTCCCGCGCGGCCTCGACAGGGGGGGCGAGCCGGCCCTGACCGCATTGCCGTCGCGCGGAGCGGCCGCCACGACCCTGCCCGCCGCCGTCTCGACGATCCCCGCACCAGACCGCACGATGCTCACCCCGGAGGAGACCGACCGCAAGATCGCCGCCATCTACGGGGCCCATCCGGTCACCGGCGGCATGGAGTTCGTCATCGCCGCGCCCAGCGCGACGTCCGTCCGCCTGGCTGGTGATTTCAACGGTTGGCAACCGGAGCGCACGCCACTCAAGCCGCTCCGGGGCGGGATGTACCAGGTCGTGCTTCCTCTCGACCCCGGCCGCTACCGATATCGCTACGTGGTCGACGGAACGTGGCGCAACGATCCCGCCAACGGCCATGTCGAGACCAACCCCTTCGGCGACCTCAACAGCGTGATCGAAGTGTGCTGAGCGCCGACCCTGACAGCCCGTGACATTCGTTCATGGCAGCACGGTCATGACGCGCCGCCCGCGGCCCGGCGTGTGGCGCACCCGCGCCGCCGCGCTCGCGTTGATCCTCCTCGCCACGCGCCTTCCGCTGATGGACCATCCGATGCCGGTCCATCCAGACGCGGCGATGTTTGTCGAAGCGATCGGGTTTCCGGCGACCTACCCCGTGCACCACCCCGGCTATCCGCTATGGATCGCGCTGGGCACGTTGACGGCCTGGCTCGGCCTGAACGGATACGCGGCGTTCCAGTTCTGGTCCGTGATCGCGTCGGTCGTCGCGCCGCTCTTTTTATATACGGGTCTTCGTTGGCTGGTGCGGGACGCCCTGGCGTGGTGGCTGGCGCTGGCCCTCGGCCTGAACCCCGTCGTCTGGTTCACCGGATGCAGCGCCCTCAACTACGTCGCCGGCGGGACGGTCGGGCTGCTCGTCGTCGGGCTGTTCTGGAAGGCCCTGGCCGGGCCGCGGTCGGGAATGATGCGCCGGGGCGCGTGGGTCCTGGGGATCGGTCTGTTCCTCCGGCCTGACCTGCTGATGTGGCTCGGGCCGATGCTGGCGGTCGTCGCGTGGCGGTTTCGCCGTCGGGGCGGTCGGGCGGCTGGGCTGCTCGTGGCGGCGGCCTTCATGGGACTGCTGGGACTGACCGCGCTCATCTACGGCCGCGCCGACATCGGCCGGCCTCACCCGGAACTTATGCACACCCTCGACCGCGTCACCGCAACGAGCGTCTTCAGGATCGGCCTCGTCGACGGCCTCGTCCGAAACGCTGTCAAGTTCGGCGTCAACCTCACGTGGGACTTCGGCGCCGCCATCCTGCTGTTCGTCCCGGCCGTCCTGCGAAATCGACGCTGGCGTTCACGCCCGCCGGGCATCGGACCGTTCATGCTCCTGTGGACCGCGCCGCTGCTGGCGTTCGTGCTCTTGATCCACATGACCGAACCGGGCCACATCTTGCTGCTGATTCCCGCGGGGTATGTCGCCATCGGGCTGTATCTTCACACGGCGTGCGGCCGCCGGCGCGCCGTCCGGCTCGCGGCGGCGATGGCGGTCTGCTCGGCGGTCCAGTTTCTTGCTTATCCTTGGTCTCCTCACGGCACAGGCCTGAAGCGTCTGCTTGACGCCAAGATCACCTTCCTGAGCGCCGCCGGCCTGCGACACATCGATCAGCGACAAGACATTCACACACCCGGCGATTTCTGGCCCACCGCCGCCCACCACGGAAAAGGTGTCAGGAAGAATTAGTGGGGTCCACTGTGTGGATCGAGCGGCGTAGCGTGGGCACTGCCCACCCACAGGGTTGACGCCGTGACCGAATGAGTGGTGGGCAGTGCTTACCCTACAGGAGCTGTCGCACGGGAGACCATCCTTACTCGGTCAAGACCGAGACGGGACTCTCGGTCCAGCTTGGCTCGCACAGCGGACCCTACGCGGTCGCGGAGCACCGACCGGCGTGGCGCGAGACCGCGGCGACGAGCTTGTGGCGATCGATGGGCTTGGTGGCGTAGTCGTTACAGCCTGCCTGGAGGCACTTGGCCCGGTCGCCGGACATCGCGTGGGCCGTGAGAGCTATGATCGGGCCGGTGTAGCCCTTCTTGCGCAAAGCGCGCGTGGCTCCGTAGCCGTCCAACTCGGGCATCTGCATGTCCATCAGAATCACGTCAAACGCGCGTCCCGCGTCGCGCGCCGCCAGCGCCTTGTCGACGGCGATCCGGCCGTTTTCGGCAATCGTGACGTCTGCACCCGCCTTCTTCAGCACATGCCGGATGAGCCGCTGATTGTCGGGCGCGTCTTCGGCGAGCAGGACGCGGCAGTCGAGCTGCACCGGCGTTTGCAGCTTCGTGGGTGTCTCTTCCCGCTGCGTCACGACGTCGGTCGTCACCTCGATCATGGCCACGCCGTCCAGCGGGCCGGTGGCCACCGTCGCCCGAAAATGCGTGCCTATGCCCACCTTCGTCTCAACGATCGTCACCGTGCCACCGAGGATCTCGGTCAGCCGCTTGCTGATCGTCAGTCCGAGGCCGGTGCCGCCAAACCGGCGGGTCGTCGAGTTGTCCGCCTGCATGAACGGCCGGAAGAGCGTCTCCGCCTGCTCCGGCGTCAGGCCGATCCCCGTGTCCACCACGTCGAATTGCATCATGGGAGCCTGCGGAGCATCCTCGTTGTCTGCGGATTCCGGCGCATCAGCAAAACGGGCGATGAGCCGGACGCCGCCGGTCTTGGTGAACTTGATCGCATTGCCGATCAGGTTGATGAGCACCTGTCGCACGCGCGTCGGATCGGTGGAGATCGTCGCGGGAATGGAACCCTCGTACTCCACGTCGAACGTCAGTCCCTTGTCAACGGCCCGAACCCGCATGAGCGACTGCACTTCCGCCACGATCCGGCAGGGCGAACAGCCAAGCCGCTCCACCTCCATCTTGTCGGCCTCGATCTTGGACAGGTCGAGGATGTCGTTGATCAGGCTCAGGAGGTATTCGCCGTTGCGTTTGATCGTCCGAGCCGCTTCGATCTGCTCCGGGGCAACACCTTCGAGACGCCCCTGTTCGATCAGCATATCGGTGAACCCCAGGATGGCGGTCATCGGCGTGCGGATTTCGTGGCTCATGTTGGCGAGAAACTCGCTCTTGGCCCGCGTTGCCGCTTCGGCCGCCTTCCGAGCGGCCTCCAGTTCCTGTGTGACCTGCTTCTCACGCTCGAGCAGCTTGACCATCATGGCGTTGTTCTCGCGGAGCTGGTCCTCTCGCGCGATGTCCGCCGTGACATCCCGCTGAACGCCCACGAAACCCGTCACCACGCCGACTTCGTCGAAGATCGGAGCGATCGTCAGGGCGGCATAATAGAAGCTGCCGTCCTTGCGCCGATCGATCACGCGATTCGACCAGACCTCACCCCGCTCGATCGTTCGCCACATGTCTTCATAGAACGTCTGAGGATGGCGCCCGCTCTTCAGAAGACGTGGCGTCTGACCGACGACCTCCTGCGCGGTGTAACCTGTGATCTGCGTGAACGCCGGATTGACGCTCAGGATCTTGCCCCGAGTGTCCGTCAAGACGATCGCCTCGGCGGCCGCGGCGACGGCCTGTGCCAGGCGCCGATGCTCCTGCTCGGTCTGCCGGCGCTCCGTGATATCGCGAATGAAGGCGTCGAATTGCCAAGCATCACACTCCCGCGCCGCGGCAACGGACAGTTCGATGGGAAAGACCTCTCCATTGCGACGGAGCGCCGAGATATCGAGCAGCCCGCCGCGAAAGACGGACCCGCGGCCGCTTGACAGGAACTCCGCGAGACCGCGCACATGGGCCTGCCTGAATCGCCCGGGGATGATCATCGGAGCCAGCGGACGCCCCATCGCTTCGCTGCGGGACCAGCCGAACGTGGTCTCGGCCTTCGGATTCCAGTCGACAATGTGACCTTTCGCGTCGATGGAGATGAACGCGTCATTGGCCTTCTCGACCACCAGTCGATGGCGCCGCTCACTCGCCGCCAGGGCCTTCTCGGCCACCTGCCTCAGATAGAGCGCCCGGAGCGAATATCCGAGCGTCAACCCGAGGATCAGGACCCCCAAGGCCAGCCCGTATCCCTGAACGGCCGGAATGAACCCGTGCGCCGCCAGGTGCGCCGCGTCGTCATGCACGAACGCCAGATACCATCGGGCGTCATCGGGCATGACTACGGAAGTCCAGATCGCGCGGGCATGTTCGTGAACACGGAACGAGCGACCGGCGTTCGCAAGGAGGTCTTCGGTCCCCTGTTCCCGAGACCGTTTCTGGAACCAGCTCCGGATCGCCGGACGGACCGTCGGCGCCGCGAAGACTTCACCGCTCGGGTTGATCAGGACCGTTTCCTCGTCGCGCTCGTGACCTTCCAGGGCCACAGCGATGGTCTCGGCGGAGATCATGCCGGACACGATCCCCGCAAGTTCGCCACGAACACGAACGGGCACCGAGCAGATCACGCCACGCTGGCCGGCGCACAGAGAGACCCCGCCGCTGACGAGCGATTTGAGGGAGGCGTCCTCCGCGAAGCGACGGATGTGCTCGATCTGGACCGCGTACTCCTCCGTCTCGTTCTCTGGTGAATGCAAATCGTCCTTCCCGGGGTCGTCGGTGCCGGACTCGAACGTCATCAACGGGCGGTGCGTGCCGTCGAAGTCTCGGCGCAGGATGTACACCTCACAGAGGGCGTGTTCTTTGTAGTTCTCCTCGTAGACCGTGCGGAGGAAGCCGTCGGACTGTTCATCCATGCGCCGGACATTCGGGTCGTGACTCATGATCCGAAGATACATTCGGACGCGGCCGAAGTAGTCCTCGACGTGTTCGCGGACGCTGGCCAGCGTGCGGCGGTTTTGGTCGCGGACCTGCGCCATCACCACGCGGCGGTGGTGGCGATAACTGAACGCGATGAACAGACCCACCGCGAGGCCGACCACGGCGCTCGTGTATCCGGCGCAACGCAGAGTTCGTGTTCTGACCTCGCGTGCGAACACCTCGATCTCCAGCGTGTGGGTGCCCCGCCCCTTCCGGGGTGGGTCCTGGGCCCGCGGGTAGCCCCCTCGATATCCAGCCGTGCCGAGTCTTCCGGCAGGCGCTGTCACTTTACCGGACGCTCCGGGGCAGGCGATGGCGTCGAACTCCTCCGCGAACCGTCTCTGTGGCGTCGGCGCGCCCAAGAGGTTGCTTGAGCACAAAACGGACAGGTCTGTCCTGAATGTGACGCACCTCGCTGGAGCGAGGACAGGCTGGAGGTCCTGCAGGGCGGGCACTGCCCGCCACTCGCTTCGGTCACGGCGCGAACCCTCTTGGTGGGCAGTGCCCACCCCACATGGTCCGTAGCGTCACCCCATGTGGGCGACGCGCCGGAGGCACCGCGCCCGGGTATGTAGGGGACAAGCCCCGACGCTACGGATCGGCGCCGGATATCGGAACCCCGGCGCGGCCGGTCAGATGTTCATCAGGTGGTCGGGGTGTTCACGGGCGTGGGCTTCGACGGCGTCGGCGTAGGTCTGGAGGGCATCGGCGATCGTCCGGTCGGGGTCGGTCACGCCTTCGGGATCGAACAGCGGCGGCGTGATGACGATCTGATAATGGAAGTTTTTCAGCGAGATGACGAATCCCTGGAGGGTGGGGGCGCCCTGTCGGATGGCGATCTTCAACGGGCCGGTGAGGAATTGACGGGTCTCACCAAAGATGGACACGTCATGCGTGCGGAGGATCTCGCCGCGTTGCCGATCGACGTCGAGGAGGCTGGCGACGATGCGATTGTCCTGAAAGAAGCGGAAAAGCTGCCGGGGAAAGGCGTCGCTGTAGAACAGGGTCATGGCGGCGACTTCGGGAAAGGTGCGGCGGTATTTTTCCTGGATGTATCGGCGCACGTGGCTTTCCTTCGGATCGCGCACGCCGGCGAGGCTGTAGCCCAGCAGGGCCATGACCAGCCCGGCGATGTGATGGGATCCGAAGTGGCACAGCGCCACGTAGACACCCGTATTGCGACGGAGCGCGGCGTCGATGTGCTCGCGCCCGACCACCTCCATGCGGCGGAGGAGCGTGTCGCGGGGGATGCGGTCCATGAGGGTGTAAAACATCTTGTCGCAGCGGATCCGCATGAAGTAGCGTCGCGCCACCCGGCGCCGCCACGACCCGGTGGCCCGGCTCTTGAAATATTCCTTCAGTCGGCCGTGAACGCGGCGGCGACGTTTGTAGTCGACCAGGTATTCGCACGTGCCGAACAGGCGGCCGAGGGCATACAGCCCCGTCAGCCCGAACACCCGCGACCAGCCGGCCAGAAACGTCCGCACAAAGCCGAGTCGCAGGCGGACCCGCGGCGGAACGAGTGGTCGCGGCCGGTCCGGCGGGCCCGCGGAGGCGGCGGACCCCCTCTTGATCGCCACGTCAGGTGCAGTCATGCGTCGATCGGAAACCCCGTCCGTTGATCGTGATCATTCGTCCTCGTCCTTCTTCGGCTTGTGTTGGGCGACGATCTGCTGGGCCTCGCTGCCGGGCACCTGCTCGTAGTGCGAGAACTCCAGCGAATAGCTCCCTTTGCCGCCGGTCATCGAACTGAGACGAGAGTGATAATCCGAGACGCGGGCCAGCGGAACCTGCGCCGTGATGACCGTCAGGTCGCCCGGGAGCATGTCCTGGCCGCTCGGCCGGCCGCGACGCTGCGCCAAATCGCCCGTGATGTCCCCCACGTGGTCCGACGGAACCGTCACCTCGATATCGACGATCGGCTCCAGCAGCACCGGCCGGGCCTTGAGAATGGCGTCCTTGAACGCCCGCTTGCCGGCCGTCTTGAAGGCCACTTCCTTCGAGTCCACCGGGTGATGCTTGCCGTCATAGATCGACACCTTGACGTCCTGGATCGGATAGCCGGCCACCGCTCCTTCGGTCATCAACTCGGTCACGCCCTTCTTGATGGCCGGCTCGAACTGGGTCGGGATCGACGCTCCGAAGATGTCCCACGACCAGTCGAGGGTCGGATCGCTGCCGCGCTCCAACGGTTCCACACGCAGATACACCTCGCCGAACTGGCCCGCCCCGCCGGTCTGCTTCTTGTGCCGGTGGTGCCCCTCGGCCTTGGCCGTGATCGTCTCACGATAGGGGATCTTCGGAGGCTTGGTGTTCACGTCTACCTTGAATTGCCGCAGCATCTTCGCCATGATCACGCGGAGGTGCAGATCGCCGACGCCGCTGATCACCATCTCGTGCGTCTGAGCGTCGTGCATCGTCTTGAAGCACGGATCGACGTCCGTAAAGCGGCGGACCGCGTCCCCGATCTTCGCCTCATCTCCGCGCGACTTTGACTCGATCGCGAGTGAAAACATCGGCATCGGCAGCTTGACCATCGGAACCCGGCCGGCGTTCTCGGCGTCGAAGACCGTGTCTCCGATGTGCAGCTCCAGCTTGGCCACCGCGAAGATGTCGCCGGCGATGCCCGCGTCCACGTCCTGGTGATCGTTGCCCTGAAACGTCAGCAGGTGCCCCGGCCGCGAGCCTTTGCGCTCGCCCGAGGTCACGAGGTGGGCGTCGGACTTTAGCGCCCCAGAGAACGCCCGGATGAACGAGTGCTTGATGTTGCTGCGCGGATCGACGCCGACGCGGAACACCTGGCCACAGAACGGGCCGTCGACCGCGATCGGAGTCTCCTCTGTGCCAACCACGAGTGTCCGCTGCTTACCTTCCAGCGGCGACGGACAGCAGTTGGCGATGAAGTTGAGCAACTCGGTGACGCCGACGTTGGCGCGGGCGTTGGTGAAGAGCACGGGAACCACACTTCCGGTGGCGATGGCCCGACCGATGATCTTCCGAACCGCGTCCACGCTGACCTCGCCTTCTTCGAGATACTGGTTCATCAGCGCGTCATCGCACTCGACAACGCGCTCGACGAGGTTTGTGTGGGCCTCGGCGACGTTGGCGAAATCGGTCTCGCCGCCGTCCTGCGAAAGGCAATCGACGACGGACTTACCGCCACCGGCCGGGAGGTTCAGCGGCGTGACTTCCGGACCGAAGCTCTCCTGAAGATGCTTGAGCAGTTCGTCCAGCCGCACGTTGTCGGCGTCGATCCGGTTGACGACGATGACACGGCCCAGCCCGTTGTTTTTGGCCTGGTCGCGCATCCGGCGGGTGTTGACCTCGATGCCGGCCGAGGCGTGCACGACGACGATGGCCGTTTCCACCGCGGCGAGCGCGGCGATGGCCGGTCCGATGAAGTCGGGGGCGCCGGGCGTGTCGAGAAGGTTGAGGTGCTTGCCGTTATGCGTGACGTGGAGGACGTGCGACTCAATCGAGCATTCCCGCTCCTTTTCCTCGTCGTCGGTATCCAGATGGCTGGTTTGGTCCGCGACGCTGCCGAGGCGATTGGTCACGCCGGTGCGGTGCAGAAACGCCTCGCAGAGCGAGGTCTTCCCCGAGCCGCTGTGACCGATCAGGGCGACGTTGCGGATGTCGTTGATCGTATAGCTGGGCATAGTGTCTCCGAATCCGGGTTCTCGCGCATTTGTGGATGACCGGTTCCGGCCGGCCGCCATCCCGCGAACCGGCCGAGAGCTTCGCAATCCGCGCAGCTTAGCAATCCGCCCCCGACCGGGCAAGCGCACGCCCGTGCCGCCGCTGGACCGAGAATCCCTGGACCGAGAATGCCTTACTCGGTCCTGACCGACAAGATGCCTGAGAGACGGGAACGAGAAGGGATTCTCGTTCCAGCGGCGTGCGCACAGCGGACTCTACGGGTCGGTCTGTGGCGGACTGAAGCGGGCCATCGCTTCGTCGGGCGGCTCACGCCGGGACCGGTCGGCGACATGCGGATCGTGGACCGGCCAGATGGGACCGCGATCGGCGAGGGCGTCGCTCTCCATTAACAGACCGGGCGGATGGAACAACGCGAAGATCGGCCAGCCGACGGTCTCGACCGTGAAGCGTCCGGGGCCGTAGCCCATCATGTGGGCATAGTCCATCCAGTTCCACGCGAATCGGATGTCGGCCTGATCGGTCCCGCTGAACTCGTTGCCGAGGTTCTCGAAGGGATCCTCGAACCACAGCGGCCAGTGGGTCACGACGCCGTTCTCGTAGATCACGGAGCCTTGGGCGCTGCTCCGGCGATAGGGCGAGCCTGGTTTGGCCTCGGCGGTGTAGGACACCGTGCTCGGCGTGGTCATCTCGGCGTCGACCACGGCGCCGGAATCCTTCCATGGATTGTTGAGCTGGGCGCAACCGGTTGTCGCGAGAGCAACCGCGGCCGAAATGCATGCCCGGCGCAACGCGAGTGTGAA
The DNA here is from genome assembly GCA_046754505.1 of Phycisphaerae bacterium. Lineage (GTDB taxonomy): Bacteria > Planctomycetota > Phycisphaerae > UBA1845 > UTPLA1 > JAPULF01. The sequence goes on along the minus strand of JBHHVX010000013.1, from coordinate 27,762 downwards.
TGATGAGCTTGCGATGCGGGACCGCGCGCGCTGAAGCCCGCGGCTCGTCATTGCGTGTAAGTCGGTTTGCAGCCTGTCAGAGTTCGATCGTGTTTTCGATGGCATAGTTGGGAGATTCCTTGGTAATGGTGATGTCGTGCGGGTGAGACTCGGCGACTCCGGCGGCCGAGACGCGGAGGAATCGGGCGTCGTGCCGCAGGGCGTGGATCGACGGAGCGCCACAGTAGCCCATGCCCGCCCGAAGCCCGCCGACGAGCTGATAGGCGAAGTCGTCGAGCTTGCCGCGATAGGGGACGCGTCCCTCGACACCCTCGGGGACCAGTTTGTCGCGCTCGCGCTGTCCACCTTGGCTGTATCGGTCGGCGCTGCCGCAAACCATGGCCCCGAGCGACCCCATGCCGCGATATTCCTTGACGCGCCGGCCCCGGAAGTGGACAAGCTGCCCCGGCGACTCGTCAAGCCCGGCGAACAGCGAACCGATCATGACGCTGCCGGCACCGGCGGCAAGGGCCTTGGTGATGTCGCCGGAGAAGCGGATGCCGCCATCGGCGATGACGGGCACGCCGGCCGCTTCGGCGACCGGCACGACGTTCATGATCGCCGTGATCTGCGGGACGCCGACGCCGGAGACCACGCGCGTTGTGCAGATCGAACCCGGGCCGATGCCGACCTTGACGGCGTCGGCGCCGGCGTCGATCAGGTCGCCGGCCGCCTCGCCGGTCGCGATGTTCCCAGCGATGATGTCGATGTCGAATCGTCTGCGAATGTCTTTCACCGTCTCGATGACGTTGTCGGAATGACCATGGGCCGTGTCGACCGCGATGACGTCCACCCCCGCGCCGATCAGTGCCTCGACGCGGTCATATTCGCGAACACCGACGGCCGCCCCGACCCGGAGCCGGCCCTGCGCGTCGCGGGCGCTGCTTGGGTATTGCCTGTTTTTGTCGATATCCTTGATGGTGATCAGGCCGGCCAGTTGATACCCGTCGTCCACCAGCAGCAGCTTTTCCACCTTGTGCGCCTGGAGAATCCGGTCGGCCTCGTCCAGACCCGTGTTCGGAGGAGCCGTCACGAGGTGGTCGCCGGTCATGACGTCGCGGACCCGCCGCTGGCCCGGTTCGATAAACTTCAGATCACGCCGCGTGAGGATGCCGACCAGCTTCTTGTCCTCCGCGATCACCGGCACGCCGGAGATGTTGTGCAAGGCCATCAGCTCGGTGGCCCGCTCGATCGGCTCGTCCGGGTGCAGCGTGACCGGATCGAGGATAACGCCGTGGGCGCTCCGCTTGACCTTCTCGACCTCGCGACACTGGGCCTCAATCGTCAGATTCTTGTGGATGATGCCGATGCCGCCCTCCTGCGCCAGGGCAATCGCCAGGCTCGATTCGGTCACCGTGTCCATCGGCGCCGAGACCAGCGGCAGGTTGATCGTGATGTTTCGCGTCAGGTGCGTCCGGACGTCGACATCCTTCGGCACGACGCCGCTCCGGGCGGGTAGGAGGAGGACGTCGTCAAAGGTGATGCCGTCGCCGATGATCTTGTCGGGCATGGGGCGGTTCCTCGGGTCCGATTCGTGCGGCTCCCCGATCTTAGCGGCATCCCCCGCCATGGCAAGTCGGTCGGGCGAACCCGCCTCCGCTATCCCGAAGCCGGTTGTGAAGAGGCGGCCGGAAGGCCCAGACGCGGCCAGAGACCGCTGGCGGGGTACTGATTTTTTAGGCTGTCGAGATACTGACTAGCCTCGCCAGCGGGCCGTTCTCGAGTCAGGTCGAGGTATTCTTTCGCGGCCTCGAGGGCCGCCGCGTCGTCGCCCCGGCGGAGGGCCAGTTCGAGGATCAGCGCCGGGGCGCCAGCGAGATCGGAGTCGAGTTCGGCGGCGTGCCGCGCCCATTGAAGGGCGATGTCGGCGTGCCGCGCCACGCCCGCGACCGATCGTGCGATCCGGAGATAGGCCTCGGCCCGATGCCGGGGCATGGCGGCCGCATCGCCGGGATAGAGGGTCGCGATCTGGTGTCGGGTCTCCTCTTTGCGGCCAGCGGCGATCAACACGTCGAGCCGCGTCTGGCCCAGCACGCCTGGAATCGGCTCGTCCGGCTCGACGGCCGGCGCGTTGAGCGACCAGGCCTCGGCGAGCAGTTTTAGGTTTTCGTCTGTATGTGCGACAGGGTCATCGGCAAAATCGAAACGCACGGCCTCGTGCAGAGCGGCGATACGCCCCGCGAACAGCCGCGGTCCGACCCGCCTATAGAGGGCCGCGGCCGTGCGCGCCAGTTCGGCCGCCTGGCCGGCTTGACCGGCATAGCGTTTCGCCATCGCTGCGATGCGATAGGTTTCCGGCGTCAGACGGTCTCGCCACTCATCCGGCGGCTGCTCTCGGTCTCGCGCGGCGATGTTGAACAGGTCATTCAGCGTGATGACGAAATCCTCCCGCCGGGTCAGGTCTTGGAACAACGTCTGAAAGGTCGCGTCCGTCTCGCCCGCTCGCATGATCCAGCGAAGCCACACCAGACGCTCCATCACCGAAGCCTGCGGCCTGAGCCGCCACAGGTCCCGCGCGAATCCGATGCGAAACGGATCGTCCGCCTGACACCGTGTCACAGCGGCAACGAGATCGGATAGGTAGCCTTCCCGGATGCGCGATTCGCCGCGGCGATCGTGGGCGATGACCAGATCGCGATAGACGACGGACTGAAGGCCGGAGACGCTGAGAAAATGCGGTGCCAGCCGGTTGATCTCGCTGAGTCGCATCAGGCTGTCCTGAGCGACGTACAGGTCGGCCTCAGACGGTGGCGTGTCTTCCTTGGCGATACGGCCGTGGAAGTCGAGCGCCCGCGCTTCGGCCGTCAGCCGCCGCGCGGCGATCTGCCGAAACGGATCGAGCAGGTGTCCCGCTGCAAAGTCCGCCCGCTCCACGGCTGCCTCGTAGCGGCCGTCGCCCGATGCGGCCCCAGCCTCGAACGCCGCGCGGACACCGCGCCAGTCGCCCGCGCCGAAGACCCCGAGCGCCACCGCGGCCAGGCTCACGGCGAGGCCCGCCCCGCGCACGGTCCACGATCCCAGTCGCTGCGTCTCGGACGCCGTTGGCGTGGCCGAGCCGTGTCGCCGGACCAACACCCACAGCATGGCCCAGGTGCTTAGCAAGATGGGCGCCAGACCCGGTTGCCGAAAGGCGTTGTCGAAACACTGTTCGACCAGCCCGCCTACGAAGGCGGCGGTCAGGCCGACCACCAGCCATCGGTCGGGGTCGTCCAATTGTAGACAGTGTATAATATAGCGTCGTACGGCCATCAGCGTCGTGATGATGGCCCCCACGAACGCCGCGCAGCCGACGAGGCCAAGGTCGGCCAGCAGCTCCAAGAACTCGTTGTGGGTGTGCACCTCCCACTTGGTCTCGTTGTCAAACGAGACCACACTGGGGTCATCAAGCTGCTCGCGCCGCGCGATCTGGCCCGCGAGGAGGCTGTAGGCCCCGTCGCCGTGCCCCGTGATCGGCTTGGCCGAAAACAGCACCCAGGCGTAGGGCCACTGGTGTTCGAGCCTGGCACGGATGGAGTGCGGGCGGAACGATTGAACATATCGCGCGCCACCGAACGCCACGAGCAGCCCGGCTACCAGCACAACCGGGCGCAGCCGGCGGCTTGCGAGGAGCCACACCGCCGCGAAAAGCCCCGCCCCGATCCCGACCGCCGCGGAACGAGACCGCGTGAGCGCGAGGGCCACCACGATGACACCGGCCGCAGCGAGCAGCGCCAGGCCGCGCAGCATCCATCCTGCCGCGTCCGCGCTGCGGCGGCGTCGAACCAGGCCGGCGGCGATGAACGGGCCGGGCAGGAGACACGCACCGAACCAGAGCTGATTCCCGATCGGATAGCGCAGCGGGCTGCCCGGCACATTTCGACGCGTGTAATACCATAGCCCGATCGCGGCCGTCAGCGCCAACGCCGCCACCAACGCCGCTGCCAGCCGCCGCGCATGACGAGGTTGCAGAAAGACCGCGAGTGGCAGCCACCAGGCCAGGTGCAGAAAGCGGACGATCGTCTGCCCCGCCAGCACCCGTGGGGCATGCGAAAAGAAAGTGCTGATGATGCTGACGATGACAAGCAGAAGCCACCAGAAAAAGGGCGAGGCCGCCCGCCGGCGAATGTCCAGCAGGTCATCGAACGATAGCCGTGGTCGCCGCCCTCCGGTCAGGAGCCGAAGCCCGGCCATGAACGCGAGCGCGGCCGCCGCGGTGTAATAAACCAGGTTGCGAATCTCGATGCCCCGCTCCGTAGGAAACGCCCCGTCCAGCCCCAGCATCATCACCACCGGCTTGAGCAGCGATGTGTCTGCTTGAAGAGCATCGGAAAACTGCTGCGGACACGTCAACAGGCAGTCGCCGGCCAGCGCCGCCGCTGCGACGAGCGCGAGCGCGCAACTGGTGCGGCGGGCCGCGGAGGAGTCATTGGCCCAAGAGTCTCTTGCAGCATCCACTGTCATCTGTCAGACGCCCTCCCACGCATGCCCCACCCCCTCCGCAAATCGAGTACCAACCTTGCCATTGTCAGCTTTCAGTTTTCGGCTTTCAGTTTTCATCCGGGCGGCAACCCCTGCGTGGCTGGCCGTAGGCGTTTTGCCATCATACCATGTGTGCGTGTTTCCACGGGCTTGAGCGTGTTCGATCGGACCAGCGGGTATTCAAGAGGTCGCCACGCCGGGCGCATGGCGACACGGCCGGAATCGAGGACAGACTGTATGTCGCATGGGTTAGAACAGATCATCGAGCAGGTTTTGCCTGCCGCAACCGCCCTCCGGCACGACCTCCACGCCCACCCCGAACTGTCGTTCGAGGAGCATGCTACGGCCCGCCGGATCGTCGAGCGGCTGGAGCCGCTGGGCAACCTGGAGATCCGGACCGGCATCGCCGGGACCGGCGTCGTCGCGACGTTGAATGCCGGCAGGAGCGGCCGGTGCGTCGCCCTGCGCGCGGAGCTGGATGCCCTGCCGATTGAAGAGGAAAACGACGTCGCCTACAAATCGACGCATGCCGGAAAGATGCACGCCTGCGGACATGACGGACACATGAGTTGCCTGGTCGGAGCCGCAACGGTCCTGTCACAGGTGGCCGACGCCCTCCCGGGCATCGTGAAGTTTATCTTCCAGCCGGCCGAGGAGGGCGGCGGGGGCGGCCGTCGAATGATCGAGGCCGGCGTGCTCGAAGAGCCGAAGGTCGACGCCATCTTTGCCCTCCACGGCTGGCCGCTGATGCCGCTCGGCACCGTCGGTGTCCGACCCGGGCCATCGCTGGCGTCGACGAATCCCTGGCGGATCACCGTCCGCGGAGTCGGCTCGCACGCCGCCTATCCACACAAGGGCATCGATCCCATCGTCGCGGCGGCCCACGTCGTCACGGCCCTCCAGACCATCGCCTCCCGATCCACCAATCCGCTCGAATCGGTCGTCGTGACGGTCGGCCAGTTTCTCGCGGGAACGGCGGAGAACATCATTCCGCGCACCGCCAGACTCGTCGGCACGCTGCGAACGCTCGACCCGCAGGTCCGCGAGAAGGCGGTCTCTCTGATCAAACAGATCGCCACAGCCACGGCGTCGGCGTTCGGCGCAGAGGCCGAATGTGACATCCGTGAGGGCTATCCCGTGCTGATCAACGACGCGGCAATGGCCGGGTTTGTCGAGCGGGTCGCGCGGGACGTCGTCGGCGCGGACCACGTCGATGGCAACGTCGCACCCAGCATGGGCGGCGAGGACTTTGCCTACTATGCGGAGCAGATCCCGGCGGCGTTTTGGCGGCTGGGCGTCCGATCCGGCGACCCGGCGTCACAACCGGGGCTGCACCAGCCGACCTACGACTTTCCCGATGCCGCGATTGCGCACGGGATCAGGATGCACTGCGAACTCGCTCGGCGATTTCTGAGCGACGCCTGAAGATGGAGACACGCACTATGGCCGTCATCGATCCACATTGGGAAGTCAGTGTCCAAGAGGTTCAAGCGATGCTCACCGGAACGACTGAGATCCTCCTGCTGGATGTCCGCCAACCCGACGAACACGAACGCGGTCGGATTGAGGGGGCTTGTCTCCTGCCGCTGTCAGAGTTGGAAAGACGGCTGGACGAATTGCGTGGCCTTGCCGCCGGACACGACGTCATCGCCTATTGCCACCATGGCAGCCGCAGCCTTCAGGCGGTGTCGATCCTTCGTCGAGCGGGTTTCGAGCAGGTGCGAAGCATGGCTGGCGGGCTGGACGCGTGGTCGGTCTATGTAGATGCGTCCGTCCCGCGATACTGATCAGCGTGTGCGAGAGGGCGTTCGGCTGGCCAGAGCCGCGTCCGTGAGGATTCGTTGAGGTCGTCATCCAGATGGCGGGATCGGATGGCGCCTTGGTGCGTGCCAAGCCACTGCCGCTTTGGCAGGGAGGCGCCCCGATGGCCTCGGGGGGTGGGCCAATCGCGGGCCAGTCATTCATTTCGTTCGAGGTCCGTATAAGGCTCCGCGGAACAGGGCGTTCGCGCGTTTCACCGGCAAAAAGAAAGGCGGCGCCCGGTCCTGCGGGCGCCGCCTGGCACTGGTGGTTATTGGGTGTGAGGTCGGGCGGTTCAGACCGTGCGACGTCGCCGCACGAGGCCCAGTGCGCCGAGTCCGACCAGGGCAAGCGATGCCGGCTCCGGCACCGGCGTGGCGCCGAGGTCGTCGAGGTGAAACTCTCCCTCGTGGTCGCTGTCGTCACCCTCGTGGTCGCCGCCGTCGTCATCGAACGCTCCACTGAACCGGATGACGCCGATGGGCACGTCGCTGGTGAAACCGAGGAACATCCACTGGCCATCGTCGTGGCCATCGCCGTCGCCATCGTGGCCATCGCCATCATGGCCCTGGCCACCATCGTGGCCGTCGCCATCGTGGCCGTCACCACCACGGCTGTGGTCACCATCGGGTCCGCCCCAGTTGAGGCTTACGGTCCCGATAAACTGCAGATTGGTGCCGAACGCGGAAAGATGGATGGTGCCGCTATCGTGATCGTCGTCCGCTTCCGGCAGAACGAACGCTCCGGCGGCGAGGACGGGCGTGTCGAAGAGAACGAAGGCGCTGCCATCATCAACTTCGAGAGAATTGGGCGGCGAGTACCATTCATCGTTGTCGATCTCGCCCGGTGCGTCGCCGAGCGGCGAGGCGAACGCGCTGAGCGTGTCTCGGAATCGGACGCCCTGCGAGACGTATTGGTCGAGGATTTGCACGTCTTCCGCGAAAAAGTTTGGTGGATTGAGCGGATTGACGTCAAAGTCGATGTTGATTGTGAAATCGTTGGTGATGGACGAGTCCGCGGCGATGATGCCCGCGTATGCCGGAGCGCCCATCAGGAGCGTTATGGCTGCGATCATGGCGCTCAGAGTCATGCCTGCACATTTCATGTTCTTCCCCCCCCCAAGATGTAGTGAAGCCCGCCGAACCTCCCAAGGCTCGGCAGTGACCGCCGCCTGCCTGCGACGACGGCCTGCCCCCGTTTTGCGGTCTCGAGCACGGCCCAGTGGCCGTGGCGTTGTGGCGGGTCCCCGGTATGGGACCGTGCGAGTTGGATTATTCCCCCCCCTGGCGATTCGGTGTTGCCTGCCGCAGGTTTCCCGCAACGCGCCCCGCCGGCGTCGCCGTGAAAACTTGCTGCGTGTCAATTTATGTATCACAGGATCACCGGTTGGTCAAATGAACTGACGATTTTGTCAGACAGAGTTTGCTCTAGCGGGAGCGGCGGGCGGCCCGCCGTGGGTCTTATCGGCGCACTGCGTAAAACGCTTGGGTTCAATAATAGACCGGGTGATAATTGATGGCGGCTTATCGGCCTTCGCGGTTCGCCAAGGGGCGAATCTCGCGGAGGCGCCCGCGAATGATCGGCAGTTTTGACGAGTCAGTGCGAACCGCGTCCGCTTCAGCCCGTTCGAGGTGATGCAGTGCCTCGGCGTATCGGCTCTGACGGATCAGGAGGCAGGCGAGGTTGTAGTGGGCCATGTGGAAGCCCGGCCGCTCCTGGAGCGCCCGCCGGTAATGGAGCCGGGCGGCCTGGAGGTCGCCACGTGACTGGAGGAGGATGCCCAGGTTGACGTTGGCTTCGGGGTAGCCGGGGTAGATCTCGAGGGCGTGGCGATAGAACCGTTCGGCTGCGGCGGGGTCGCCTCGAGCGTTGTGCAGTTTGGCAAGCTGGTACGGGCCGTTCGGCCAGCCGGGATTGCGCTCGACCATGGCCGTCCAGAGCGCAATGGAGTCGTGCCAGACGCGGCAGCCGACCCGCGTGCGGGCGGTGAGTCCGATCAGAACGGCGGTGATTAGAACGACGGTGAGTGCTCGAATCGCATGGCGGTGTCGGCCGGTGCGTCTGCCGGCCCAGGCCAGGGTGATCAAGGGCGCGAGCAAGGCGGCCCACACGATGCCGGGCAGGTAGGCATATCGGTCGGCGGCCATTTGACCGCCGTGGGGGACCCAGCCAGTTGTCGGCAGCACGATCACAGCGTGTCCGAGCCAGGCCACGAGGAGGCCGGGGCGGCGGCGGCGCAGGTGGACCGCCGCGATCGTCAGCAGGATCCCTGCCAGGACAGCGCCTAGAAGCCAGGGATTCGTCAGGATGTCTGCGGCTGGATGAGGGCGGGCATAAAAGGGTGCGATGCCGGCGGGGACGAACGTCAGCATAGCGTACCATCCGAGGCAGAAGAGTGTGATGAGGGCCTGGACGGCGAGCGGCTCGGGGCGGTAGTCGGCGGTTGCGAGATTGGCCCGATAGGCCAGGACGACGGCGGCCACCGAGACGGCGACATAGGGGAGTTTTTCTAAGAGCACCCCGCGAGCGGTCGCACGGTGCCCTCCCGTGTATCGGCGGAACCGCCGGAGTGGGTAGATGTCGAGCAGGAGCCAGACGGCCACGAGCGAAACGGCGATCGACTTGCAGAGGAGCCCGGCGGTCAGGCACAGGAGCGCGGCGATGTGCCAGCGGCGGCGGGCCGTATCAACGGCGCGGAGATAGCACGCCGTTGCGGCGAGGCATCCGATGGTGGCGAGGAGGTAGGGCTGGCCGGAAGCCCATGCGACGACCTCGGCGCGGAGCGGATGGAGGGCGAAGAAGAGCGAGGAGGCCGTCGCGCCGATCGCGACGTGCGTCGGCGCGAGCGCCGGCCGGTCGCGCAGCACCAGCAGCGTGAGCTGCGCGACGATGAAGAAGCAGAGAATCGCGGCGATGGCGTGGAGGCCGATGCTGACCGCCTCGAGGCCGCTGCGGAACGAGGCGGGGTCGTCGCCGCCGAGACACCGATACTCGATCGTCGTGACCAACCACGACAAGGGCTGCCAGACGCCGAGGAGATCAGTCTTGAGCATCCAGCGGACGTTGTCGACCGAGACGACGCGGATATGGGGGTTGTTGACGAGATTGTCGTAGTCGTCCCACTCGACGAAGGTGTTGTTCATCGCCGGGCAAAACGCAAGGCAGACTGCGAACACGAGGATCAGAGCTGCCGGGACGATGTGCCGAAGTCCGAGGCCGACCGACTCGCGGGAAGGGGGGCGCGGCGCTCGCTGCGGTCCGGCGGCAGTTTGGCCGCTGGAGGTGTGATGGAACGTTCGGCGGCGCCGCCGGGGTTTGGGCCTGTGGCGCATGGGTGTATCGTAACGAATCGGCCGTGTAATTCCGACGTTGAGCGGCGTGCTTGTGGGCTTTGGGGTCTATGACAGTTCCGGCGGCAACCCCCGGCTGCCCCGATGGGTGCCACTGGCGGCTTGTCCGCCAGTGCATCGACGGACTGCGCCTTTCGCGGACATCGGCAGGCAAGCTGCCCGTGGTACCCCGCCGCCAAGACTGTCACGAACCCGGGCTTTGGGGGGGGCGAGGCCCTCGGCGGGGACGTCTATTGTGGTGCCCGGCGGTAAATGTTTATGAACGTGTTTAGCCTGAAATTGCACTCAATCCTTTATATTGCAATAGGTTATGTATTGTCGCCTTGGGTTCGGATACGCCGGGTTGACGGGTCGGCTGCGGCGCGGAAAAAACGGCGAGATTATGGGCAGGAGGGGTTGACAGGGGGGTGCCACAAGCGTTATTCTGAGACCCAGGAGTGAGAGCAGGTGCAGCGCCAAGGAAGCGAGGTGCGCTGCGTGGATGGGTGAAAGGGTGTCGATTTTCGGTAGAGCGAGAACGGAAGGAAGCCATCTGATGGATACGCTTGGAATGCTCTCAGTCGGTGCCGGTCGCGCGCGGTTTGCGGCGGCGATATCGGTTGTGACGTTGTGCGTGGTGCTGGCGCCGAGCGCGGCCTTCGCCGGTGCGTTCGGGTACACGGCGTTTAACGAACCGGTCGGGGGACTCGAGCCGAACCAACCGGCTATTCTGGACACGATCTACGGCGGGACGTTTGCTGCCAGTGGTCCGGACTTCACCAACGGCGCGATCACCGCCCGGCGGGTGTTCGACCATGGCGGGGCCAACCTGCCGCTCAACATCGTCACCGGGAATCAGACAGGCGTCGATCAAACCTGGACGGACGGGACGGCGGTTATTACGGCACAGGCGATGTTTGCCCTGTTCCCGCAGTCGTTCGGATGGAACGGCGGCGGGTTGGGCACGGCGTACACCGAGTTGCTGACGGATGCGGACATCGGCGGAGCGCCCATCAATCTGACCGTCGCGGGGGATTTTCTCTGGGGCATCAATCCGGGCAGTCCCGATACGTGGTGGTCGCTGCAGACGAACAACAACGACGGGGCGAATGATCACCTGGTGACGTACGCCGTTGAAGGACTCGGCGTTCCTGAGACGGTCTGGCTGCTCTTCTGGGAGGATCAGCCGTTCGCCACGTCGGACTTGGACTACAACGATTTCGTGATCGAGATTCGCGCGATTCCGGAACCGGCGAGCGCGCTGCTTCTGGCGGTTGGCGGATTGATGCTGATCAAGCGCCGACGCCGCTGAGAGCGGTTTCAGTTTTCGGTTCTCAGGGGAGCGTCGGAGTCCCGCCGGTGTCGTTCCTTTGAAAAAACCGGGGCGGCTGTGCCCACACTTTCCCGTCCCTCCAACCTCTAACCATGCATACAGCGGCTCATCGAGTCTGCCTGAACTTTCACGAACCCGTATCGCGGGGTCGGATGTTGAGGATCAGTTCCACCTCGCCGGCACGCTGGCCGAGTCTTTGCGAAATCTCGACGGGGGACAGGCCCTGGTCGGCCAATTCGTAAACGGCCCGGTAGCGTTCGTCCTGCGGCTGCGGCGGGGCCTTACCCGGCACCGGTGGTTGCGCGCCGGGCTGGTCGCCGGAGGCGGCTTCCGAGGCGTGGCCTGGGCCCGGTCCGCCGGCTTCGGTGCCGGAGTGCTTCGCTGCATCGATCAGCACCCGGAGCGCGGCGATGCGGCGGTCGGCATCAGCGATGGACTGTTCGAGCCTGGCGAACTTAGTGTCGATTTGGGCGTTGATACGCCGCGACAGCTCCTCGAGCTGCACCATCAATTCGTTCAGACTCGGGCGTAGCTCCGCAACGGATGCTGCGTGTGTCGGAGAATCTTGATCCGAGCGGTGGCCCGGCGCGCTGTGCCTCGTCCGGCGTCGCCGCATGTTCAAGATCAGGAATGTGATGATGATGACCGCGGCTGCGGCTGTGACGTGATGGGGCTTGACGCCCTCGAACAGGGTGAGCAGGAGGGTGCTCGCACCGTGGTCTGCCAGTAACGCGATCAATGCTCGGCCTCGTGTTTCGCTCGCCAGAGGCGTTCGGCCTCGAACATCACGTCGCGTAGGGCGACACCGCTATCGCGGGACGCTTGGGCGCAGTCGTCGTACTCCGGCGAAGCGATGACCACGCGTCCGCCGCGTCGACCAATCTTGAGGCGGATCGTTCCGAATCGTGTGTGGACGGGTTCGCTCTCTCGCGCGAGCTTCCGGCGCGTGCAGCGGTGTCGGCGCACTCCGAAGGTCGTTGTTTCGCGAAAGAGAACGTCTTCACAATTCGCAGCTTCAGGCTCCGCCACAATGACCGAGATCTGCACGCCGGGTCGGTTCTTCTTCATCGTGACCGGCGTGGCAAAGACGTCGAGGGCGCCGGCGTCGAACAGGGCATCGAAGGCGTGGCCGACCTGCTCGCCGGTGGCGTCATCGAGATTGGTTTCGAGGACGAGGACCTCGTCGTCTTCCGGGGCGCCGGCATAGCTCGGGTCCAGCGACTCACCGACGAGAATGCGGAGGAGGTTGGGACGATGCCGGCCTTCCCGCGATCCGGCGCCGAAGCCGGAGCGGGCGATTCGCATGGGCGGGACGGGGCCGTAGGCGTCGGCGAGTGTGGTCAGGACGGCCGCTCCTGTGGGGGTCGTCAGTTCGCCGGGTTCGTCGCATTCGGCCAGAGGCACGCCGACGAGGAGGGCGACGGTTGCGGGTGCGGGCACGGGTAGGGTGCCGTGTTCGCATTTCACCGTGCCGCTGCCGGCCGGGATGGGCGAACAGACGATTCGCTCGAGGCCCAGGCGGTGGATGCCCGCGACAGCCCCGACGATGTCCACGATGGCGTCGACCGCTCCGACCTCGTGAAAATGGATCTTGTCGGGCGTGGTTCCGTGTACCGCTGCCTCGGCCTCGGCCAGTCGCTCGAAGATTCTCATCGAGCGGCTCTTGATGGATGGTGGGAGTTGGGCCTGGTCGATCAGCTTTGCAATGTCGCGGAGGTGCCGATGGGGCTGCGGCGCGGTCACGGTGACATCAACCTTCGTGGCCGCGAAACCCTTTTTGTTGATCTTGTGGACGGCTAATTCCCAGCCATCGACGGGAAGCGCCCCGAGATCGGTGCGCAATTCGCCCTCTGACAATCCCGAGGCGAGCAACGCGCCGAGGATCATGTCTCCGCTTGCTCCGCAGAAGCAATCGAAATAACCGATTCGCACGGGCCGTTTCTCCATGAGTGGCCGCCCCGGTCAAGACGAGTTTAGCGTACGCCAACCCATCGGGGCGGGCAAATGGTCTTGCAGCAGTGGTTTGCAGGCACTTGTTTGACGTACTGAGGCCTAACAGCACCGTTGATGGCCCCTATCCGAGCCCCGAGTGCTAGCGAGTGGGGCGGCGGTGCGCGACAGTTTTGGCGGCGGGGTGCCACGGGCAGCTTGCCTGCCCGTGTCCGTGAAAGGCACTGTCCGCTGATGCACGGGTCTGTGACAAAACTGGCGACGGCTGGCGTGGCGTCCCGTAGGGACGAAGTGATCCAAGCCCAGCACGCAGTGCTGGGGCCTGCGCGAAACCGAGAAAACCGAGTCCCGCAGGGGCGATCGAGGGTTCAATCGTCCCTACGGGACTCGGCCAAGCTCCTTGGCGACCGACCCAGCGCTTCGTGCTGGGCTACCATCAAACGCTCCTACGGGGCCTCTTCAATGAGAGACAGCAAGAAAGATGCCCGCCAATTCTGTCACGGACCCTTGATGCACTGGCGGACAAGCCGCCAGTGGCACTTGACCATGGAAGGGTGCTACAATGGGCCTAATGCAGACGCAATCCACGACATCGCGGCGCGGTCGGACAGGAAGTCCCATACGCGCGGTTCTGAATCTGTTTTCCAGCATCCGGTTCGGCATCGCTCTGATCGCGGCGCTCATCCTTTACAGCACTATCGGATCAGCGATTCCGCCCGCGCGCCAGTATTTTGAGCTGACCGAGTTTCAGTATTTCAACCACTGGGTGTTCGTGGGGCTGATCGGACTGTTCTGTGTGACCTTGACGGTGTCGACGGTTCGGCGAATCCCGTTCAATCCGAGGAATCTTGGCGTACTGACGGTTCACACTGGGTTGCTGGTTTTGTGCGCCGGCTCGGTGGTGTATTTTGGTGGGAAGATCGAGGGGGACGTGCTTCTGGAGGCGCCGCGGATACAGATTCTCTCGACGGCGCGGGCGCGAGCGGGTCAGAACGCGGTCTTTGGGACGCTGGCGGCGGCCGAGGGCGAGGTGTGGGACACGAACATGCCGATGATCGGGGGCCACTATCGAGTTGAGGTTGGCGAAGTCCGGCACAAGGGGATGGAGACCGGTGCGCAGGTGGAGCTGTCGGTGACGGTGGGCGATGACGCGCCGCGCTCGGTTTCGTTGGGGCGAGATGGTTCGCAGCCGCATTCGTCGCGGCTGAACGAGCACGTTTTTCTCAGCCTGGAACCGGCGAACGCGGAAAACCGGTTTTACGACCAGCAGACGCCGGTTCTGATCGTGACGCACGGCGGAGACGAGCCCCAGACCTACGAACTGCCGCAGTTGCCCTATTACCACGAGCGCTCCACGCAGCAGGCCGTGGAGATCCATGACACTTCGGGGCAGGTCGTGGCGTCGTCGCGGTGTTGGTCCGTGCCGGGGCTGGAACAGTGGCAGATGCCAATCGAACTGAACAGGCCGGACTCGAACATTCAGTCGGCATGGCCCATGCGGATAGAAATAGACGGTTATCTGCCGTACGCGGAGCTTCGGTCGAAGCCGGTGCCGGGAGGGAGCGGGGTCAACCCGATTGTCAAGGTGGGTCTGACGGGGCCGAGCAGCACCGATGAGAACTGGATTCTGGCGATGTTTGCCCGCGGCTCGATGCTCGAGCTGGCGGACGGCACCGCGGCGGAGTTCCGCTGGCTGGATGAAGACACGGAGATCGACGAGCGCTGGACCGGTCCGCTTGAAGGCCGGCATGTGCTGGATGTGTTCGTGAAGGACCAGGGTGTTCACCATCAGTACGACGTGAACGTGGGCAGCGTCGTGCAAGTCGAGGGGACGGACTATCGGCTGAAGGTCGAACAACTCCGCCCAAGCTGGCCTCTGATGACGGCGGGATTCGAGCAGGCGCGGACGCCGATCGCGCTGGTGTGGGTGGAATCTCCGACGCGCTCCTTTCAGCGTTCGGTGCTGGAGCGTTACCCTCAGTTGAACCAGGACCGGGATCGGGCGGGGAAGAAGATTCTCGATGCCGGTGGGCTGGTCGATGAGAATCTTGACATTCGTTATTTTGATGCGTCGCGTGACCATTTCATGCTGTTTGCCGGGAACGATCTGGCGCCGACAGTGATTCACACCGCCCCGGGGGGCAAGCGGACGGTGCGGACGCTGAAGCGCGGGGAGACGTTTGCGCCATACGCCGGTGCCTCGCTGACGCTTGAGGCGTTCATCGTCCGGCCGACGACCGTGACGGAGCCGGTGGTCATCCCGCTCGAGCGGCGGCGACCGCTGAGTGACGTTCGGCGGACGCAGTCGCTGGTGCGCGTTCACGTTCAATCAACGATTCGTGACTGGGAGACGCGAGTCTGGATTCCGTTCAGCCAATACAACCTGGCGGATCCGATGACGCAGCCGACGCGGGTCGACCATATCCCGGAGCTTGGGACGATCCGGGTGGTGTACGGCCGCGCCGTGCGTCGCCTGCCGACGCGGCTGGTTCTGGAGCGTCTGAAGACGGACTATTATCCGGGTCGCGAGCAAGCGAGCGGATGGACGAGCACGATCCGCTATGAGGACCCGGAGAGCGGTCAGACGCTGCGGAGAAAGGTGTGGCTCAACAACACGGCGACGATCGGGCGGTGGACGTTCTATCAGGCGAACGCCGCGTCGGACGGCGTTTCGTTCACGGGCCTGGGTGTGGGCAACCGGGACGGCGTGCTGACGATGCTGGGGGGCTGCGCGCTGATTGCTCTCGGGATGGTCTATGCGTTTTGTGCGAAGCCGTTGCTGATCCGGCGTCGAAAGCGAAGGCTGGCGGAGACGGCTGCGGCGAAACGACAGCTTGCCGAGGGGGCGTCCGCGCCGGCTGAGACGCATGGCACGAGGAGAGAACTGGTGACCAAGGGCGTTTTGTTGTTCGCGTGTCTGGTCGGGTTGGCTGCCTCTCGCGCGGCGGCGGAAGAGCCGGCGGCCGGTGGCGGAGACCTTGCCGCGATTCAGGGGAAGATCGACCTCGACACCCTGGGGATGCTGGTCTTGCAGCACCACTGGCGCTATTCGACGATCGAGTCGTGGGCCCGTGATTCGATGAAGGCGGTTCACGGATCGAAGCCGTGGGACGGCCTGGAGCCGGTCGTGGCCGCCGTGGAATTGGTGCTGAATCGAGAAGCGCACGATGACGAGCCGGTGATCTACATCAAGGACCGGCCGCTGCGGAAGCAGCTTACCGCCCATCCGATTCGCGTGTCCGAGGCCGAGCGCAAGCGGATTCTGAAGACGGGGATGGTGGCGCGGAGTTTCTTTCGCAAGCCGGCCGTAGCCGCTCGTCTTCGGGAGCTGAGCGTGGACATGACGAAGAGCACGGCGATGGGAAGGCTCTTCCGTGCCATCAACAGCTATGAGGATCTGGGCGGGCAACTGACGATGGTGCCCGCGCTGGAGGCGGCTGCGGACACGCCGTGGTTACCGGTGACCGTGCTGAGCGACGCGGCGGCGGTCTCGCATCTTCCCGGCCTGGAGGCGTCCAGGGCGAAGGCGCTGGTGGCGCTGTTCGGTGCGTGGCGGGCGGGGTGGCAGCAACGGGACGCGGCGGCGATCAACACCGCCGTCAAGAAACTGGCGGAGGTCCTGCCCACGCTCGCTCCGTCGGGGGTCTATCCGACGGAAGAGCAGCGGCGGGCGGAAGTGTTTTATCGCCGGGCGGACCTGATGTGGTGGGCGTGGGTCTGCTATATCTTCAGCTTCTTCATTTCCATCTTCGCCGTTGCGGCTCGCTATCGCTGGGCGCGCTACGCCGGGCTGTTTTTTCTGCTGGGGGCGATGGGTCTGCATGGGTACGACCTGGCCGTTCGCTGGCAGGTCATCGGCCGGATCCCGGTGGCGAACATGTACGAGGCGGTGGTGTCCTCGACGTGGGTGGGTGTGGTCTTTGCTCTGGTGTTGGAGCTTTTGACAAAGAAGCGTGTCTATTTGCTCGGCGCCGGTCTGCTGGGGTTCTTCGCGCTGTCGTTGCCCGAACTCCTGTCCGACCGGATCGACAATTCGCTGGCGAACATGATGCCGATCCTGGATGACATCATGCTGCGGATTCATACGGTGCTGATCATCTCGAGCTACGCGGTGATTACGCTGGCGTTCGCGGTGGCCAACTGCTACCTGGTGGTGTCGGCGTTTCGCAAGCGGGTGCGGCTGGCCCAGGGGACGCTCGGGGCGCAGCTCGGGCTTGCCGGCGGTCTGATCGCCGCGAAGCTGGGCGCCCTCAACGGGCTGAACGGCACGACCACGGTGCTGGCCCTCATTGGCGGCACCTTGCTGGGCATCGTCGTGGCGCTGTTCGTGTGTGAGTTCGTCCTGGGTTTGCGGAGGCCGGCGGCGGGGGCTTTCGATCCGAGCGACTTTCCGATCCAGCGCGACGTGCTGAAGGAATTCGACCTGTCTCACCGCGTGTTGTTGTATACGGCGATGGTGGCCCTGTTTGTCGGTCTGGTTCTCGGGGCCGTCTGGGCTGATTACTCGTGGGGCCGGCCGTGGGGGTGGGACCCGAAGGAGGTCTTCGCCCTGAACACGTGGCTGATCTACGTCATCCTGATCCACGCCCGGTTCGTGACCAAGCGGCGTGAACTGTGGACGGCGGTTCTCAGCGTGTTCGGGTTCGTGGCCATGCAGTTCAACTGGTGGGTTGTCAATTTCTATATTGTCGGCCTGCACAGTTATGCGTGAGGCGGCCGGTCGCATCGACCGCTACAGCAGATACGCCATCACGTCATAAAAGACATGGCAGCCGACGGCGAGTCCGAAACCGCGGAGGACGAAGACGGCCGCGAGATAGGCTCCCGCCGCGGCCCGGAAGGCAAAGGTGCTGCTGGACCAGACATCCGCGCCGATCGGCTGGTAGTGATGGGCCGCGAAGAGCAGGGACGAGACGATGACGGCGATGGCGACCGCCCAGACCTGTTTGAGGCGTGCGACATCGCCCAACAGCATCGTGAGAAGCGTGATCACGATCAGCCGGAACAGCAGTTCTTCATAGATCCCCGCACCGACGCTCAGCAGCAACGGATCGACCATCGACGCCTCCGGGGCCGAGGCGGTGAGGTTGGGGGTGGCGGGGATCCAGTTGTTCAGGAGCAGCAGGGGGATGGCGAGGAGGAGGCTTTCGGCATACATGGCGCCGAGCGGGCGCGGCGCGATCCGCCAAGGGAAGCGGCTCGCCACATGCCACGCCAGCAGGACAACGACGAGCAGCAGGCCGGGCAGGTAAAGCCCCTGCACGCCGAAGAGGCTGAAGAACCAGTAGAGGAGTTGCTTGGCGGCCAACCCTGGTCCTTCGCCGAAAGATGTCCGGTGATGAACGGCGGCCATGCCCACTTCGTACAACAGAACGAGGGGCAGCAGAAAGACGAGACACTGCAAGGGGCGGTGTGTCGTGTCCCAATAGCTGTTGGATAGCGGTTCTCGCTCCTTCCGGGTTCGCCGGGACTGGGTTTTCGGGGGTTTGCGTCTGGCGTTCCGCTTGCTCATGCCGCTATCCTACCGCAAATGTCGTCGGAAACAGGCAAGACCCTTCTGGAAATCTATGAGGCCCTGCGGGCTTCGTATGGCCCCCAGCATTGGTGGCCGGGCGAGAGCCGTACGGAGGTCGCCGTCGGGGCGATCCTCACACAGAACACGAATTGGCGCAATGTCGAAAAGGCCATTGCGGCTCTGCGCGCTGCCGGCTGCCTCGATTGGGAAGCGCTTCGGGCCGTCGAATTGCCTCGGCTGGCGGAGTTGATCCGGCCGGCGGGCTATTACAACATCAAGGCGAAGCGTTTGAAGCACTTCGTGGACTGGCTGTGGCGTGAGCACGACGGGGATTTCGAAGGGCTGGCCGCGTGGTCGGCTGAGGAGCTTCGCGTGGAGCTTCTCGGCATCAACGGCATCGGTCCGGAGACGGCTGACTCGATCCTGCTGTACGCGCTGGATCAGCCGACGTTTGTCGTGGACGCCTATACGGCGCGGATGGCGCGGCGACACGGTCTGATCGACGACGAGGCCGGCTACTACGAGCTTCAGGCGCTGTTCGAGGAGAATCTGCCGGTCGACCTGGCGATGTTCAACGAGTATCACGCGCTGATCGTGGCGGTCGGCAAGGCGCATTGCCGCCCGCGGGCGCGGTGCGAAGGGTGTCCGTTGGAGCGCTTTGACCACGACGTCGGTCCGGACGAATCGAACGCTTCGGAGGGTGAGCGTGCGTGATCATGCCGGCGGGGTGTGTTGATGGGTGCGTGACCGTCACGGCGGCCGGGGCAGGCGCGATCCGAACCGCGACCGTCAGCGAGCGGACGACTGTGCGGGTGCCACTGGCGGGTTGTCCGCCAGTGCCCCAGTGCTCTGCCACGCCTCGTTGGCTGGGGAGC
The DNA here is from genome assembly GCA_046754505.1 of Phycisphaerae bacterium. Lineage (GTDB taxonomy): Bacteria > Planctomycetota > Phycisphaerae > UBA1845 > UTPLA1 > JAPULF01. Next base: position 8,463 of record JBHHVX010000013.1, on the reverse strand, counting down.
ATCGGCGTCCCGCCGGTGTAGCTCCTCTCCGAAACCCCTTGGGCGATCTTGCCCACGCCTCCCGTCCATCCGGGCATGACGCTGCACGAGATCAGGGTCACTCGCGCACCTGCGGGGTGGGCGATGTACGCCGCATTCAGGACAGAAGCGATCCATTCGCGGTCGTGGCGGCCGAATTCACGCGACGTGCGTCTTGAGCCGGTCGCACGCCGGATTTCGCTGCGCGGGCAAGCTGATTACGTCTGCTTGTTGCGATAGATCTTGAATCCGATCAGCAGGACGACCAGCAATACCAAGGCTACCCAACTGTACCATTCCATCACCATGATCAGTACTCCTGTTGTCGCGTCCCGGCCGGCCCCGGTTGGTCCTTTCGGGGAATCACGTTATGAGAAGCTGGCTGGCATCCCGCCGGGGCGCCGGCTCCCGCCTGGCCGATTCATTCGACGCAGTTCTTACCATCGTGGGAGGGCTTTGTCAACCGCGTGGGGCGGCTGCCGGCGACACGGGGTGGGGTGGATGCGAGTCGTCTGCTCGCTGGTGGTCGCGGTTGGGATCGGGCCTGACCAAGCTCGCCGTCGCCGTGACCGACCGGCTCTGTCTCAGGGCAGGGGCGCCCGCAGGTCGTAGAGGGTGAAGACGTCGTTGGAGGCGACGGCCTTGAAGGCGAGCGATCGGTCGTGCTCGACGACGGCAAGCTGGACGCCGAACCGGTCGCGGAGTCTGGCGAAGTCGGATGGCCGGCGGCTGCGGTAGCCGTCCTGGAGGTGTGGCATGATGGGCTTGCTCGTGGGACAAGCCCGGACGGGATCGTCGATGTACCACTGCATCCGTGCGATGATGTCCTGCGAGAGCCAGGGGGCGTAGGCGTAGGCGGTCAGTTGTTGGCGGCAGAGAAACGAGCCGCGGCTGGCCCAGGCACCGGGGTTGCGAATGTCGGGGGGGGCGATGACGAGATCGCCGGGGCGCGAGGCTCGTTCGATGGCGGGCACCAGGTCGAGGATGGCCCTGGCCCGGCGGCGGGCGCGGGGCGGGAAGGGCCGTCCGACATCGAGTTGAGCGAGCCAGACGGCGGGTGCGACCAGACCAGCGAGGGCCACGATCTGGCGTGGCCGGGACCACCGGCGGCCTGACCAGACGAAGAGCGCGGTGAGCAGGATCGTGATGAGAGGCCAGCGCCAGACGAGGTGTGGGCCGATATGGTTGAAGCAGGTCGTGTCGTAATAGAGGACACCACAGAGGGCGGCGAGCAGCGCTGCGGAAACCATGCGGTCGAGTCCGGTCACGCGGGTCGCGGCGATCGCCAGCAGGCCGGCGAGACCGAGGTGCCCGATCCAGGCCAGTTCCGGATAGAGGGGTGTGATGAAGGCCGTGATCGTCATGGCGGCGGCGATGGCCTGAAAGCCGCCGGGACGTATGCAGGAGAGCAGATGCGCCAGGCCGAATGCGAGCAGGACGTGGACGAGAAACTGCGTGCCTCTCCAGAGGGTGAGCTGGGCGATGGGCCGGACGGGGATCCATTCAACGAAGACATAGCCGATGGCCAGCAGAAGGGCCGAGGCGGCGATCCAGCCGATGAGGACGGCGGATCTGGGGCGCCAGGTCCGCGGGCGCGCCGCCATGCCGAGGATGCCGGGGAGGATGAACATGAACAGCATGATCCAGAGCCGGACGGGGGTGGCCGAGGCGAAAATGTGCTTGACATATATCCATCGCGGAAACCGGAGCCACTCGGCGGTCGAAATGGTGGCTGCCGGGGGCGGGTTGGAGGCGACCCACATGAGCGTCGGGGCGGCCGCGGCGAGGCATACGATCGCCGGCCGGATCATGGCGCGGAGGCCCTGGCGGCGGAGGTCCATGCAGGCGGCAGCGAGCACCATGGTCGACACAAAGATGGAGGCGGAGCCGTGGAGGTTAAACGCCAGCCCTGCGACGAGCGCAGCCGTGGTGTGGCGCCGTCGCCAGGACAGGGCGAGCGCCAGCAGGCCCATGGCGATGGCGGGGTGCTGGGCTGCGCATATCCCGGCGATTCCGTGGGAGCCGCCCGGGGCAACCGAGATTCCGTTGTGCCAGAGGACCACGGTGACCGTGAGCCATGCGGCCCATCGATTGCGGGTGAGCGTCAGGGCCAGGAAGTAGACGGATGCAGCAATCGCCATGATCTCGGCCACATAGGTCGCCCGGAGCAGATCCGCTCGATCGACGAGATGCGCCAGCCCACCGAGGCCGAGGTAATAGAAGCTGTAGAGGCGGCGGTTCAGCTCCGGATTGAGGCTTTGGCCCAGCGTCTGGGGCGACACGGACCACGCGAGGTATTCGGGAATCTGCCCGTCGATCTGGAAGTTGACGGTGAGGTCCGGCAGGCGGAATGCCACGAACGACGCCCCGAGCAGGAGGGCGATCAGCCATCCCCATCGCCGGCGGCGGTGGGTGTGGAGCCTCAAGCGTGGCTCGGACGGTCGGGATGAAGCTTCGCTGGACACCGTGCTGCTCCTGCGCTGCGTGAAGGCCGTCGCGGCCCCAGACCGCTCAGTCTTATCGTCGTGGCGGGGCTGCCGTCTCCGCGCATTTCCTGCGGGAAGTAACGCAGAGCGGTCTGGCGGCTTGATGGGCGGGAGACGTCAAGGACACAACGCTTCAAAAGGTCGGCAGCCGGCGGCTGACACGCCGTGGGCAGAAGCCTCGACCAATGGCCCCGTCCGGCGTCGGGCTCATGCGGTCCTCGGCGCAAAGTCGATATTTCACCCGATGCCCAAGGCGATTGCTCAGAATCTCACGATGTCTCCTCGATCCGGCTCCGGGCCCTGCCCAAGTCAGCCGTCCGCGCCACCCGGTGACGGACCGGCGACGGTCGTCAGGCACGCCGCCTCACGCCTCGCCGTTCGCTGGCTTACCCCCGGCCACGCCGAATCGTGGGATCAGACTCTGTCACGGGCGCCCCAGGTCTGCCCGTTCCTCCGGGCCGACTGGCTCGCGGTGCTGGCCGACACGCTCGAGTGCGATATCGTCTTGGCCGGCGTCACGGACCACGATCACCTCGTCGCCGGCCTGGTCGGCATGAGGAAAGCCTCGCAGGATCGTTCCGTGCTCCAGCGCATTCCGCTCGTTCCCTACAGTGGTGTCTGGATTGCCGACTCAGCCGCTCACCTCGCCCATCGCGCCCAACGACGAACCGCCCGGCGGCTCGGCTGCCTTGCAAAGGAGATCGCCGGCCGTTTCCAGTCTGCTACCATCGAGGCCCACCCCGACAACCGCGACCTCCGCCCCTTCACGTGGAACGGCTGGCGGGCCGAAATCCGCTACAGCTTTGTCACCGACCTGACCCGCGATCCGTTGACCCACTGCGACTCCGATGTCCGCCGCCGTGCTCGCAATGCCGAGTCCCAGGGTGTCCGATTCGTCCGCAACGTGCAGCCTCAGGAGTTTGAACACCTGTGGCTTGTTACACATGAGCGGCAGGGTCTCGCGCCGGCGGTGCCTTCGGGTGCGCTGGCTCCGCTGTTGGCGCGCCTGTCCAGGCTATGCGACACCCACATCCATGGAGCACGGCTCGCCGACGGCCGCCTGGCCGCTGCCAACGTCGTGTTCTATCAGGCCTCCACGGCCTATTACTGGATGGCAGCCTTTGACCCGCGGTTGGCCCACACCGGAGCCAACCAGTTCTGCACCTTGCAGACACTCCGCGCGGCGCGTCAACACGCCCCAAACTTCGACTGGATCGGCGCCAACACGCCGGGCGTGGCGGACTACAAGCAATCATTTGGCCCGGTGCTCGTGCCGTATGCTCGCCTCTCTTGGCGCGCCGCGCCCGCTGTAGACAGCCGCGGACCGGTCCGGCGCGCAATGGTGCGGTGTGCCCAGTGGACACATCGGAGGAGCCACGATGAGCCTGGCTGAGGCACCGTCCCTTTCCGCCCACACCCGCAAGGTTCGGGTGGTCTATGACGACCTCCAACCACATTTCGCGCGGTGGACGCCATCGGCGAACTTCCGATCCATCTTTGCCAGGACCGTCCTGGACGAGATCCACCGCGTCCTCGCCCGTGTGCAGCGCGTGCGAATCCTCGAGGTGGGCTGCGGACACGGTACCTGGGCCGAGGAGATATACCGCCAGATCAAGAATCCCGAGCAGCGCATGGACTATCTTGGAATCGATTTGTCCTCCGTGCGAATCGCCGACGCGCAGCAGCGCCTGGCGGCCTATCCCGGCGTCCAGGTGTTTGTTGCAGATTCCGAGACGTTTCAACCGCCCGGTCCGGTGGACCTGATTCTGGCGATCGAGGTCCTCGACCACGTTCCGCGCCGGCGCTACGCGGCGTGGCTTGCGCAATGGCGGCAGTGGCTGGTTCCAGGCGGGGCGTTCGTCGTCATCGACAAGGAACGTTTCAGCAGGCACGCGCTGCGAATCAGCGTGGAACAATTCCAGCGGCGTTTCTGCCCCTGGCTGACGCGGCGATCGCGCGGCTACTTTCCGCAGGAGTATCGGGAACTGGTCAGCACGCTGGCCTACCCCGGATTCGCCAGATTGTCTCGCCTCGCTCGCCGCACCGGGTTCATCTCCCTGCCCGTGGTGCGCCACGACATGTTTCATGCCCTGATCGCCCGCCGGCCCGCCTGACGGGCAAGAGTCAAAAAGTCAAAAGGTCAAAAGCCGAAAGCCGAAACGCCGAGATAGTGGTGAGCGGACCCGGCGTTGCTGCTGCCGGACGGGCGTGTTGCGATTGCCGAACCGGCGGGCTATCCTGATATAAGCGGCGGCAGGTGATCATGCGGTTTTCTTGAAGACAAAGGTGTTTTGTGATGACTCGATGGGGTTCGTTTGGATTGGCGGCGGCGATGGTTGGGGCGTGGGTACTGCCGGCAACGGCGTCGACGCTGGAGGCCGTCAAGAAGGAAATAAACGACAAAGTGTCGAAATATCGGTCGATGCGATATACGCTGAAGACGCAGTCGGAACTTCAAGTGATCCAGATCACCTCGACCAGCGAGGTCGAGGTCAAGGCGGAGTATCTTCGGAAAGGGGACACGGTGCTCTCTCGCGTGGAGACGCACAGCAAGGGACACCAAAAGATCGGAACCGAGGAGAAGGACGCCGAGATGACGATTGTCACGATCGACGACGGTCGGTTCAACTATACGCTGACCGAAACGAAGAAGGAGCGCCAAGCCGTCAAGACGCTTTCGGGCGTGGGAGGCGGCGCGAACCCGATGAATCCGATGGCCGTTTTCAAGCAGGCTGAGAGAATCTTTGATGCGAAGCTGCTGCCGGACGAAACGGTCGATGGCAAGCCGGTGTATGTGATTGAGATGATGCCCAAGACAGACGCACTGAAAAAACGTGTGGGCCGGACCCTGTCGTATTACGACAAGAAAACCGGTCTCGGACTAAAGACACTGGTCTATGATGGTCGCGGCAAGGTGATGACGACGACGATAATGACCGATATCCAGATCAACGCAGACCTCCGTCCCGAGCGTTTCGTATTCAAGCCGCCGGCCGGGGTGACAGTCGTGGATGCGACACAGCGGTCGAATGCCGGCGGGCGGAGGCCGGGGAACTGATCGGCCGGACTATCCGATGCGGCCGCGTTTCCGGGGGGCTGTCGGCGTCGGCAGGTCGAGTTGATAGTCGCCGATATACCCCTTGTCCTGAAAGTGCTCGAAGAGATCCTCGACGCATGGAAAAACACGCGTCGCGGTTTCGGTGATGAACGGCGAGGGTGATTTCTTCGGGCGCCAGATGACGTACACTTCCTTGGTGCCTTCGAAAGCGTGTTGCAGCTCACGCTCGACGCCGCTGGACAGCCCAGGCATGCCGCCGCGAAGCTCCGGCACGAAGCTCACGATCATGTCGGACTGGTCGATCAGCTTGAAATCGCGGGCGTAGATCTGCCCGTCGATGTCCCGAGCGACGGACGTGACCTCGCGGACGTCGAAGACGAGGTCGCGGCCGTTGACGGCCAGAGTGATCGTCGGTTCGCCCGCCTCGGTCGCCTTGTCCGCCTTGAACAGCAGACGCTTTTCGTCGAGGTCGCCGGGGTCGAAGCAGATGAAGTGCTCGGCGAGGGCGCCGCGGAAGGCGTCGATCTCGGCGAGCACATCGGGCATGTCCATGACGTGCGACATGGGAAAGCTCGGGTAGATCTTCTTGCGATGGGACTCGAACATGAGGCGGACGAGCGACTCGGCCGTGTCGCCCTCGTGGCCGCGGGCGAGGACGCAGAACCGGCCGTGGCCGCCGATCGCGTGGGCCAGGATCTCGGTGGCGAGGATCTCCTCTTCGCGCCAGACCATGATGTCCTTGAGGGTGTGGACGATGTCATGCTCGCGGAGCAGACGCTCGTGGATGGCGTCGACGTTGTCGACCAGCGTGACGTAGAGGTCGGCGTTGAAGGTGGTCATGTGGTCGAAATCGAACGCCTCGAAGAGGCCGTGCTTCCAGCGGAAGGTGGCGTGGGTGTTGATGATGAGATTCGGCGCCTGGACCGCGGTGGTGAGGATGTCCTTGAAGACGGCGCGGCGGAGGGTGTTGAGGCGGGTCCGCGGGAGGTCGAGGATGCGGCCGGGGACGATGTCGGGGGCTTCGGCGTACATCATGTCGCCGACGTGACAGAGCGTGAGGGCGTGGCCGCGCTCGCGAGCGAGACGGGCGACGTTTTCCAGGAAGGGCTTCTTGTCGACGCCGACCTGTCCGGTGACGACGACGCGGCAGCCGCCCCGGCGCGACCGGCCGAAGAGCGTATCAGCGGATTGAGACATCAGCGTTTCTCCATGAGATCATTGTAACCGCCACCGGGGCCGCTGCACAGCCGCGCCGGGCGCCGCGCGGAGAGGCTGTTCATCCCGCTTTCTGACGGGTGCGGTTCTGTTCAGGCGGCGCAAGTCGTGCCGGCACGATCGACGCGTGCCACGGCCACGCTCGCGTGGCCGTGCGACTGGCTGCGCGCCGCCGCGCCACGCTCTGCCCGACGGGCAGGGCGCTAAAGAAGTCAACAAATCAGCCTGACCCCGCTTCCGCCCTCAGGGCCATAATGGCTCTGCCGCTCTTGCGGAACAAGGCGTCGATCTCGCGCACGGCATCGCGGGTGTAGTCGAAGGAGACGAAAAACCCCTTCGTCCGGTCCTCGCGGGTCATGACCGCCTCGAAGGCGTCGATGTCGGGGCGGCCGACGAGGAGATGATCCGCCGGTTACGGCAGCACGAGACGACCGGCCGACCGGTGGGCGGCGAGAGATTCCTGATTCGGTCGGAGAAGATCGTCCGCCGCCTTCTCCGGCCGCCGAAGGCAGGCAAGAGATGAGTATGGTGTCTCCGGACTTAGCGTTGCCGTGCCGTCGTCCTGCGGGTCACCCAGGTGGCCAACGAGCACACCACGCTCGATCAGGCCACCACGGGCTACAAGAACCTCGGCTCCTGGACCTACGGCTACGACGCGGCCTCCAACCCGCTCTCGGCGGCCCACGCCGGCGACAAGATGGACGAGCTTGAATCGACGCAGGACTACGGCTACGATACGTTGAACCGGCTGATCACCGCCCGGCCGACCGAGACCCAGGACTGGACCGCCGGCGCCGAGCAAGCCAGCGGGGTCCTTCGCCCGACAGACCGCCACGCTCGCCCGACCCGCCGACCCCTTGGTGGTGTTGGGCACCAGCGGGAATAGCCCGCCGACCGTCCAGGCGCTCGATCGAGCGCAGAAGCCTGGCGTCACGACGATCGGATTGGTGGGGTCGACAGGGAGCCTTGCCGAGACGCTGTGCGATGTCGCCCCGTCGCTGGGCACGATGTCGCGTCGTCGCACATCCAGGAGATTGACGTCGTCGCAATCCACGCGGTGCTGGAGCACCTGAACGCAGGGTGGAGACAGCATCGTTGACGCCGGGGCCATCGGCCGAGGTTGGGCTGCTTCAGTTGGGATTGGAATCTGAGATCAACCATACAGATCACGGTCACGTGAGAAGGAACCCTCGCGTTCTCGAGACGGTCGTTGTTGGCGGCGTCGGATGGAGCGGCACGAGGATCGTTGCCAGGATCTTATTGGAGCTGGGTGTATACCTCGGCAGCGATCTCAATGATTCGCTTGACAATCTCTGGTTCACGCTCCTCTTCAAACGGCGGCGGTGGTTCTTGAGACATCATCACCACCACCGCGCAATTCGTCGGGCCCTGTGTGTTTTTCAGAAGGAGATGCTTGGATGCGGAGCGCTTGACCTGCGGGATTACGCCACTGTTCTTTGGGCCGCGGCCGGGATGTCGGTCACCGGGCACGACCACCTCAAATCCGGTCGCGGCGCCTGGCCGTGGATGTGCGCGCGCAGACTTCTGTCGCGAAATGCAATGCCCGACCAATCAGGAAAGCGGTGGGGGTGGAAAGAACCGAACGCACACATGTACCTGGACCATCTGCACGGATAATAGGGACAGCCACCGTTTTTGTTGACGTTTCCGCGCTTGCGAGGTAGC
>JBHHVX010000012.1:0-42253 GCA_046754505.1 Phycisphaerae bacterium | reverse complement strand
CCGCTGCGCGGATGGACATGCCACCCGCCGCTGCACCGTTCTTGCGATTGCCCTGTCACGCGACTGCGTGTTTGAGCTCGGTGCTGTCCTGCAGCGCCGCCGGGTTGTATAATGAGGCGAGCAATCGATCGAAAGGGTGAGCCTGTGATGAAATCCGCGACCTCGACGTGTGGAAGGGACGGGCCGACAGCCGGCGGGGACTTTCTGCCGCTGAATGGGATCGACCATGTCGAGCTCTATGTGGGCAACGCCTATCAGGCCGCCCATTTCTACCGAAACATGTTCGGCTTCGACATCGTGGGTTATCGCGGTCTGGAAACCGGCGAGCGGCAACGGGCCAGCTACATCATCGAACAAGGCAAGGTCCGATTCGTGCTGACCACGGCGCTGACGCCCGACCACGAGGTGGCCCGGCACTGCCAGCTCCACGGCGACGGCGTCAAGGTCATTGCGTTCGGCGTGAACGACGTGGACGCCTCGATCGCAGCCACGAAGTCCCGCGGCGCGGCGATCGTGAGAGCACCGACCTCTGTCGAAGATGAACACGGCGTCTACCGCTTCGCGACGATTCGCACCTACGGCGAGACGCTTCACGCCTTCGTGGACCGGTCGAAGTACGACGGCGTATTTGCTCCCGGATTCGCACCGTGCCGACATGCCGCGCCGCGGAGCGCCGGCCTCGCTGCGGTCGATCACATCGTCGGCAACGTCGAACTCGGGGCGATGGATTTCTGGGCGGGGTTCTACAAGACCGTGCTCGGCTTTGAGCAGTTGGCCCACTTCACCGAGAAGGACATCAGCACCGACTACAGCGCGCTGATGTCCAAGGTCGTGCAGAACGGCACCGGCAAGATCAAGTTTCCCATCAACGAGCCGGCCGAGGGCCGGCGGAAGAGCCAGATCGAGGAATACCTCGACTTCTACCGCGGAGCCGGCGTGCAGCACGTCGCCATGAATACGGCGGACATCTGCCAGACGGTGCGAACGCTTCGAGACAACGGCGTCCGCTTCCTTCGCGTGCCGGACACCTATTACGAGGCCCTGGTGGATCGCATCGGCAAGATCGACGAAGACTACGGCGCGCTGCAGGAACTCGGCATCCTGGTCGATCGCGATGAAGACGGCTATCTGCTTCAGGTCTTCACCCAACCGGTCGAGGACCGGCCGACGCTCTTCTATGAGATCATTGAACGGCACGGCAGCCGCGGCTTCGGCGTGGGCAACTTCAAGGCGTTGTTTGTCTCGATCGAGGAGGAGCAGCGGCGGCGCGGCACGTTGTAGCGTTCTGTTCGCCCATGAATATACGACAAAGCGCGATTGAGGACTGTTGAGGTTTGGTGCCGTGACAGCCAGACAGAGGAAGTCGTAGGATGCCAGAGATCAGCAGATTCTTCGGCATCGTGGTTGCGATGTATTATAATGATCATGAGCCAGCGCACTTTCATGTGCGCTATGGCGGGCGGAAGGCAGGGTTCGCGATCGATGATCTGCGGATGCTCGACGGCGACTTGGCGCCCCGTGCCAAGGGGCTCGTGGTGGAATGGGCAAGTCAGCATCAAGAGGAATTGCGAAATGGATGGGAGTTGGCCCGGGCGCGACAACCCTTGATCCCAATCCCCCGCTGGAGTGAACCATGTCCAAGGATGTGATCCATGTCGAATGCACCGGTGATTATCGCCTCTGCCTCACGTTCGAGGGCATGGAGCGGCGCGAGGTGGATATGGCGACATTGGTTCCGTTCGAGGGTGTTTTCGCGCCCTTGAAAGACCCCGCCTACTTCCGTCAGGTTCGGGTCGAACCCGATGTCGGGACCATCGTCTGGCCGAACGGGGCCGACGTTTGTCCGGATGTTCTCTATGAAAGAGGTCGGCCGGTGGCGCCGAACGAGCAGGAAGTCTCGATGAAACAGGCCGACACATGAGATTCGGTTTCTCAGGAAATGGAAGGGCTGGCTCTCCTGTGTAGAGCAGCAAAAACGCGCCAGAAAACGGCCGAAGCGTGACGCCATGATCCGATACCTGAAACTCGGAAAGATCCCGCCGGCACCCCATACCGCGTTTTACGACGAGGGCAAGCTGCTCATGGAGCAGTGCCACACGCGAGAGGGCTTCAACGGGGCGTTTTCGATTCTCTATTTCCGCATCCCGCCGACCGATGAAAATGCCGTCGAAGAGCTGGCCATCCCCGGCTTCTGCCCGTTTGAACCGCTCGAAGACCAGCCGCTTTATCGTCGGCACCTCCGGACGACAGCACTCGAGCTCCGCGGCGACTTTCTCGATGCGCGGCGGACGCTCATGTTCAATGCCGATGTCCACATCGGCTTGTGCAAGCCGACGTTGACGAGCGAGCGCTTCTTCGTCAATGGCGACGGCGACGAGCTGTACTTCACGAACAAGGGCAGCGGGCGATTTGAGACGCAGTTCGGCGTCCTGCCGTTTCGTGAGCGCGACTATGTGCTCATGCCCCGCGGCACGCCCTACCGCATCCACTGGGAGGGCGACGCACCCGCGTTTCTCATCTTCGAGGGACGCGAATTCATCGACATTCCCAACGAATATCGCAACCGCGCCGGCCAGATCACCATGTACGCGCCCTTTACCGTGCGCGACTTCCGCGTGCCCGACACGTTGCTCACCTACGATGAACGGAATCACGGCAAGCCGCCGCACAAGCTGGTCGTCAAGCGAGAGGACGTGCTCACCGTCCACCTGCACGCCCATTTTCCCTATGAGGTCGTCGGCTGGGACGGCTATGTGTATCCCATCGCATTCAACATCCACGATTTCAAGCCGCGGACCGGCAAGATTCACCTGCCACCGACGAGCCACACCAACTTCGCCGGAAACCAATTCGTTGTCTGTTCATTCGTGCCCCGCATCGTGGACTGGGCCGAGGGCGCCATTCCCTGCCCCTACGGTCACGCCGCCGTGCACATGGACGAAATCATGTTTTACGTGGACGGAAACTTTACCAGCCGCAAGGGCATTGAGCCGGGGTCGATCAGTCTGCATCCGGCGGGGATTCCTCACGGCCCGCACCCCGGCACCTACGAGAAGAGCATCGGGACGGACCGCACAAGCGAGCTGGCGGTTATGTGCGACACATACAAGCAACTGCGCCTCACGACGGTCGCCCACGAGGTCGAGGACAAGGATTACCACATGACCTGGGTTTCGAAGGAAGGCGGCTGAGCCGTCCGCGGCGACAGCACCGGCGGGCGCCTCTTGCCGGCCCGCGCCGCGGGGTGCGCGTATCCGGATCGCCGGAGCGGCTACGATTGCTTCAATAGATTCCGCAAGACCATGGTGAGGATGCCGCCGTGGCGGTAGTAGTCCAATTCTACGGGAGTATCAATCCGAACCGTCACGGCAAAGCGCCGGGTCACACCGTTGCCGTCCGATGCCTGTGCCGCAACCGTGATCTCCTGGCCCGGCCGCAGGTCGTCGGTCAGGCCGTCGATCGCGTAGATCTCCTCACCGGTCAGTCCGAGCGATTCGCGTGACTGACCCGACTTGAATTGCAACGGCAGCACCCCCATCCCCACGAGGTTGCTCCGGTGAATCCGCTCAAAACTGGCGGCGATGACCGCGCGGACGCCGAGGAGCAGCGTGCCCTTGGCCGCCCAGTCACGCGAGGAGCCGGTGCCATACTCCGCGCCAGCCAGCACGATCAGCGGCGTCTCGTCCTGACGGTAACGCAGGGCGGCTTCGTGGACGGACATCTGTTCACCGGTCGGCAGATAGCGGGTCACGCCGCCCTCGGTACCCGGGGCGAGCAGGTTGCGCAGGCGAACGTTGGCGAACGTGCCACGGGTCATCACGCGGTCATTCCCCCGGCGGGAGCCGAAGCTGTTGAAGTCTTTCGGTTCGACGCCGTGTTCGCGGAGATAAGTCCCGGCCGGGCCCTCCGGGGCAATCGCCCCCGCCGGAGAGATGTGGTCCGTCGTGACCGAGTCGCCGACCATGACGAGCACGCGCGCATTACTGATCGGCGCCAGCGGCGCAGGCTCGGGTGGCAGGTCGACGAAGAACGGCGGTTCCTGGATATAAGTGCTGTCCGAGTCCCACGGGTAGGCATCCGACTCATCCACCGCGATGCGGTTCCATTTTTCGTTGCCCTCCAGCACGTTGCCGTAGCGGCGGGTGAACAAGGCCGGCGAGAGAGCGTCCCCGATGACCTCGGCGATCTCGCGATGGGAAGGCCAGATGTCGCGAAGGAAGACCGCCTTGCCGGTGGCGTCACGGCCCAGCGGTTCGGAGGCCAGGTTGATGTCGACGCGACCGGCAAGGGCAAACGCAACGACCAGCGGCGGAGAGGCGAGATAGTTGGCCTTGACCATCGGGCTGATCCGACCCTCGAAATTGCGGTTGCCACTCAGGACGGCGGCGGCGACCAAGGCTCCTTCGGTAACGGCGGCGGCGACCTTCTCGGGCAACGGCCCGCTGTTGCCGATGCAGGTCGTGCAGCCGTAGCCGACGGTGTGGAAACCGAGGCGCTCAAGATAGGGCGTCAGGCCGGCCTGATCGAGATAGTCGGTCACAACGCGCGAACCCGGCGCCAGACTGGTCTTGACATAGGGCTTGACCTTCAGACCCTGTTCCACGGCCTTCCGGGCCAGCAGGCCGGCGGCCACCATGACAGACGGGTTACTGGTGTTCGTGCAGCTTGTGATGGCGGCGATGACAACCGCGCCGTGGCCCAGCTCGCATGTGGCGCTGCTGTCTTTATATGTCGTCGTGCGGCCGCGGTCCTCATCGTTCAGTGCGAATCCCCGCTTTGCGACGGGTGCGGCCAATGTGGCCGCGAAGGATTCCTTCATCTCCGACAGACGGATGCGGTCTTGCGGCCGTTTCGGACCGGCGAGGCTCGGCTCAACCGTGGACATCTCGAGCAGCAGCGTGTCGGTATAGGTCGGGTCGCGCGCCGAATCCTCGCGGAACAGGCCCTGCTCCTTCGTGTATCGTTCGACAAGATCCACATGCTCGCGGGACCGGCCGGTCTGTTCGAGGTAGCGCAGCGTCGCCTGATCGACCGGGACATAGCCCATCGTGGCGCCATACTCCGGAGCCATATTGGCCAGCGTGGCCCGATCGGCGAGGCTCAGCCCGCTGAGTCCCTCACCATAGAACTCCACAAACTTCCCCACGACGCCCCTGGCTCGAAGCATCTGGGTCACGGTCAGAACGAGGTCGGTCGCGGTCGTCCCATCGGGGAGCGCACCGATCAGTTTGCAGCCGACGACCTCGGGGGTGAGCATATAGACGGGTTGCCCCAGCATGACGGCCTCCGCCTCGATGCCGCCGACGCCCCAGCCGAGAACCCCCAACCCATTGACCATCGTGGTGTGGCTGTCGGTGCCGACCAGCGAATCGGGCATGGCCACGACGTGGCCATCGACCTCGCGGCGCGTCACGACCGACGCGAGATACTCGAGGTTGACTTGATGCACGATGCCCGTGGCCGGCGGAATGATCCGGAAGTCGTCAAAGGTCTTCTGCCCCCAGCGGAGGAACCGGTACCGCTCACGATTCCGGGTGAATTCCATGTCGGCATTGATGCCGAGGGCCTCGGAGGAACCGAAGGCATCGACCTGCACCGAATGGTCAATCACGAGGTCGACCGGAACCAGCGGGTTGATCCGTCGCGGATCGCCACCGAGGCGAACCATCGCCGAGCGCATGGCCGCCAGATCGACGACGGCCGGAACACCGGTGAAATCCTGCAACAGCACGCGCGACGGCATGAAAGGCAATTCCGTCCGGGTCGGACTGGCGGCGTTCCAGTGGGCCAGGGCCGTGACGTCGTCCTCGCAAACGATGTGGCCGTCGACACGGCGAAGAAGGTTTTCGAGCAGCACACGCACGGCGAACGGCAGTGTGTCCAGATCGAAGCCGGCCGATTCCTGAAGCTGTCGCAGCCGAAAGATTCGGACGGAGCCTCCCCCTGCCTCGATCGTGCCCAAGGCTCCCCACGGATCAACATTGGTAGCGGATGACATGCGTTTGTTCCTTCGTCAGTGCGCGGCGGCCCGTCGCGTTACCGCGCGGCGTGCCCGTCTGTGCCAATAGCGAATCAGCACGGATTATAGCGAAGGACGGCGCCGCCCAACAGGCGGCAAGGCGCGGCGACGCGTGGTCGTAATGTCGCCCCCGCCCGTGGCCGACGTGTTTCCCCGCAGCTGCTGCGGCCGACGGCCCCAACGACTGGTGGCCTCTCGTCCGCCCACGTTCGACACGAGGTCGGGCGCTTATAGGGCCATCATGAGCCAGACGGCAATGATGACGACATAGCCGGCCGCCGTGTGGAGGTCGTGGCGGGACCGCCGCTCTGAGTGGATGCGCTCAATCATGATCTCACTGCGACGAAGCAGACACAGTTCGCATGGACAACGTGTGCAATATCCTTGCCAATGAGAAATAGCGTCCCGGGCAGGCCGTCCGATTCGTCACGCCTCCATGGGTAAAGATCTTGGATGACGCGATGCCGCGTTTCCGCGTCAGGAATGATATCAGACGTGCCAAGGCTTCCATCTGTTTGGGCGTGGGCTCATGCTTTTCCAGATTGCCGATCAGACAGATGCCAATCCCATGCTCGTTGTAGTAGTTTCCGGGCGTCTTGCAATGAGCCCCGTGCATCTGTTTCGTCCAACGCTCGCCCACAAAGACCTGGCCGTCGCCATAAGCGACGCCGTTTCCGATGACGAAGTGGTAGCCGAGCGCGTCCCAGCCACGGACGTTGACGTGATAGTCGCGCATGCTCCGGGGCGTGTCGTGGTCGCCGGCGGAATGATGGATGACGATGCACTCCCAGCGGTCCGATATGCCTCCGGGAGGAATCCAGCCGGCCCGTTTGCCCGATGGGAGCTTGGGTGTCCAATGCTTCACGATCGCGCGCGGCGGCTGGATCGGCGCCGGGCGCGTGCCGTAATAGGCCGGCAGATCGGCGATCCGGCCAGCCCCTTGGTCCCGAGCGCAACCGGTGCCAGCCACGACGATCAGGGCCAGCCCGCCGATGCAAAGCGTTCGCAGCGTGTGCGTCACGAGGTGGTTCTCCTGCCTCCGATCCCCTTTCCCAGTACTGACAAGCCGCCAGCACGACGCCCTTCCCATCGGTCCACAGACGACGGGCGGTGAGGTGAAAGTGGGTCCGGATCCAGGTGACTCTTGTTTCGGGACCTTGCGGCGCTGCGTGGTCCGCCCTCCACGTCCCGCGACCGATTCGTTGACAGCCGGTGGCGAAAGTGCCGGGGCAGAGAGTCGCACGGCATGCTTCGGCGTTCTCATGCGCTCCTCGGCTGGCTAGGAACCGGACCGCCACGCTCGCCGCGGGCGACCGGGCTGGCGCTACTCCACGGTGACCGACTTGGCAAGGTTGCGGGGTTTGTCCACATCGCACCCTCTGAGGACGGCCGCGTGATAGGCGAGCAACTGAAGTGGGACGATGGTGATGAGTGGTTGCAACGGTTCCGGGACGGCGGGCACATAGAAGACGTGCTCGGCGATCCGACCGATATCCTCGTCGCCCTCGGTAGCCACGGCGATGACGCGACCCTTTCTCGCCCGCACCTCTTCGATGTTGCTGATCACCTTGTCGTACTGCGAATCCTTGGTCGCGATGAAGACGACCGGCATGTCCTCGGTGATCAGGGCGATGGGGCCGTGTTTCATCTCGGCGGCCGGCATGCCCTCGGCATGGATGTAGGAGATTTCCTTGAGCTTCAACGCCCCTTCCAGGGCCGTCGGATAGTTGTAGCCGCGACCGAGATACAACCAGTTCTCGGCGTCCTTGAACTGCTGCGCCACCGATCGAATGGCGTCGCTCTGCTGCGAGATGGCTTCGATCTTGTCAGGCATCCCCGCCAGGGCCTCGAGATAGTCGCGCAGCACCGGCTGGGAAAGATTGCGACGGCGGCCGAGATACAAGGCCATCATGACCAGCACCAGCACCTGGCCCATATAGGCCTTGGTGCTGGCAACGCCGATCTCCGGACCGACGTGCAGGTACACACCGGCATCGGTCTCTCGCGCGATGGTCGAACCGACGACGTTGACGATGCCGATCGCCAGCGAACCCTTGTCGCGGGCCTCCCGCAGAGCCGCCAGGGTGTCGGCGGTTTCGCCCGACTGGCTGATGGCGAGGGCGACCGTGCCGTCGTCGATGATTGGGTTTCGATAACGCAGTTCCGAGGCGTATTCGACCTCGGTGGGGATGCGTGCCAGTTCCTCGAACAGGTACTCTCCGACAAGACCCGCATGCCAGGCCGTGCCGCAACCGGTGATGATCACGCGCTTCGCGCGAACGAGTTCACGGGTGTAGTTGGCAAGCCCGCCGAGCGTGATGCGCCCTTCGTTCAGGTTGACTCGGCCGCGCATGCAGTCGGCTATGGCGCTCGGCTGCTCCATGATCTCCTTGAGCATGAAGTGCTCGTGGGCGCCCAGTTCGATGTCGCCGAGCGACAACTCCAACTCCGACACTTCGCGGGTCACGGGCATGTTGTCGAGCGTGGTCGTCCGAAAACCGTCCTCCGAGACGACCGCCATCTCGCAGTCGTGCAGATAGATGACCTGGGTCGTGTGCTGGACGATCGCCGCCGCGTCCGAGGCCACGATGTATTCGCCGTCGCCGACGCCGATGATCAACGGACTGCCCTTCCGGGCCGCGACGATGGTGCCGGGCTGCTCGCTGCAGATGACGGCGATTCCGTAGGTGCCGCGCACGTCGCGCAGGGCGGCCCGCACGGCGACCTCGATATCGCCGCTGTAGAAATGGCCGATCAACTGGACGAGCACCTCGGTGTCGGTGTCGCTGGCGAATTCGACGCCGCGATGCTCGAGGTAGGTCCGCAGGGCCTGGTAATTCTCGATGATTCCGTTGTGGACGAGGGCGATGCGGCCGCTGGCGTCGACATGCGGGTGGGCATTGACGTCGGTCGGGGCCCCGTGCGTCGCCCAACGGGTGTGAGACATCCCGCAGGTCCCCTTGATGCAGTTGCCGTCGAGTTGGGACTCCAGCACGGCGATCCGCCCGGCGGCTTTGTGCATGTCGAGGGTCTGATCCTCGCGCAACACGGCGATGCCGGCCGAGTCGTAGCCGCGATACTCGAGGCGCTTGAGGCCCTCGAGCAGAATGGGGCTGGCCTGTCTATATCCGGTGTACGCGACGATTCCGCACATGGCGTCTCCTGAATGAACTCGTGCGGGCAACGGAGGGAACACGCCCTGACGCCCGCGCCGCTCGCACGGCGACTTCCGGTCTCCTGATCAGCCTAGGCCGTCTGCTATCCTGGCGGTCCGACGCTACCCGCTGTTCCGACAGGACTCAATGGATGGGTAGCATCGGCGTCTCGCCGGTGCGCTGACTCCGGGAACGTGCGGCCAGACCATGCACATCAGCCCTCACACCACGTGCATCGCCGCACGGGCCGTTGCCGCAAGGACCCGAAGACCGGCCCCGCCGGGCCCACACCCGACCGGTCCGTCCGCCGCCTGTCCCCGTCAATCCTGATCTTAACCGAAAGCCGCGCCGCCGAGCGCGCCGAGACCGGGGTTTTTATCGTCCGTGGCCGGGGCCGCTGAGAAGTCGCAAACCGGGACGGCCGGCGGGCCGACGCTCCCCCAGCCCAGGCCGGCCGGCACTTCGGCATGCCACCCATAAGGTCATATGTGCCAGCGGGTTATGGTCATTCCCCGGGACGCTGCCGGCCGGCGGCGGAAACAGCCTTTTTTCCTGTTGACAATTCTATGACCGCCCGGTAATATACGGACAGCGAGCCGATGTTTCGTCGCGTCGCCTTGGGGGAAACCAGGGAGCGCCGAAGTGACCGCAGTACTCTGTCACGCCTCATTCGCGCGGGAGCATCGGCGCCCCGCCGGTGTGTTTCCTCTGAAAACGCCCGGGCGGGCTGCCCGCACCTCCCGCCGATCCACGCCTGACAAAGCACTGAAATCTCTACCGGTGCTTCTTTCGAACGGTATTGCCCCCCCCCGCTGAAGCCATCCGACCACCATGACGCAGGGAGCAAGCCATGACGCTCCGGCGAATCGCTATCGGTCTGGCGGCGTTCGTCGTGATGACGTTCGGGGCGTTCTACCTCGGCCTCCGCAGCCCCGGCGCGGTGCCAGTCGTGGTTGCGCGGGTTCATTCGGCGCCGGCCGTCTCGCTCGATCCGACCGAACTGGACTTCGGCCCGCAACCTTGGGGCATCGAGATTCCATTTCACATGACGCTCCGCAACGCCACGAACGACCCGATCACCATCGAACGCACCGAGACCAGTTGCGCCTGCACGGTCGTGAACAAGGGCCATGCCGGCCGCGTCGTCGGCCCGTCTGAGACGGTCGTCTTCGACCTGACACTCGAGACGCGCTACCGGCCCGGCGAGAAGATGGAGACGTTTACGGTCACGCCGGCCGGCGGCGACCCGCTCACCTGCCGCCTGCGGGTGGACGTGACACCCACCTATCGCGTCGAACCCGACGACCTCGACTTCGGCGACGTTGCCATGGCCGGCGACGCCGAGCCGTCCCGCCTGCTCACCTTTGTCTCGCACGCCGGCCGCCGCATCGTCGGTGTGCCGGAGGCCGACGCGGCCTGGCTGCGGGCCGCCGTCGCCGACCGCCCGGACCACACGGAAATCCTCGTCCGGGTGCTCGGTAACCGCCTGCCGCCCGGCGTGTCGACGGCCAGTCTGGTGATCACCACCAACGACCCCGCGCGACCCCAGACGTCGGTCTATGTCACGGCGCGGGGCGTGCAGGCCTTGGCGCCCGATCCGCCGCATGTGTTCCTCATGGGCACCGAGACGCAAATCGTCCGCGTCAAAGACGCTCAGGGCGCGTCGGTCCGGATCGTGTCCGCCGAGCCGGACCGTGACGGCCTGCGATTGATCATCCGCGACGATGGGACCCTCGAAGTGAGCAACGCCACCGGCAAGACCCTGCCGGACACGGTAACCGTTCGGATCACCGACGCGCGCGGGGGCGTCGGTCGCTTCCTGGTGTCCACGTTTTGAGAGGAGCCTTGAACATGAAAAGCCAATCACGACTCCTGTTGTTGCCCCTGCTGCCGCTCGCGGCGTTTGTGGCCGGGACATCCTTCGCGCCGCCGGCGCAGCGAATCGAAGGCTTCGACCAGCCGCCGCCGGGAACGGAGCCTCCGCCATGCCACGCACCCGGTGAGGGCTGCGGAAGACTTTCCGATCCGCAGGACTGTATGGCACACCGAAGCGCCTGCCAGTGTCTGTTTGGGAACTGCGAACCGAAACAAGACCCCGGTGACCCAAAGCGATTGCTCGACCCAGACGGGTTCCAATGCTTACACAGAGTTGCAATGAATTGTGGTCGGAGATGGCCGTGTACGTCCAATCAACCGCAGAACAACTGCCTGCTCAACAGCCATTGCGTTGGGTCAAGTCAGCCGCAGTTTATTCCCGGCACGACGTTTGCGTTCACTGGCAACCTCTGTGCTCCCCCAACGCCTGATCCGCAACCATGAGCGCGTACCGGCGCGGTGTGTTTGGAGAATCTCAAATGTTGCCGGCAGGTCCGTGCCCGCGCAAGCCTGCATCGCCGCACGCGGGAGCGTCCATCGCCAGCGGCGTGTGATCGCCGGGTGCCAGCCGCGCGCGTAACCGTCGGAGATGATGGTAATGGCTGTATATGTAACTATTCTGATGGTCGTTTCTATGAACCCAGTCTTTCTGCTGGCAAGGGCGCCTACTGAACGTCCAAAGGCCCTGTTAGCGCTGGAACAGTACCGTCTGCGTCACTTCAAGAAGGGAGAAATCCAGTGGCATGTGCACCCAGGGCCAATGCACCCTCTGGATGTCATTCACTACACCTCACGGTTCGCACGCAAGTCCCAGATCTTTGTCCACAGAGGTGATAACGAAGGCGTGACCGGGTTCGACCCGCAAGGTAGGCCCTCCACAGTACAGTCACACAACATGCTGCCAGGCGACGGCAGCTACTGGACAACGACGGGGACTTCCGCCAGTGTTACAGTCTACCCGACGGATTCCACAGTCGATAAATCATCGTCGTTGTGCGACGTGAGGACTGTGGATTTGTCTGTTGAATTCAAGTGGTTCAGTCAAGTCCATACGGCGCTGTGGAAGAACGGGCTGCAGAAGAACGGAACCGTCACATACGACGAAACGGTCGAGGCCGGCCTGCATATCGTGACGGCGACGGCCCGCACGGCTGACGGGCATGCCATTGAGTACGTCTGGTGGCTCGATCCCCAGCGCGGGTGGTCGCCCGTGCGCACGGAGTTTCGCCTTGACGGCGAGTGGATCAAGCAGGCCCGGATCAAGGTAAAGAACTTCGACGGAGTCTGGTTTCCGACGACCATCCTTCGCTTCGCCAAGTGGCATGCCAACGGTCACAACCCATCTTCCGACATTGTGATAGACTCGGTGCGGATGGATGATTCTCTTGCGGATTCGTTCGGCCCGGCGGACATCGGCGTGGAAGTCGGCACCAACATCACCTACGCAGATACGCACAGTCGCAAGGCGCATTGGCTGATGTGGGACGGCACAAGAGGGATCGACCCCATGGAGTTCGCGAGGAAGCTCGCGGCCGGCGAGCTCAAACGCGGGCCGAACTTCATGCGGGCGATCGGGCGCGCTGAAGAAACGTCTGGACACCAGCCGCCGCGCGCCCCGACGGCCGGCCGGGCAAAGGAGCTGTCCGCTGAGGCCGTAGTGCAGATCGTCTCGGACGAATGGGATCGCTATGTGCGGCAGTTCATCGCGCGGCACGGCCTGTCGGCCACGCAGACCGAGAGCGCGATGGCTGTCCTGACCGACTGCCGAAGGGAAGCCGAGCGCTACGTCGCTGCTCACAAGAAAGACTTCGCCACACTCGGCCTTCCCTCTGACCGCCGTCGCAGCCCCAAGCGCGCCGAACAACTCCGGCGTCTGCAGAAGTACTACGCCATCAAGCCACCACCGGCCGGCCGTGCGAGCGACCCGAAACGCGAGGACGCCCGCCGGCGGCTCTATGCCCCGATCCACGCGATCTTCGAACACCGGCTCAAACCCCGGCTCGACGCCCTCCTCACCGCCGAGCAGCGAGCCGGGCCGTAGGCCGTCCGGCACGGCCCGAGCCATGCTCCGACATGGGCACGTGGAACTCGCGGGCGCCCCTGATACGCACACCGGGCACACAGGGCCGTCCGCGTAGTGCTGTGCCCCCTTGTCGAGCGAGCGAGAGGGGCACAAGGAGAGGAGTAGACGTGTTCGACGAAGGCGTTTACCATCTCGCAGGGCGGGGTCCGCGTATGATCGAGCCGTCCCGGGATCTGTCCCCCACCCCTGGAAGGGATGGGGCACCCAAGCAGTTGTCAGTTGTCAGTGGTCGTCCTGGAACGGATGGGGCACCCCCCGGAAAAGCCGAAAACCGAAAGCCGAAGCTCGGTCCTCCACCCCCGGGGGATGGGGCACCCAAAGGTGATTCTTACGATGAAGACATTGTGCGACTATTGCTATCCGCCGAGGGCCACCGGCCGAGTTGTCGGCAGGGACCTGAGCCTCGTATTTGCGGGCGGCGTCTTGGTGGCGGTGTGTGCGAAGATTCAGATTCCGGCGTTCCCCGTGCCGCTGACCCTGCAGACCTTCGCGGTGTTGCTCGCCGGGGCGGCCTTGGGCGCCCGGCGCGGCGCCGCGGCCATGGCGACCTACCTGGTGGCCGGTGCGGCGGGACTGCCGGTGTTTGCCGGACCGGTCGCCGGACCGGCCTATCTTGCCGGGCCGACGGCCGGTTTTCTGCTGGCGTTCCCGGTAGCGGCGTTCGTCGTGGGCGGCTTGACGGAGCGGGGATGGGACCGACGCGTCCTCACGGCCGCGCTGGCGCTGACCGTCGGGAACGGCATCATCCTGGGCGTCGGCTTCGCGTGGCTGGCGGTGCAACTCGGGCAAACCGCTGCATGGGCAAGCGTCTTCTCGAAATCGCTGCTGCTCTGGGACGCGATGAAGATTGCGCTGGCGGCGTGTGCCCTGCCGGCGGCGTGGTCGGTGGTCCGACGGCTGGACGGACCACGCTGACGGACCGCGCGCCGCTCTCTGTTAGCACCCATGAGACTGCGATACGGCCATCTTGGCATCTTCGCGTCGGTGCGGCGCCCCTTGGGGTCAGGCCTGATCGTCCTGGTCGGCCTTTGCCTTATGGGCGGCTGCGGCCGACTCCAGATCATGGAGGTCGATCTGTCGGGGCGGCGGCCGCGCTTCCTTGTGGATCATCGAGGCTGGCCGCGTCCGTTCCGGATTCCCGGCGTCACCGAGTTTGCCATCGGCGGCGAGGACGATGATTCGGTCTGGTGGCACGTGACGTCCCTCGCCCCCGAGGGCGAACCTGCGGACGACCTGGCGTTCGTCTATGGGCAGGTTCCACCGGGATTCCACCAGGTCTATCCGCAGGACGATGCCCCCCCGCAGCCGCTGGAGCCGGGGCAGAACTATCTTGTCGCGGCGGGCGGGCGGCACCATCTCTATCGCGTCGTGTTCGCCCTGCCGGTCGCCATTTCGCAGCCAGCGGCGAATGAAGGCACCAGTCTTCCTTAAAACGCCCTGCCCACGGCGAAAGTTGCCGATGCGGCGCGATCGCTGCGCTCTGGCGAGGTGATCCCACCGACGCGGCCGCCTCCGACCGGCGCCGGAGTACCCGTCTCTAAGCGATTGTCTTGGCGAGAGTTACCAGCCCAAGACCGCGCCGCGGCCGGGTGCCACACAGGTTTGGCATGGCGTTTGCTATGTTGGGCGTGAGACCCCGCTCGCCGCGCCGCGCGAGCGAGTGCGGAGTGCGCATGAGCGAAGAACGAGGCAGTGCGATCCCGGAGCCGACCGGCTGGCGCGACGCGACGATGACGTTCGTCGATGTCCCAACCCTCGGCCGTCTGATTCGCCGGGCGGCCCTGGTGGCGGCATCGCAGCATCTGTCTCATGGGGTCGAGCGTGAAGCGGAGATGCGAGCGGTGTCGGAGTCACCGCGGATAACAACGGGTGGATGACCCATGGTATACGGACTGTGGCACTCGGCCGCAGGGTTGCAGGCCCAGCAATACCGGCAAGCCGTCATTTCGAACAACCTGGCCAACGCGAGCACGCCGGGCTTCAAGCCGGATCGCATCGCGTTCCAGGAACGCCTGAGCGCGTCCCGCGCGGGCGCCTCACTCGGCCCGCGTCATCCCACGCTGGACGCGCTGACCGGCGGCCTATTTGCAACCCCTGTCTATACGGACTACACGCCGGCCGGCTCCGTTCCGTCGGCGAATCCATTCGATGTCTCCATCAACGGAGACGGCTTCCTATCCGTACGGATGTCCGAGGGCATGCGTTACACACGCGATGGGCGTCTGATCATGGACAAGGACGGTACGTTGCGGCATGTCGCCAGCGGCGGAGCGATGGTGGATGCGGCGGGCCGGCCCATCGTTCTCGATCCTGCGTCTCATGCACCGGTGAAGATTGATGCGAGCGGGCGCGTCCGGCAGGGCGAGAGCATCGCCGGCCAACTTGCCGTGGTCGACTTTGAGGACCGGGAGGCCCTGGAGAAGGAAGGACACAACCTGTCGTCCGGAGCCAAGGCTCGATCCGTTTCGGCCGACGGGCAGGTGCGACAGTTTTCCACGGAGGCCTCGGGGGTCGACCCCGTGACCACGTTGGTCGAGATGATCACCGCTTCGCGGGCGTATGAGACGAACGCGGCGATGCTCTCGATGCAGAACGACACCCTGGGACGAGCGGTGAACGAAGTCGGTCGGCTGGGATAGGACCGTGAACATCCGGTGTGCCTCGTGCCCCGGCCGGACCGGCGTGGGCAGCAACGCCCGCCGCGGCTGAGGCGAGAACGCACGCAAGATCGCTGAGGGAAGGTGAATGGCTGTACAGACGCTCCAAACGGCTGCGACCGGCATGAAGGCGATGGACTTCAAGCTCAATGTGATCGCCAACAACCTGGCGAACGTGGAGACCGTCGGATTCAAGCGATCCCGGCCGGAATTCGCGGATGTCCTCTATCAGACGCTGGAAGAACCCGGCCTTCGCAACGGGCTCGACCAGGCGCTACCCACGGGCAAGCAGGTTGGAATGGGCGTCCAGGTCGCAGGAACGCAACTGGATTTCCAGCAGGGCTCTCCACTCATCACGAAGGGGCAATTTGACCTATTGATCAACGGCGATGGATTCTTCCAGGCTCAAGCCTTCGTTGACGGCTCCGAAACAACGACTTACACGCGGGCGGGTAACTTCACACAGAATGCAGACGGCGACCTTGTTTTGGACAACGGCATCGGCGCCCGCCTGGAGCCGACGATCACGATCCCGCAGGACGCCATAGAAGTGCGGATCTCGACGACCGGGCTGGTCTCGGCGCGCGTCTCAGGCACCACGACATTCCAGGACGTTGGTCAGATTGAGTTGGCCCGATTCATCAACCCGGCCGGCCTGAAACAGATCGGCGACAACCTGTTCCGAGACACGCCGGCGTCCGGCGATCCGATCACGGGAAACCCCAAGCAGGACGCGTTCGGATCGATTGAACAAGGTCAACTCGAGTTGTCGAACGTGGAGCCGGTGACCGAATTGGTCCAACTGATCCGGACGCAGCGATCGTTTGAACTGAACTCACAATCGCTCCAGAGCGCCGACCAGACGCTTCAGACATTGGTCAACATGGCGAGGTTCTAGGCTCGAGCGAACATAGCAGCGTAACGACGGCGGAGACGTCATGACGAACAGCGGAGCACACAGGCAGTGTCTGAAGATCGCAGCCATCTCGACGGCGTTCGGTTGGAGCATCGCCGCCGCGTCCGCAGCGCAGATTCGCATCTGGCCGACGGCTGTTGTCACGGGGGACGGCGTCCGCCTCAGCGATGTCGCGGCGCTGACAGGAATTGACGCGAAGATTGCCCGCCGGTGGTCAAACGTCATCGTCCACGCGGCTCCGAAGGCCGGACAGGAGCTCCTCGTTCGTCTCGACGACGTTCGGGGGGCGTTGTCAGAGTCCGGAGCGAACCTGGCGACGGTCCACATCATGGGGGCGTCTCGTTGCCGCGTTTCGAAGCCACGGCCACCCCGAACGCCGAAGGCGGTCGTATCACGACAACACGGGCACCACCCCTCGCGGAAGCACCTCCCGAAGCGAAACGCCGCGCCTCCCCACACGGGATCGAAGGACGTGCCATCAGGCGACACGCTCGAGACTGCGCTTCGGCGTTACGTCGAAGCCCGAGCGCCGATCGGCGAAGGCCGGATCGAGATTCGTTTCGGCGCCAGCAGCCGACAGGCGCTGGCCTTGCGCGCTTCCGAATACCAGTTCGTGATTCGACCGTCGAAGGAAGGCGGACGGACCCGCAGGTTGGGCCTGGTCAGTTATCGCGTCGACGTGCTTCGGAACAATCAGAGATTCAAGACGGTGCCCATTGTCGCAGAGGTCACGCTCCTGCGCGACGTGGTTGTCGCTCGGAAGCCGATCAACGTCGGACAAACGATCGAAGGCCGACACCTGCGTCTCGATGAACGACGTTTTGACGACCTGTCAAAGGTCGGCCTCGCGGACTTGGCCGGCGTGATCGGCAAGGAGGCCCGGCGGTTCGTCCGCGAGGGCGAGATGTTGACCGCGAAATCGATCACCGCAAGGCCGGTCGTCCGGCGTGGCGATCCGGTCACGATCTGGCGTCGCGCCACGGCGCTAATGATCAAGACATCGGGAAAGGCGTTGGAGAACGGGGCGCTGGGGGCGCGTATTCGCGTCCGCCGCGACGGCACCCGGCGAGCACAGGACGTGATTGATGCCATCGTGACCGGACCGGGAACGGTGGAACTGGTCGACAATCGTCGTGTTGCACGGAGGTAAGCGAAGATGAAGGCCGTGTGTTTCCAAAAGAGCGTGCTGGCAGCGGTCCTCGCGGCGGTCCCGGCAAGCTGGGCGGTGGGACAGAGTTCATCGCTGTTTCTCAAGGCCCAGGTCAGGAAGGCTGCGGCTGTCTCCGCCAGCACGCATCCTGCCGCCAACGGCGCGCTGCCCGCCAACGCTGGCGCCGTGGTACAACGGCCCGACGCCGCTAATCCGAGGTTGACATCAGTATCTTTGACGTCGTTCGCTCCTCCGGAACCTGCCGTGATCAAGGTCAACGACCTGATCGGCGTGATCATCCGGGAACGAATGCGCTACGAGAGCACCAGCACGGCAAAACAGAAGAGCGAGTGGGATCTGGAGGCGAAGCTGGACGCGTTCTTTCGAATCCACAAAGGCAATCTGATACGGCAGCCGTTTCGTGGGGGTATTCCCGAAGTCAAGTTCAAGAACACCAACGACCTGAAAAACAAGGGGGACTTCGATCGGGAAGACATCTTTGAAACACGGATCATGGCCAAGGTGATAGACGTCAAGCCCAACGGCAACCTCATTCTCATGGCGCGGGCGCGGATCCGGGTCGAGGACGAGTACAAGTTCATCTCGATGACCGGTGAATGCAACAAGGTCGACATCAGCGCCGACCGGACCATCACCAGCGACAAGGTCTTCGACCCGCATCTTACGGTGAAGGCATCGGGCACGGTCACGGACGGCACCAGGCGCGGGTGGCTGAAGAAGCTGACGGACAAGTTCAAACCGTTTTGACGCAAGCAATGAAGATGGTACCAACGAAGCAGATTCAGAGTAAACCCTTGAGCCGCACGGGCCAGGCATCCCGGCGCTCGTCGTCGCATAAGCTGCGCGTGCAGCAGTCTCCGTCGATTATCATGGCAGTCGCCACCCTCGCGACACTGGTGCTCATCTCTCCGCTGAGCGCGACGCGGATCAAAGACATCACACATCTCAAGGGACGACGGGAAAACCGGCTGATCGGCTACGGCCTCGTGGTGGGTTTGAATGGCACGGGTGACGGATCCAAGTTTGCCGCCACGACCCTGACCCTTCAGCGGCTGCTTGACAACATGTCTCTTCCGGTGCAGCCCACGCTGCTGAAAGACTCCAAGAACGTAGCCATCGTCTGGATTGATGCAACGCTTCCGGAAAACGGGGTGCGTGAGGGCGATCGGATCGATGTCCGCGTCAGCGCTCTGGGCACGGCCAAGAGCCTCAAGGGCGGACGGCTGGTGATCACACCTCTGCAGGCATTCGACCGTGGGAAGATTTTCGCCCTGGCCAGCGGCGCGATCAAACTGCCGAACGGCAAAGACAAGACGTCCGGCGTCATCAAGGGCGGCGCCGTCATGGAGGCGGATGTCGTCCACAACTACATTGACGACCGGAATCGCATCACGCTCGTGCTGGAGGATGACTACGCGAGCTGGTCCTGGGCCGCCGCCATTGCCGACCGCGTGAATGAGGATGCCTCAGAAGTCGGGCGGATCCGCGAACTCGCTCGCGCCCAAGGTCCGAAGAACGTCATCGTTCGAATCCCGGAGGCAGACATCCCGAATCCGGCGAGCTTCATCGCAAACATCGAACAGATCGAACTGCTGCTGCCGCCGACCGAAGCTCGAGTGGTCATCAACCGGCGGACGGGAACGATCGTCATCAGCGAGGACGTCGAAATCGGTCCGGCCGTGATCTCGCACAACGGGATGTCCATCACGACGCTCCGGCCCCCCGTCAAGCCGACGCAGGAGAATCCCGAAGTCCGCGATCTGCATGCGGCCGCGATTCAGGCCCCGAGCGCCGGTCGCAGTGGCACAAAACTGAAAGAACTGGTGGACGCGCTGAACGAACTGAACGTGCCCGCGAAAGACATCATCGAGATCATCGAGAATCTGCACCGAGGCGGCAAGCTGACCGGCAAGCTTGAATTCGCGGAATAGGACGGAAGTGTCATGAATATCGACGCAACGGCAGGATACACGACGGCTCGGGCGGCCCAGTCAGCAGCCCGGTTGCAGAGGCTGACAAACGAACTGGAACGCGCTCGGGATAACCCCCTCCGGGAAAGGGTGGGCGAGTTCGTTGGGCAGTTTTTCTACGGCACGCTGCTGAAGCAGATGCAGCAGTCCAAACTCAAGGGCAAGTACTTCCACGGCGGCCGCGGTGAAGAGGTCTTCCAGATGCAGCTCGGCATGGAGTTGGCGATGCGGGCGGGGCGCTCGCCGAACGATCCGGTGGCCGGGCGCATCTACGATGCCTTCGTCGAGCGTCATGCAGGCCTGCAGAGTGCCTCGGAAGCTGAAGCAACCCGAAACAACAAGAGGCCGGGCGCATGATGAGACAATCCGAACTGATCGAGACTGCAGACACGCTCGCGGGGCTGCTGGAGGAACTCATAGTCCTTCAAGATGCACTGCACGGTGTCGTCCGCGAAAAACTGGAGGCGATGCGACGTGCGGACGTACCCGCCATGGAGGCGCTGGCCGCGCGAGAGGGCGAGCTGGCGGGGCAGGTCTCGACGCTGGACGTCCGTCGCCGCGAAGTCGTGGCAACGCTGTGTGGCCTGCTCGACATGCCGCCGGTCCGAGATCCGGGCGGGGTAACCTTGCGAGCGCTGCTCACGCAGATGGAGCCCTCCCTGAGAGACCGGCTCTCGGCGCTGGCGGACCGTCTGCGTGAGAAGATGCTGAACGTCGCGGGATCGAACCACATTGTCGAGATGGTCAGTCGCGCGATGCTGGAGACCTTCAAGGAGCTGTTCTCGATCATGGCACATGATGACGAGCAGCCGACGACGTACTCGGCAACAGGGCAGTCGAGTGAGTCAGGCGCGGTCCGCGTGCTGGACGCGGTGGTGTAGGACGAACCATGGGAATCACGGCATCTTTATTCATCGGGCGATCGGCGCTCAGCGCGTACCAATCTGCGATTCAAGTCGTCGGCAACAACCTGGCCAACGTCGCAACGGAGGGCTTCACACGTCTGAGCCCGAACCTGTCGGGCATCCCCGGGACGCCGACGACCGGAGGACAGATCGGGCTGGGCGTTCGGCTTGCATCGGTACGGCGAAACGTGAACGAAGCATTGCAGGCAAGACTGCGTTCCGCATCGTCGGACAAGTTTTCGGCGGACAGCGTGCGCACGGGCTTCACCCGCATCGAGGGCCTACTCGATCCGCTCGGGGACCAGGACATCGGCTCCCTGATGAGCGAGTTCTTCAATTCGGTGGGCGCTCTGCAGAACAGTCCGGACAACACCGCGGCGCGTGGTGCGGTCGTCAACACGGCTTCGGCTCTCGGACAGAAGCTCCGCGAACAGCGTATGGGCTTGATTGGACTCCGCGACGACTTGAACCGAGAGATTGAAGTCATCGTCGCCGAGGCCGACGGCATCGCGACGCAAATCGCGGACTTGAATGTTCAGATCGCCTCCGCGGAGGCCGGTTCGGCCGGACAGGCGGGCGGCCTGCGCGACCAACGAGATCAACTCTTGAGCCGCCTGTCGGAGTTCTTCGACATCACGGTCCGTGAACAGCCCGGAGGCGCGGTCAGTGTCTATGTAGGCAACGAGTCGCTCGTGCAGGTCGGGCAGTCGCGCGGGCTGCAGGTTGCAACGGAGATCGACGCGAACGGACTAGCCATCTCCGTACCACGATTCAAACAGGACAATGGGCCGGTCTCACCGCTAAGCGGGAAGACCGCCGGCCTGATCAGCGCGCGGGACACCCAGATCGACGGACTACTCTCGAGACTGAACACGCTGGCGTCGGCACTGATCCAGGAAGTCAACAAGATTCATGCCAGCGGGCAGGGATTGACCGGCTTCACGACGCTGACCAGTGTGTCCGGGATCACCGATCCGTCACTCGCGCTCACGACGGCCGCCAATGGCGTCACCCTGATCCCCAAGACCGGCTCCTTCTTCATCGATGTGAAGGACAACGCGACCGGCGCGATCGATCGGCATCAGATCAACATCGATCTAGACGGAATCGGCACGGACTCGACGCTGAATTCGGTCGCCGCGGACATCACGGCCAACACGCCGCTCACGGCCACCGTGGGCGCCGACGGCCGTTTGACGCTCAGTGTTCCGACCGGATCGACCTTTACGTTCGCGGATGACACGTCCGATTTTCTGGCGTCGATCGGCCTGAACGTGCTGTTTTCGGGCAAGGACGCCGCGGACATCGACGTCAATCCGGCGGTCCTCGCCGACCCGAACCTCCTCGCAGCGGCGCAGTCCGGACTGCCGGGCGATGGCAGCAATGCGACGGCCCTTGAGTTGCTGGAGAACACGGCCGTGACCAGCCTCAGCGGGTCCTCGTTGAACGAATTCTATACAGCGATCGTCGGCAACGTGGGCGTTCAGTCGTCGGGGGCTCAGAACACACTCGATGCCTCGACGATCGTATTCGATTCACTGAGCGTCCAGCGCGAGAGTATTTCCGGCGTGAATGTCGACGAAGAGGCCGTATCCCTGATTCGATTCCAGCGGGCTTTTGAGGGAGCGGCCCGCTTCATGGGTGTGGTCGACGGAATGTTGCAGACGTTGTTGAGCCTGATCCGGTAAGCAAGGCGCCGATGCGATTGCATGGGCGGAGTCTTTTGAGGCGGTTGAGGATTTAGTCAGATGCCGATCCCGGGCGGTGGAATCACACGCGTTTCGAACAGCCTGCAGGCGTTCAGCCTGTTGTCGCAACTGCGCGGAAACACGCTCCGGGTCTTTCGGGAGCAGCAACGCATCGCCTCCGGGGAGCGGCTGCTGTCCATCAGCGACGATCCGATCGCCGCCGAGAAAATCACGCGATTGTCGAAATCGCTGGAGAGCCAGCAACAGATTCTCCGCAACCTGCGACACGCCGACAGTCAGCTTGCGGCCGGCGACTCGGCCATCACCGACATCCATGACCTGCTGATCCAGGCCGTCACGATCGCAAGCGATCAGGCGAGCAACCTACGGAGCGCCGAAGAGCGCGCCTCGGAGGGCGTGATCGTCGACAGCCTCATCGAGCAGCTCAAGACGGTCGGAAACCAGCAGTTCCAAAATCAGTTCCTGTTTGGCGGCCGGCGCGTCGACCAAGCGCCGTTCAACGCCGATGTCGGTCGCGTGACGTATGTGGGCGACACGGGTGATCGCCAGACGTTGGTCGATCCACAACTCACCCAGTCTTTCAACGTCGTGGCGTCTGACCTGTTCAATCTGCGTCAGCCGCTCTCGGGCGGCTACGCTCAGTTCACCGTGCAGCTCTCCAGCGCCGCGCGCCTGAGCGAATTGGACGGTGCCCCAGGCGCCGGACTGCGGTTTGGCCCGATCCAGGTCACCGAGGTCGGGCCGGGCACAACGTTCACGACCGATTTCACCGGTGCCGAGACGGTCGGCGATATCGTTGCGCGATTCAACGCGGACGCCACGGCGGCCGGCACGACCCTGACAATGTCGATCAGCGGGACCGGCCTGCAGATCGTCTCCGGCGGGGGCAACAGCATTCAGGTAGCCGAGGTCGGCAGCGGCACGATGGCGGCGGACCTCGGCATCGCAAAGACGAGCGCGACGCCGCTGGTGGGCGACGATGTCAACCGTCGCATCACGACGACGACGGCGATCAGCGATCTTGGGTCCGGTTTCTCGCTACCCAACGGCGTCGTGATGACGAACGGCACACGGACCTCGACCGTGACGTTTGCCGGCGCGACCACCGTCGGCGACGTCTTGAACGATTTGAACAATGCGGGCGTGGCGATTCGCGCCTCGATCAACACAACCGGTACGGCGATCGACATCGAGAATCTCGCCGCGGGCACCGACCTGCTGATCGGTGAGAACGGCGGAACCGACGCGGACAAGCTCGGCATCCGGACGACGAACGACGGCACCCTGCTGTCCGACGTCAGCCGCGGGCGCGGCATTCACCCCGTCAGCGGGAACGATCTCCAGATTGCCGATGCGAACGGCATCAGCTTCCAGGTGGACGTCAGCAATTCGATCACCGTCGGCGACGCTATCGCCGCCATCAACGCGGCCTCGACTGCGGCCGGTTCATCCATCGTGGCCCAGCGGTCCCCGACTGGGGGCGGCCTTCGCCTGACGGGCGCCGCAGGGCCGGGAACGATCACGGTCCAACGCGCCAACCTGTCTCCGGTCGCCAGCGAACTCGGGATCCTCAAGACCGGCACGGCAACCCAGCTGGACGGCGACAATGTGTTCAGTTTCCGACAGAGCGGCCTGTTCAGCGCGCTGTACCGACTGCGCGATGGACTCTTCGGCAACGACTCGTCCGAGATCACGGAAGCCGGCAGCGACCTCGAGGAGGTCCAGAAGCACGTCGCGAACATTCAGGGGATTGTTGGGGCCCGCTCGCAGTCAATGCGCTCGAGGCTTCAACAGACGGAGGACGCAACGACGTCCACGACCATCCTTCTTTCGGAGTTGAAGGACGTGGACCTGACCGAGGCCATTACGAAGTTTCAGCAGGCCCAGACTGCGTTGCAGTCGACCATCTTGTCGGGGAATCAGTCGCTGAATCTGTCGCTGTTGGATTTCCTGCGATGAATGGATTCGTCGCAAACGGCGATGGAGCGACCGGAATGACGTCGGTTCGCAGACATCCGGCAGGCATGTGGCGGCGGCCCGGGCTGCCGGAGTGATGCGAGCCGACAAGCAGAGCGGGCCGCGGCAGCGCGGCCGGGAGCATGAGATATGATTATCGAGACTTCGCGGTTCGGAGGTGTCGACGTCGACGACCAGCGATTTCTGAACTTTCCGAGAGGACTGCTCGGCTTTCCAGACGATCGGGAGTTCGCGCTGATCCAAACAGGTGAGAACAGCGCGTTTTACTGGATGCAGGCGGTCCACCGGCCCGAACTGGCGCTCGTCGTCTGTGACCCGCGACTGTTCGTTCCGGAATACCGTGTGACGATCAAGGCGGACGACCTGTCGCAAATCGGGTTGACGGACCCGCGGGGCTCACAGGTCTTCGTCATCGTCAACAAGATAGATGACGTGCTGACGGGTAATCTCCAGGGGCCTCTCGTCATCAATGTGGCGACGCGCGTCGGAAAGCAACTGGTGTTGTCCGACAAGCGCCATGCGACACGACATCCGTTGATGCGCCTGGCGGAGACACAGACGGCTGTCAGCAAGACCGCCTGAGCCGGGAAAGTGTTGGAATCAGGCGGTCGGCGCGGTAGTATGGATGGTTTGCCCGCCGCGCCGGCATGCCGTTCGGCCGCAATCGAGACGCGAGGAGACGCGGTGGGGCCGTGACTCCGTATTGGCCGTGCACGGCGATGCCAGGCCCTGCACGGAGGCCCACGGCGGTGTGTTGTGCACATCCACACGGCCTAGCAAGGAGCCGAGGATGTTGGTGCTATCGCGACAACGTGACGAAACGATCATGATTGGTGACGAGATCGAGATCACCATCGTAGACATCCGGGGTGACAAGGTCCGCGTAGGCATCAACGCCCCGATCCACATACCCGTGCACCGCAAGGAGGTGTATGAGGCGATCCAACGGGAGAACCGGGCTGCTGCGAAGCTCAAACCCGAGGATCTGCCACCGACGACGGGCGGCGCGGGCCGTTCGGATGATCCGCCGGGACCGAAAGGACCTCCACGGAGGTAGTTGACTCAGGTCACCCTGGTGCAAACGGCCGTCGCCGCAACGACCGCATCCCGGTCGGCTCCGGGCCGGCGGCGAGACAATCAGGGAGGATTGTGACATGGCACGAATCAATACAAACGTTCCTGCGATTGTGGCGCGACGCAACTTCATACGCGCCAACGAGCAGTTGCAGGTTTCCCTGGAGCGGCTGTCCAGCGGCCTGCGGATCAACCGAGGGGCGGACGATCCGGCGGGGCTGATCGTTTCGCAGAATCTGCGCGCGGAGATCGCGTCGATCCGGCAGGCCGTCACCAACTCTCAGCGCGCGTCGAACGTCATCGCGACGACCGAGGGCGCTTTGGGCGAGGTGGCCGCTCTCCTGAACGACACCAAACAGAAGATCATCGAGGCCGCAAACGTCGGGGCCATTTCGGATGATGAGGTCCGCGCCAATCAGTTGCAGATTGATGACGCGGTTCGGTCCATCACGCGCATTGCCAACACGACAACATTTGGGGGACGGAAGCTCCTGAACGGGACGCTCGACTACACGACGAGTGGCATCAACGCTGCCAATGTCACGGATCTGCGCGTCAACGGAGTGCGGTTCGGCACGGCCAGTTTCATTCCGGTGACGGTCGCCGTGACTCAATCCGCGCAGCACGCTCAACTCCGGTTCGAGACCAGCTCGATCACGTCAGACGTCACGCTCGAGATCGCCGGCCAGAACGGCGTCACGACACTTCCCCTCCTGTCGGGAACCGCCGCCAGCGCGATCATGGCGGCCGTCAATCTCGTGTCGGATGCCACCGGCGTCAGTGCGAGCCTGATCAACGCCGCCAACGCGACGAGCGGGATCGCCCTCAGCTCAATCGGCTTCGGCAGCGACGCGCTCGTGTCGGTCTCCGAGATCGGTGGCGGCGCGACCGGCAATGTGTTCGACACGCAGAACGCCACGGGCCAGCCCGTTCGATCCGACGCCGGACGTGACGCCGCTGCCACGATCAACGGAGCGCTCTCGCTCGGCCGAGGCCTCGACCTTTCGTTGAACACGGCATCGTTGAGTCTCGAGCTTCGTCTCCAGGAGGGCTTCAATACCAGCGGCACGACGACATTCGCCATCACCGGCGGTGGCGCGCTCTTCCAACTCGGAGGCGGCGTTGATTCCAATCAACAGGTCAACATCGGCGTGCAATCGACCGTTGCGTCACGGCTCGGCAATGCCACAACCGGTTTCCTGTCGGACATCGTCAGCGGCGGAGACTTCTCGCTCGTGAACGGCAAGGCCGCCAAGGCCGACCAAATCGTGGATGAGGCGATTCGCCAGGTTTCGGTGCTGCGGGGACGTCTGGGAGCGTTCGAGAAGAACACGCTCGACACAAACGTCAACCAACTACGCATCACAACGGAGAATCTGACGGCGGCCGAATCCGCCATACGGGACGTCGACTTCGCCGTCGAGGCCAGCAACCTGACGCGGCTCCAGATCCTTTCGCAGGCCGGCACCACCGTCCTCTCGATCGCCAATCGGACGCCACAGCAGGTGCTGGCGCTGCTGCAATAAACAGCGCACATCGCGGGAGCCCGTTGTTCGGAAGCAATGATGCGGGTCGTGTTCTCGGCATATCATCCCCGGTAGCGGCACGGTGAATCGGCACGTTCCAGCGGACTGCGAGGTCGAGGTGCTCCGTACCGGAACCGCAATGTCCAGGCCGATC
Organism: Phycisphaerae bacterium; assembly: GCA_046754505.1. Taxonomy (GTDB): domain Bacteria; phylum Planctomycetota; class Phycisphaerae; order UBA1845; family UTPLA1; genus JAPULF01. Next base: position 15,062 of record JBHHVX010000012.1, on the reverse strand, counting down.
CGGTCGCGCACACTTGCCGGACAGGATCGAGATGAACGCCGCTTGTATCGAGACACAATACTAGAATCTCGCCCGGCGACGCACGAGAAACGGGATCAGCGCCTGGTCGAATGTCATGGACGTGTCGACCTGAACGAATTCAGCGCGTACGGCCGACAAGGCGTCGCGGTACGTGTCCAGGAATCGTCCGAGCGCCTTCAGATAGTCCGTCCGGAGTGAGAGGGCGTCCCCCGTGACGCTGTCGGAACGCTCGACCGCCTCGAACCGCGTCATGCCGCGATACGGGAATCGAGCTTCGGCCGCATCGAGGACGCAGAACACGATCAGATCGTGACCACGGAAACGCAGGTGGTGCAGCGCGTCGATCACCGCGCGCGACTCCGCGAGCATGTCACTGAACAGGATCATCAATCCCCGTTTGCGCACGCGCTGAGCGACCTCGTGCAGCGATTCGGCCAACCCCGTGCCGGCCGTCGGTCTGATGCGTGCCAACTCGGCGATCAGACGTGTCAGGTGCGAGCGCTTGCTTCGCGGCGGCAGAGCCGATCGCAGCTTTTGATCAAACGCGAACATCCCCACCGAATCCTGTTGGCTGATCATCATGTGGCCCAGGGTCGCCGCCAGGCAAATCGCGTAGTCGAGCTTGCTGAGGCGCGGCGCGCCTCCCGGTTCGATCTGATCTGACGCAGGAAATCCCATGCTGGCCGAGGTGTCCATCAGCAGGTAGGCGTCAAGCGTCGTCTCGGCCTGGAACTTCTTGATGTACAGCCGGTCGGTCTTGGCGTAGACGCTCCAATCGAGCAGTCGCGGATCGTCGCCTCGGACGTACTTTCGGTGCTCGGAGAACTCGACGCTGAAGCCGTGAAAGGGTGAGCTGTGCAGGCCGGCGAGGAACCCCTCCATGATGAACCGGGCCCGCAGATCGAGGCGTTCGACCGTGGCGATCAGGTCGGGGCGGAGGTACTCAGTGACGTCGGCCATGGGCACCAGTGTCTTCGGTCCGCCGAAGATCGGCAAGATCATTGCGGCGATCATGTGGCCCGTCTGCTGGACTTGCCACAGCCTGCGAAATCGCCGAAAACGTTCGACGGGGATGGATCGAATGGCACTTGGAATGGACGGAAACCAGGCATGATCGCGGCTATCAAGGATCTGAAACAATACGTCGGCCGGAGCGTCACGCTTCAGGGCTGGCTCTACAACAAGCGGGACTCAGGCAAGATCGCCTTCCTCGTCGTCCGCGACGGGACGGGGCTGTGCCAGTGCGTTGTGGCGAAATCACCCGAAACGGAGGCATTCTTTGAGACCGCCCGGCACCTGGGCCAGGAGACGTCGCTGCGCGTCACGGGCGTCGTTCGAGCCGACGAGCGGCAGGTCGGAGGACACGAGGTAGACGTCACGGGGCTGGAAGTCGTCGGCCCGAGCGAGGATTATCCGATCACCCCCAAGGCTCACGGCATCGAATTCCTGATGAAACGCCGCCACCTGCATTTCCGCTCGCGGCGACAATGGCACATTCTCCGAATCCGGCACACGCTGATCGACGAAATCCGGGGGTACTTCAACCGAAACGGCTACACGCTGATCGACACACCCATCTTCGCGCCGGCGGCCGGCGAAGGAGCGCAGACCCTGTTCGAGGTCAATTACTTCGGCGAGCCGGTCTACCTGGCCCAAACCGGCCAGCTCTACGTCGAATCGGCGTGCATGGCGTTGGGAAAGGTCTATTGCTTTGGTCCCACGTTTCGGGCAGAAAGAAGCAAGACACGGCGACACCTGACGGAGTTCTGGATGGTCGAACCCGAGGTGGCATTCTGCGACCTCGATGGGATTCTTGAGATCGCCGAAGACTTCATCTGCTCGATCGCTCAACGGGTGCTGCGAGATCATCGGCCCGACCTCGAGTTCCTCGGGCGCGACCTTGCCGGCCTGGAATCGATCCGGAAGCCGTTCCATCGGATCACCTATTCCGAAGCGGCGGAGTTGCTGCATAGCAAAAAAGCACGAAACCTTCTCGAGGACGACCTGAGCGTAAAACAGGCCCGGATCGGTGAATTGAGCAAACAGCTCAGCGAAAAGGAATCGCAAGTTTCGGCGAAGGGCATCAAACAGTGGAAGCAGGACAAGCTTGCAGCCGAGATCATCGAGCATCGCGAGGAACTCGAGGAACTGGAGACCGAAGTCCGAAACATCCCGCACCACATCGAACTGGCGGAGAACTTCGCGTGGGGCAAGGACCTCGGCGGCAGCGACGAAACAATCATCAGCCGTCTTCACGAGAGACCGGTATTCGTGACGCACTACCCCCGCGAAGTCAAAGCGTTTTACATGAAGCAAAACGCCGACGACGACCGACTCTGCAACAACTTTGACGTGCTCGCACCACAGGGTTACGGCGAGATCATCGGCGGATCACAGCGCGAGGACGACTTGGACGTCCTGCTCCGCCGGATGGAGCAGGAAGAGCTCCCCCGCGAGGACTACGAGTGGTATCTCGACCTGCGACGGTATGGCACGGTTCCGCACAGCGGATTCGGACTGGGAGTCGAGCGAACCCTGGCATGGCTCTGTGGGTTGAAGCACATCCGCGAAACGATCCCGTTTCCCAGGATGCTCGGCCGCTTCTATCCGTAGTCGACGGGGCTCCGAATATGGCGAAGTTGTTTTGCCTCCACCAAAACAAGCAGGATGCCAGCTTTCGCGCGGCTCGGCTCAGGATTCATCCGGTGGTGCCCGAGAGGCGCATGAAAAAAGTCGGCGGGTGGTGCGCAGCTCGTTCTCCCCGTCCGAACTGCGCAACCACCGCCGCTCGAGTCGCCCCGCACGACTCCAAAAGCATTCGCGACCCGATTCCCCCCGGCACGAGCGGCTTAAACCCACTCCACTCCATCCGGCCTCGTGTCCATCTTCGGACCGCTCTGCAAATCGGGGAACTTGTCAGATCCCCGTGAAACTCACATGCCTCGCGTCGCGGCGACGCGGCAGCCGATCTACCTGTCGTGGCCACGTCGCTTGATTGGCTTATCGCATCCCGCGTGCCAGCGCCCAGTATTCGGGGCGCCCCCCCGTCGTTTGACTGGCAAGTCCTGATTCCGCCGAAGATTGAGGAAGCGGGACGGGCATCGCCTCGCTACGCGCAGCAAGTCACGCCGGCTATATGTGGCCATGTGGCCGGCTGTTTAGCCGTCCGATAGGGGATGCCGGTCCGAAGACAATCCCACATCGCGGAAGGAGCGTGCGATCGTCACAGGACAGTATTGGAATCGGCTCGGAGCACAGCCGCCTCGGGCCATGCACGAACGGCGGACGGCCCTCGTTGCCGCGCCGTCGTGCCTCGATCGCGGCTGCGCGACGGCCAGGGTTGGCCAGTTGGCTCACCATGGCCACTCGTCGACGCGCTGAAGTCATGTCTCTAGCGATGCGAGGCCACGGCCGTCGTCATCGTGTGATGAGTTAACCTTGGTCTTGAAGAGAGGTTACGGGATCAGTATGTCGACGGGTCCAGACGCCGCTGTCGGGCTGCGCGAGCTGGAACAATGATTGCCACGATTAGGAACGCTGGGGCGACGGAAGCGAGTGCTCTTGTCCGAGAGGACACGCCGTCGACAGGCCGGTGGAATCGGACGAGGTGCGGCTGTCCGGCAAGTGTGTCCCGCCACCGACACTCGCGAGCATGTTGACTGCGGCGTGCTGCGCTCGACCGCTGCGTGAACGAGAATGACCGATGGCGACATCGTCATCGGCCAGACAGATATGATCGTCCTTCTCCTCCTGACGGCTGCCCATTGAGGCGGCGTTCGCCCAAGTGGGGCCCGACCAACCGGCAATCGGTGGGGCGGGCCCCACTCTCCTCGAGTCGAGTTTCGGACGAGCGAGCAGAGGAGGAGAGATAGACAGCCGGCAAGAGCGTCCCGCGATGAAAGCCCGCGTCGGCAGGTTGTGTTGCGTGCGGCCACCGCGGTCGACACGCCCGTCAATGCCCGCAGTGTGGCCACCCTTGGCCGGTCGCGTCATCTCCGCAGCCGCAGGGCTCTCTTTGCAAGATTCGAGGCAGGAATGCTCTCCGCCCGGCATCAAGGTCTTGTGCCGGGAGGAGCCATTGTGTATCATGGAGCCGTACGGAATGTCAGGTGAGATGATATGGCCATGAACTTCGGGATACGACGTTGGCTGATCGTCCTGTGGGCCGCGACCGCTTTTGTCGGCACAGCGCGCGCTCAGGTGCACATTGAGCCGGACGCCACGGGCGATGCGGTCATTCGGCGCGCGGACCTTGGAGCGGACGGAATCGTTGACGAAGCCGTCCACGCCATACCGGATGTCGCCGGCTATCAGATTGGTCCATGGCTTCCGAATGACTCGTATGTGGATCCATACGTCGGCACTTGGGTCGCAAATGGCGATTTCTTGAGGATAGAGATCACCTTTCAGGGATTCGTGAATCCTCCGGGGCCGCTGGCGTTGAGCAGCGGCACATACGCACCATATCTTTACGGGCCGAATCCGGTGTTCGGGTTCGTCGAGTTTGATGTAGACAATAGTGTCGACACGGGGGGGGAAGTCGATTTCCCCGCCTTTCGATACACGGGCAACGCCGCCCGATTCGGCGGGAAGCCGTCCGCCCCGACGTTGGCCGATCGCGTGGCGACTCAGGGCGATGACCTGGACAACATCCTGTCGACCCCCCCATTCGTCGAACGAAGCGGCGAGGAGTGGCACCTCGCTCTGTTTGGCGACCACATCACACAGATCATCGAGGTGACGGGGAACGGAAACGGCATCTTCGAGCCGCAGGAAGTGTGGCTGGCGCGAGGTCGGCTGTTGCATCGCGCTCACGCCTTCGAGCCGTTCAGTGGGGCCGGCGGCGACGGCGTCTACAAGCCGATGGTCGATGTTCGATTCGAATACGCCGCCAACCTCAATCTGACGCTTGTGACCGTCGTTTTCCCGCTGACGAACGCGGCGGCGGCCACCCAGCTCGGTGAGGCGGTTCAGCCGCTCGACGGCCAGGACACCAATCAGGCATCGATCCAAGAGGGTCTTGCCGATCTTGTCGACAGCGTCACCGCCATTCCGCCGGGAAACCCGCTACGCAACGACCCGCGGTTTGCACTCCTTTCGGGGTGGGAGTATCTGGTTCCCGATGACTATCTCAATCCATCAACATGGGATCTCAATCTCTTGGCCGGCATGGCCTACGTCCAGGAGGATCCGTCGGGCGCTCTGCTCGCGTGGACGGACGTCTTGTTCGATCCGGTCGCGGGCGATTTCAACGGCGACGGAATCGTTCAATCGGCGGACGTGGCGGCGCTGGATTTATACCTAACCGACCATGATGGGGTCACCGGCTGGGACGCGGACGCAACCGTTAATGGCATTGTCCAACTGATCAACTTCGGACCGAACTTCAGCCTCTTCGATTTGAACTGCGATGGGCAGGTCGGCCCTGCGGACCGGAATCTCATCGTCATCATGGGCGACTTGGACATGGATCTGGACGTCGATCTGGCGGATCTGGTCGTTCTCGTGGACACGCTGCTTCAACCGGGAAGCGTTTCGCCCGAAGCGTTCGGCGCCCTGCTCGCGCGAGCCGACTTCAACGAGGACGGCCTCATCAACGGCGCCGACATCGGCGGGTTCATCGCGAGCCTGCTCGCCGCCAATGGAAGCGGGGCTAGCGAGCCGTTGGGGGACTTGGTGACTCAACCTTACGGCGGATCGGGAGGAGGCTGAAGAACCCACAATGGGCATCGTCGGCGTGCAAACGTTGGTTGTGCCGAAGCGAGCGGCCGAGCCTCGGAAGGCGCGTCCGCAGGCGCCGGGTGGCTGCGCGCTATCCTTGAACCAGACCCGGGACGCGTTCAGTCTCCTGGAAATGCTCGTGGTAATGTCCATCATAGGCCTCCTGATCGCCGTGATGCTGCCGGCTTTGGCAGCCTGCCGGCGCGCCGGGCGCAACCTGAAGTGCGTCAGCCAAATGCGACAGGTGGCATTCGACTTCCGGATTTTTGCGGACGATTTTGCCGTTCGCACACGGGGTGACAGCGAGCGGCTGGGACCGCGGTTCTTCTTCATCGAGGATTTCCAGGAAAGCATCTATCGGGTCGACGAGTTCTGGGACGCGCCGGAAGCGGTACGCGCAACCTATGACGGCCAACGCCAAGTGATGATGTGCCCGGAAGCCGGTGGCACCCTCCGGCGGCGCGCGAATCGTCCGTGCAGCAATGGGGCGGTGTATCCGTTCACTGACGTGAGTATGGGCTTCAACCGGCGTCTGCATCGAGCCGGCCCGCACATGCGGACCCGGGTTCTGAGCAGCAAGATACTCGAGCATCCCGACGTGCCACTCGTCATGGATGTCGATGGAGCAGCGGCGGATCGCTCGGGTCGGGTTCCCTACTACATCGCCCCCCCGCTCAATGAGGGCAGCGGTTACGACGATGGGAGCTTCTGGTTCCCCTCGTATCGTCACGGAGGAAGCCTGAACGTGGCATTCGTCGGCGGTCACGTGGTCTCGGTCAAGAATCCGATGCAGGCAAACGGGTGGCGCTGGAACTACATTCCGTAGCGGGCCGGGGAGTCACTCCTCTCAATGAGCCTTCGCGCAAAGTGTGCCCTCCTGCTCGTGGCGTTTGAACTCACCCTCGCGGCCACGTTGATGCTGACGGTCCGCTCGATCAGCTCCTACTTTGAAGACGCTGCACGGGCATTCGCCGTCTCGCGCGCCGGCATGACCAACGTAAGCCTCCTGCGCACACTGGTTCGGAAGGAACTGGCCCATCTCCAGGACAACTCGACGAGTTCGATGGACGCGGCGGAGCGCGAGCGACTCGCGCATGAAATCGAGACGCTGGCGGAGACGCTCGAACACGACCAGCTCGCGCCGATAGGTCCCGATGAATGGGTCGAAATGAGGCGGCTCGTGGCTGCGCGCGCAACCGGGCGCGACACATCCGGCTTCGATCCCGCAACCTACCTCGCGCTGGACGACTATCTGGAGACAATCGAATCGCGGATGCTCACGCATGTTCGCGCCTCCATCGGAAACACGTTCAGCACTCAACAGACTGCTATCCTCATTCTTTCGGCCAACATGGTCGTGGCGGCGGCTCTTGGAATCCTGGGGATGTTTCTCGTCCGGCGTTGGGTGTTGTTGCCGATCCAGGACCTGAAAACCACAACAGACGAATTAGGTAAGGGGCGACTGGACCACCGCGTGCAAATCCGATCCGGCGACGAATTCGGCCGGCTGGCCACGGCGATCAACAAAATGTCCGCCGATCTGGCTCGGATCGAACAGCAGATGATTCTGCGAGAGCGGGCGGCGGCGATGGGTGAACTCGTTTCGTACATTGCCCACAACATCCGCAATCCGCTGGCCGGCATTCGGAGCCTGGCCGACTCCTGCCGGCGACAGTCATCGGAGAATCAAGCACTGCGCGACACACAGGACGGCATCGTCGCGGCTGTCGAGGCTCTGCAACGCTGGCTCCGTGAACTGGAGCATACGTGCAGCCCACTGGACATCCATCCCCAGCCCGTCCACATTCGTGACCTGATTGATAATATTCTGACGGTATTCCGCCCCATGTCACAGCGTCGATCGATTGGCCTTGAGCGATCCATCGCGGACGATTTCGAACGAGTGGACGTGGACGAGAGACAATTCGAGCAGGCGGTGGCTGCCATCGTGGCGAACGCGATCGAGGCCGTCGGCGACGACGGTCGCGTGATGATCCGGACCGATCGTGACAAAGATGGCATGCAATGGTCTCTCACGATCACCGACACGGGGCCCGGCATCCCCAAGGAGATCCGGCATCGCATTCTGGATCCCGCCTTCAGCACCAAGCGTAGCGGACATGGCCTCGGACTGGCGATGGCTCGGAAGGTGGCGGAATTGCATGGAGGGCAGTTATCATTCGAGAACCCTGCGGGAGGCGGCACGGTTTTTCGGTTCACGATGCCGACCCGACCGGACGCAAAGATTACCCATGGCTGACATCCTCATTGTCGACGACGAAGAGATCCTCCTGGCGACCATCAGCCTGGAGCTCCAGCGCAGCGGCCACGACTGCGCCACGGTGAGTACGGCCGAGCAAGCCCTCGAGAAACTCACGTCGTACGAGCCACAAGTCGCGCTGGTCGACATCCGATTGCCCGACCTCGACGGCGTGGCACTGATTCAACGCATGCGCCAGGCGGGGCACGACTTTCCCATCCTGGTGATGACGGCCTACGGCACCGTGGAAGGTGCGGTGGCCGCGATGAAGGTCGGCGCGACAGATTACCTGCAAAAGCCGGTGGGAATCGCCGAGTTGGAACTGGTGATCGACCGGGCGCTCAAGAATCGCCGGCTGATCGACCGGCTGGACGTCCTCGAACGTGAGCGGCGGCGGCGGGGCGACGAGCGCGCCATCATCGGGCGTAGTCCGGCGATGCGAAGCCTGATCGAACTCGTCGACAAGATCGCCACCGTTCCGGCGGATGAGCAGGGCAACCTTCCGACGGTATTGATCACGGGAGAAAGCGGAACCGGCAAGGACTTGATCGCCCACCGTCTCCATGACCTCGGGCCGAGGCGCGACGCCCCATTCGTGCAGATCAACTGCTCGGCCCTGCCGCCGTCGCTGGTGGAAGCCGAGCTGTTCGGATACGAGCGGGGAGCGTTTACGGACGCCAAGACCAACAAGAAGGGGCTGTTCGAAGCCGCCGGAGAAGGGACAGTGTTTCTGGACGAGATCGGCGACATGCCCTTGGCGCTTCAGGCTCAGCTCCTGCTGGTTCTGGAGCAGCGGGTGTTCCGGCGACTCGGCGGCACACGCGAACGTCGGGTTCACGCACGGACCATCGCCGCCACAAACTGTAATCTGACACGCCTCGTAAGCGATGGACGATTTCGCAAGGATTTGCTGTTTCGACTTCAATCGCTCGCCGTCGAATCTCCGCCCCTGCGGGCACGCGGTGATGATCTCCTGCTGCTGGCGGAACACTTCATCAACCGACAGGCTCGCCGACTTCACCGAGAGCCGCCCGCCCTTTCCGAGACGACACATGAGGCTATGCGGAGGTATTCCTGGCCGGGCAATGTCCGCGAACTCGACAATGTGTTGCAACGGGCCGTGCTCCTCAACGAGCACGGGTCGATCAAGCCGGCGGAAGTCAGCCTGAATCAGGAACATCTCACCCCGCAGGCCGTGAGCCTCGACAAGCTCATGTTTCCCTTCGGGCGCGAGTCATTTACGCTGACGGACATCGAGCGACGGGTGATTCTTCAGGCAATTGACTACTGCCAGGGAAATACGTCGGAGGCGGCGCGGCTGCTTGGCATGAGCCGGGGTGCCCTGCGCCATCGTCTGGAGAAGCTGCCGCCAATGTCCGGGGCACACGAACCGCGCTCCGGTTAATCGGTGCGACGCCCGATCTCTCGACCGCCAGACACGGACCACCGCGGAGGGGTCACGAGCGTTGCCGGCGCCCGGCCGCTCTTCGACGCCGTGAGCGCGTCCGGGCCTTCCCGTATCCCAACCCGAGCATCAGCAAGGGCAATGCCCCGACACCGCCGATGCCAAAGGCACCATTGCCGCAGCCGGGCAGCGGCCCCGTGGCAGGGACGCCGGAGCAGGCATCGCCGATACCGTCGCCGTTCGAGTCCAATTGGTCGGGATTGGGAACTGTGATACAGTTGTCGACACAGTCGGGCACACCATCACCATCCGTGTCGGCAACAGCCCCAGGCAGGACGACGACCGTCGTCGCGCACGTATCCGTGAGGCCGGAGCTGTTCGTTACGGTGATCGTGACCTCCGTCCGCCCGATGGAGATGAGCGTCCCGGCGGCCGGCGACTGTGTAATGGTCAGGTTCGCGTCGCACATGTCGGTGACCGTTACGTCGGCGATCAACCTGGGCACCTGAGCCTGGCAGTCAGCATTGCCCGTCAACGATACCTCCGGAGGACATCCCGTGATCACCGGTCCCGATTGACTCGCGACCGTCAGGGTCGCCGAACAGGTCGTGGCGTTGCCACATGGATCCGACACGATAAACGTGACGACCGTCTCTCCGGGGCCGAGAGTCGTGCCCGCATCAGGACTCTGACGGACGTCCAGCGTGGTGGTGCAGTTGTCGGTCGCGGCCAGATCGAGGCGGAGATCGGGCATCGTCGCGGTGCAATCCGCCGCTGCGGGGATGGACCGGTCGCTCGGGCAGGTCGTGATGATCGGTGGAGTCGTGTCCTGAACGGTCATGGTCTGCGTGACATCAGTCGCGTTGCCACACAGATCGGTCGCACGGTAGGTCCGCGTCACGGTCTGAGAACACGCGCCGCCACTCACGACGTCGCCGACGTGTACGATGCTGATGTCCACCGGAGCAGAGCAGTTATCGGTAGCGGCCACCAAGGCCGTGTCGGCAGGAGGAACATCTCCGATACACTGCACCGCCAACGCCGAAGGCGAGGCCGTGATCGTCGGCGGTGTGGTATCAACAACTGCGATGCCCTGCGAGACATCGGTCATGTTGCCGCACTCGTCCGTCGCGCGATACGTGCGTGTGATGATCCGCGAACACGCATCGCCGACGGCCACGTCTCCGATATGGGTAATCGTGATATTGGCCGGCGCCGTGCAGTTGTCCGTCGCGCCAATGAGGCCTGTGTCGGGAGCCGGCACGTCGCTGACGCATTCCACGATCACCGAGTCCGGTGCGGCCGTAATGGCGGGCGGCGTGTTGTCCAGGACGGTGATCGTCTGGATGACGTCGGTCGTGTGTCCGCACTCGTCGGTCGCCCGATAGGTACGCGTGATGATTCTGGGACACGTGTTGCCACTCAGGGCGTCTCCAACGTGAGTAATCACGATATTGACGGGAAGCGAACAGTTATCGGTGGCGGCGACCAGGCTTGTGTCGGGAAGCGGAATATCGCCTATGCAGTCGACCGACAGGTCGGCTGGTGATGTCGCAATCACCGGCGGCGTGAAATCAACGACGATCTTGAGCGGACTCGACGCGTCGGGCGTCATGGTCGGCACCATCCATGCCCCGACATCATCGCTGACCATCGTCGTGGGCAGGATCGCATGGTCGCGGAACCAGATCCTGAACACGCCCTCACCCGTCAACAGGAAACGAAGCGTGGCCAGGGCGTTGTCACAGGCAGACTCCGTTCGGAACGGCGAGATTCCAACGGTATAGGAAATCTCGCCGGCCGGACCGCCCGTCACCGGATCCTGTTCCGACACAGCGACCTGCAACTGAAAGGGTGACCGGTCGGTCGCCCCGGGGCTGCCCGGTTCACCGGCGTCGACGACAAGGTAGGTGAACGGCGGGACGGCTCCGGTGCAGCTTGCGCTCGTGAATCGCAGGAGGAGTTGAGCTCCGCGTATTCTTCGTTCGCTGCCCCCGCCCGGATCGAGGCCCGTGATGTCGGCTTCAATATCGAACGTGGTGTTCAGACGCGTCGGATCGGTAATACAGGTCGGACCTCCCAGCCATCGCAGGCTGATTGTCGCGGGTCCCGGCGAGGGATGCATGCACGGCTCCGTGTCGGCGTGCAGGCGGCGAGCGCAGAGCACTACCAGAAGCGCTGCCACACCACACACAAACCCCCGTGTTGGCCGGATCGTGGTCATCATATATCACGGTCCATCGCCGCGCCAGATGTCTGGCAGTTCGCTCAGCCTCAACACGCGACCGGCGCGCCTTCGCCGTGGTCCGTTCGAGAACCAGACGAGGTCGGAGTCGGCACTCCAGTTGAGATCGACCGGGATTCCTCCCAGTTGCGAGGCGATAAATGACCGAGTCCGCGTGACTTGCGGACAGTCTCCCCCTTCATCATATCGTAGGCGCGTCAAGCCTCCGAATCCGGAGTGTCCGATAACCCCGGAGCCCTCTCGTCGCCCGGCTCTCCGCGCGATGAGGATCTACGTCCAGCGCCAACCGCGTGGATAGAACGATCACCCCGAAGGGCGCAGCCGCTCTCTCCTCGTCAACGGGCATGACCGCGCGCTGATGCGGACGGTCCAGTCAATCTCAATGCGTCATGCGTCGTTCCCGGAACAACTACCGAAAACGCTCTAACCCCCGAGAAGCAGACTCACGAATACCGGCACATCCATCGGATCGATGACGCCGTCGCCATTCAGATCCGCTTGGCCAATGTCGCAATTCGGGAAGGTCGCGTGGTAGGCGACCGGATCCAACAGAGCCTGGATAAACGGCGCGACGTCTGCACCATCCGAGAAACCATCGCAATTCAGGTCTCCCAGCGCACAGGGCGGGGTTGCCAGCGGAACGGCAACGGACCCCAAGGTCCCCGTAACAGGCACTCCGGGTGTCTGCCCGCTCCATACGATCGTCTGCGTCGGCGGCGAGCCGGCCATGTCCAGAATCGAGATCACAGTTCCGCACGTCGGCGCCATTGCCTTCAGCACAAAGGTGGTCATCAACAGGCCGGCGGGTGTCGCCAGCGGCGGGGTGAAGTCCCCCTGAGCGATATAGAGCAAGTTGCCGTCCTGTGGAATGGGCCACTCATTCAGGCCAAACGGATCTTGGAACGGGAACCCGGACATCTGCCACTGATAGGGTCCGTTGTTGTCGATGTTACTCATCTGGAGACGCATCGGATCCCAGGTGACGATGACATCCGCTCCGGCGAATGCCTGGTCGACCGCCGAATCCGAAACCGCGTAGAGGCCGACTCGGACGACCTGCCCGATGGGCGTCGGACCGGTCTGTTCCAACCGCCACTCGAGATTGACATTGGCGCGCGCGGCTCGCGGCACCAACGCCCCGAGCAGCGCGAGGAGCGCGATCGTCGTCGTCCTTGAACACAGCTTGCACATCGCACATCCGCTCGCAGTCGCGCCTCAACGGCCAAGACGGCATTACATGAACGACCATCGCCTCGCGAGGATCGGAGACCGAGGCCCGCGATCACACTACCTCTGAGAACCGCGCGGCCGCAGATGCACGGGCCGTCGCGGTCGTACACTCGGACGCTCCCCCTGCATCCACAAGCCGATGTCCTGGACATCGAGCCACTCATCCGCATTCAGGTCACCTGCGGCCGCGTCGCTCAGCCCAAGATTGTAAAGCTGCTGGACGGAGATCCGGTCGATCGGACCGGCAAACCGCCCACCGGGCGCGGTTTGCCCGGGTGCCCCGCCGCAGACCGGCGTCGTCGTTCCTCCACAGCAACTCATCTCACCAAACTGGAATATGTTGAGCTGGATGAAGGTGAAGTCCGCATTATTCACGATGCCGTCACCACTGATGTCGGCGTTCAGGCTGAAGACCGTGCACGGCGTGTTGCCATCCGTCACCAGGTCTCCGTTACTGTCGTAGGTCACATTCCACTGTCCGGCAAGAAGCCCGAAGTCGATGACATCGATCCAACAGTCGTCGTTGCAGTTCCCGCCGATCAATTCCGTGCCGCCGACGGCCGTGAAGTCGGCAACGTATTCGACCATATTGTCGGGTAGCGGCTCGATCACCCTCCGAAGCGTGTGCAGTTTGTCACGGACCGTCATGCAGGTATATTGTCCACACGGAACGGCCAACAACAGGCTGCCGACGCCGTTTGTGAACGTGACGTCCTGGTCGACGACGAGCGGGTCCGGCTGGGCACAGGACGAGGCCCCCACCGTGCAGCGATGCAACTCGAAGGTCAGGCACCGTGTGAGTGTCGGCGGCGGCAAGCCGTTGTCCAATTCCAAGGTGGTCATGATGTTGGTCGTCGCGTCGATCGTCACGCTGAGCGTACATGGCAAGGCGCCATTGTTGTTCCCGCAGACGTCCGTCCCGATCCAGTCGATCGTCGTCGTCCCGCACGGATAGGGATCGGTCACGAGCAGGCCATCGCTCCGCGTGCCGGTGAGTGTGGGATTCGCATCGCAGTTGTCGGTCACCGTCACGAGCGGATTCACGTCCACGATGGCCTCACAAGCGCCGCCAGGCGCAACGGTCACCGCGACCGTCGTGTTGTTGCACGTCACCACGGGTGCGATGGTGTCCTGGACGGTAATGACTTGTGCGACGTCGGTCATGTTGCCACAGTCGTCCGTGGCGCGGTAGGTCCGCGTGATCGTCTCAGGGCAGGTCGCGCCGTCGGAGACATCGCCTTCAAATGTGATCGTGAGAGCCGCGCAGTTGTCGGTCGCAGTGACCAAAGCCGTGTTGGCCACTGGAACATCCGCGATACATTCCACCGTCACGGGGGCTGGCGATGCCGTGATCGCCGGCGGTGTCGTGTCGTTGACAGCGATGACCTGAGCGACCTGAACAAAGTTTCCGCACTCATCCACAATGGTATAAGTTCGCGTCAGGCTTGCCGTACACCCGCCGCCGCCCAGGGGGCCATCCGTGAATGACACTGACAGGTTGGCCGGTATCGTGCAGTTGTCGGAAGCCGACCCTCCCTGGGCAACGAGTTGCGCCTGCGTCGTCGCACCGGCCGGGATGCCACTGGCGCACTGAACCGCCGACAGGTCGGGCGGCGCAGTGGCCGATGGGAGCGTTGTGTCGTTGACGGTGATAGTTTGCGTCACTTCGGCGAAGTTCCCGCACTCGTCCGTGGCACGATAGGTGCGAGTGATCGTCTCGGGGCAGAGCAGACCATCGGAGACGTCACTGACGAAAACAATCGCGATGTTCGCCGGCGCCGAGCAGTTGTCGGTCGCGGAAACCAGAGCCGTGTCCGCCGCCGGCACATCGATGCTGCACTGGACGCCCACCGGCCCCGGCGAGAGGGTAATCGTCGGTGGTGTGATGTCGTTTACTGTGATGGTCTGAGTCGCCGTCGTGGCGTTGCCACACAGGTCCGTGATCGTGTAGGTCCTTGCGAACGTGCTGGGGCACGTCCCGGTCAACGCACCATCGGCCGAGGATACGATCAAGTCGATATTCGCTGTGCAATTGTCGAACGCCGCGGCGCCGGCGAGCGCAACATAGCTCGCATGATCCACTGCCGCCGCCGGGATTGCGCCGACGCACTCGACAGTGATGTCCGTCGGGGCCGTGACCGCTGGGGCCGTCGTGTCACTCACCGTGATCGTCTGAGTCG